>CAZQJD010000086.1:0-8209 GCA_964593575.1 uncultured Oscillibacter sp.
CAATCAGCTCCCGCATGGAGAAGGGCTTGGTGATGTAGTCATCGGCGCCGATCTCCAGACCCAGGACCTTGTCGGTCTCTTCCTCCCGGGCAGTGAGGATAATGACCGGCACGTTGTTGCCCATCTGCCGCAGGGTCTTGCAGACATCAAAGCCGATCATTTTCGGCAGCATCACATCCAGCAGGATCAGATCGGGATTTTCAAGCATGGCACGGTTCAGGCCGTCCTCGCCGTCATAAGCCTCGATGGTATCATAACCGCTGCGCTGCAGGTTGAAGCGCAGGATATCGACAATATTTTTCTCGTCCTCTACGATCAGGACCTTTTTTTTCTGTTCCATATTTCCTCCTGTGATCTGCTTACAGATTCAAAAGCAGCTTGGCCTTCAGCACAGCGGCAACTGTCTTGCCGTCCGTGATCTTTCCTGTGAGTATACGGCGAACCATTTCGTCAAAGGGGATGCGCGCTACCCGCAGCAGCTCGTCCTCGTCGGGCTGTGCCGCACCGAAATGCAGCCCCCGGGCCAGATACAGGTGCAGCGTTTCACCGTAGCAGCCGGGTGAGGGAAGAATGGCGCCCAGAGGCAGAAACTCGTCGGGAGTGGCGCCGGTCTCCTCCCGCAGCTCCCGCAGCGCGGCGGAGGCGGGGTCCTCGCCGTCCTCCAGCTTGCCGGCCGGGATCTCCAGCATTTCACGGCCGAAGACATAGCGGTACTGGGTCACAGTCAGCACATTGTTGTCATCGTCCAGCGCCAGAATGGCTACGCCGCCGTTGTGATCCACCACTTCCCGGAAGGACTGGTGTCCGTTGGGAAGCAGTACCTGGTCCACATGGACGGAGACCACGCGGCCATGGAATTTATCTTCCCGGCTCAGAAGGATTTCCTGCATATCACTCATATCAGAATACCTCACAGGTACATACTTTATCAAGTATATACTATAACACAGACTTGGCGGCTTGCCAATGTTTGTTTTTCTTGAAGTGGGGAAAGAATCATGGTATACTATCCCATCATTGGATGAAGGAGGCGAGCCACACGGAGAAGAAAGGCATCAAGATCGCGGCACAGAACCGCAAGGCATATCACGACTACTACGTGGAGGAAAAATTCGAGGCGGGCATCGAGCTGTTCGGTACGGAGGTCAAATCCATCCGCGCCGGCACGCTGAATTTGAAGGACAGCTGGTGCGGCATAAAGGATGGAGAGATATTCGTCCACAGCATGCACATCTCGCCCTATGAGAAAGGCAATATCTTCAACCGCGAGCCGCTGCGTGTGCGACGGCTGCTGATGCATAAGCGGGAGATCCGCAAGCTCTTCGCTCTGGTGAAGCAGGACGGCTACGCGCTGGTGCCGCTGTCCGTCTACTTCAAGGACTCCAGAGTGAAGGTGGAGGTCGGCCTGTGCAAGGGCAAGAAGAACTACGACAAGCGGGAAGCCACCGCCAAGCGTGACGCCTCTCGTGAAATGGATCGGGCTATGAAGGCCCGACGAGCCTGAAAAGCATAAAAACATAACATAAGAAGAAAGAAGGAAACACACTATGTCCAATCCTATCGTGACCATTACCATGGCTGACGGCGCCGTGATGACCGGTGAGCTGTATCCCGAGAAGGCGCCCAACACCGTCAACAACTTCATCTCCCTGGCCAACAAGGGCTACTATGACGGCCTGATCTTCCATCGCGTCATCCCCGGCTTCATGATCCAGGGCGGCTGCCCCCAGGGCACCGGCATGGGTGGCCCCGGCTATCAGATCAACGGTGAGTTTGCCGGAAACCGCTTCCCCCAGAACGACATCAAGCATACGCTGGGCGTGCTGTCCATGGCCCGTACCATGGCTCCCAACTCTGCCGGCAGCCAGTTCTTCGTGATGGTGGACGCCGCGCCCCATCTGGACGGCCAGTATGCCGCCTTCGGTAAGATCACTGAGGGCGCCCAGGTGGCCATCGACATCTCCCGCGTGCCTCGCAACATGATGAACGACAAGCCCAAAAAGGATGTTGTCATCCAGTCCATCCGTGTGGACACTCTGGGCGTGGAGTATCCCGCTCCCGAGACTCACTGAGGCTGAGGAGGCCGCTCTATGAAAACTGCCATCATCACCGGCGCATCTGCCGGTCTGGGTACGGAGTTTTTCCGGCAGGCGGCAGAGGTGTTCCCGGAGATCGAATGCTTCTGGCTTATTGCCCGACGGCGTGAGCGGCTGGAGCGGATGGCTGCCGGCTGCACAGAGAGTCAGGTGGTCTGCCTGCCGCTGGATCTGTGCGATCCCATGAGCTTTGCCGTTCTGGCTGAGAAGCTGGCCGCGGAGCGTCCGGAGGTGGAGCTGCTCATCAATAATGCCGGCTGCGGCTATCTGGGCAATCTGGGTGAGATGGATACCGCCACCCAGACCCGGATGGTGGATCTGAACATCCGCGCCCTGACAGCGGTGACCAATATGGTCATCCCCTATATGCCGGAGGGCGGCCGGATCCTCAATGTCAGTTCCATCGCATCCTTCTGCGTGAATCCCCGGATGACGGTGTATTCCTCCACCAAGGCGTACGTGTCCTCCTTCACGCTGGGCATCGATGAGGAGCTGCGGCCCAAGGGCATCAGCGCCACTGCGGTGTGCTCTGGTCCCATGAAGACGGATTTTTTGGATATCGGCGGCATCACCGGCAATTCCAAGATGTTTGCCACGCTTCCTTACTGCGATCAGGTGAAGGTCGCCGGCGGCGCGCTGCGGGCCGCAAAGGAGCGGCGCACCTTCTACACGCCCCGGAGCTTCTACAAGCTTTACCGTGTGCTGGCGAAGATCGTACCGGCCAAGCTGATGGTCAAGATTGCAAAGACCTGAAAATGTCACAAAAATGTAACACACTCCGACACCGGAGTGTGTTACAATCCCTTTAGCATCCTGCGGATACATCACCGCTGGCAGACTCCCATATATGGGGATGTACCGGTTTCGACGGGGGTATGGAGGCAGGATTAGCGGGCGGATGCGCCTGACATCCATAAAACGGGCAATTATAAATTAAACAACAACAGAACTGTTGCTGTCGCTGCCTAATTAGGCGGCCGTCTGAACCGGAGAGGCCACAGGCCGGGGAAGGCGTCGTTGATGTGGCGTCCGTGAGGCGGGAAAGAGTTGACCTGCCCACGCATCATGACTCTCACCTGACCGTCAGGCGTGTCGGCTTGCCTGACGGAAGGGGAACAGGGAAGCAGATTCCCGCAATAACCGACTGCGCCCGGAGAAGATCCTGATGAAGTGCTTTCGGACGGGGGTTCAACTCCCCCCATCTCCACCAAAAGGGAGCCAGACGAACCCGAGGGGTTCGTCTGGACTCTCCATTACTCCGCCAAAAAGCATGAAATCCGCGGATTTCGTGCTTTTTTCATAACTTTTTAAGAGAATGATCGGGAAAAGAAGCTTGCTATTACCCAACTACTGCCCAATAAGAAGATCCGCTCAGGAATTGGAGCGGATCTTCTTATCTCCTCCTGTGTCCGAATCGGACACATCACCCGCGCTGCTGCTCATGCCGCCACAGCATCACGGCGAACTGCTTGCGGGGCAGCGGCTGCCCCCGACCGTTGAGCAGCACCTGCTGGGTCCGTGGATCGATGACAAGGCCTTTGCAAAGGCCAGTGTGTAGCAGATTTCCTGCTGGGGTTTGAGGTCACAATATAGTTCCATGAGGGATTGCGCCCGGGCGAGACATTCCTTCTGCGAATACGGCTCCCCGACATAAGCGTGGACTCCGGCTTGAAATACTCGAAACCTTTCCGCATGCCTGAACTGAGGGGATAGGAGAATGGCTTTGTTCACATATTCCTCCCTACTCTATTGCAGCAGATGCTTCAAAACGGTTAGTTCCTGGCAAGCATTTGTTCAATATCTTTACTGGCCGCCGGCAATTCCATTCCTTCTTCCCAAACTAAGGTACCTTCACCAACGGGGCCGACATATATTTTAATAACGTTTTCGAGGGAGACAGTCCCAATATACATTGGTTCCGCATTGTATCCAGACGGATTAAAAACATGGAATTTGTCAAATCCACCGATGTCATACTTGCGTGTTGTTTCAATGACTGATCGCATCGGAGTCACATAAAAACAACCATCGTCCATCCTATTGTATTTTGTGAAATACAAATTTTTGTTATCGTTCACGAAAAGGTTAAAGCAGATACTTCCGTCTGGCAGTTGAGAAAGTTCGGAAACTTCAAGAACGTCAGTTGGTACCGGAATTATTTTCCACTGTGTCAGTCCGATAAATCCCCCGATCAGTATTGCGCAAATTAAAGCCGCAAGGAAAGTTCCTTTTACAAAGGATCTCTTCTTTGCCCTTTTCCATGCAGTTGACACAGCCTTGATAGATTTTTCCTTGTCAGGCTCCACGTGCGGCATCATCAAATCCGTATCCAGCAGATCCAATTCTTTGCGGCACACCTCGCAGCTTTTCAGATGCGCTACAACCAAGGATTTACTGTCGTTGCTGCATACACCATCATGGTATAGTGGCAGTAAATCACGGATGATTTCACATGATATGTTCATCTAATCGCCTCCACAATTCTTTTTTTGCACGATAAAAAATCAATCTTGCCCAACTATCAGTTTTATTAAACAGTTCCCCGATTTGCGAATAAGATAATTCACCAAACACTCTCAGCATAAACACTTCTTTATATGGCTCGCTCAGTTGATGCAGTAATTTATGCAGCTGCTTTGCAGTCTCGTTATCCATATACATGCGTTCAAAATCAGGAAGTAAAACAGCGGTGGGATCAATCTCGGACTCCGAAACATACTTTTTTTGTTTTTTGTAAAGCGTAAAATATGTATTCTTTGCTATCTGACAAAGCCAAACGAAAATGCGACAGTTACCCTTAAATGTATCTAAACTCTCCATTGCCTTGCAAAACGTTTCCTGAGTTACTTCTTCAGCCAATGCTTCGTTTTGGCAAAGCGAGAGAGCGTATTTATATACATCGTGAAAATATTCGTTATAGATTTGTTCAACGTCCGTCATTCATTCACCCCCCTCTTGATAATAAGACTACGATACCCCCAAAACGTTTCAAAAATTATCTGAAAAATTCTACTATATTGCAGTTCCATTGTTAGAGCCGGACGAAAAGCGCCAATTCATACCGAGATGGTGCAGCCTGCACCGGCCTGAATGTGAATTTCATATAAAAGCGATAGCCGTTAGCGGCTTTGCCGCCTTACGGGTATCCATGCACAGCTGACGCCGAATTGCGCCACAGGCGCAATTCGAGCATGCACAGCACGCGGGATCCTTGATTTAACAGTTTCATCAAGAATCAGTATCAGGCTACGAAAAGCAAGACGTTCCACATTTTAGGCGCTGCTGAGAAGGCTGGGTCAGCTTTGTTATTCCCTTGTCTCCCTAAAATGACGGCGTTTTCCACACAAATCACCTTTACTTGCTCGAGCCGAGAGGAAAAAAGAGAGCCGCTACAGAATTCACATTCTGCAACGGCTCCTTTCTCGTTGAATGCGGGAGTCAGCTGCGGTAGGGGATACCTTCCATATCCAGAAGGAAGCGTTTGGCATCCAGCCCACCGCCAAAGCCTGTCAAGCTGCCGCCTGCTCCCAGAACACGGTGGCAGGGGATCATAATGGCCACAGGATTTTGCCCTACAGCGTTCCCTACCGCCCGGGGTGAAGTGCGGCGACCGGTGATTTTCTCCAGCTTCCGGGCCACTTCTCCATAGGTGAGGGTGCTGCCGTAGGGGATCTCGAGCAGGGTACGCCACACCTGCTGTTGGAATGGGGTCCCGGTAGTGCAAATCGGAGGAAGACTATGAACTGCAGCTTCTGTAAAGTAGTTTCCCAGCCATTGCCTTGCCTGCTGAAATACCGGGAGCGCGTCGTATTCAGTACTTTCTGCCGTTGGCTGATACCGCCAGACCGGCATGGTAATAGCGGTGATGGCGATCCCGTCGCTGTACAGCGTCAGAACGCCGAGAGGAGAGGAAAATGCGGTGCGGTACATATCAGTGCAGGATGTCCAGACTGTAGGCGGTAACGATGGTGCCGGTGGAGTCCTTGCTGCAGCGGAGCTCCACACGGTCACCAGTGTTGAGGATGACCGCGTCGGCGTCGTCGGCGGCGCTGATGACGTAATAGTGGTTGTCGCCCTGTAACTGCAGGAAATACTGGCTGTTGCCATTGATGACTGTGGTGCGGATCTCGCTGATAACGCCGGAAACGGTGGTGGTGTCGGCGTTGCTGATATCGCCCTCTGCGCTGTCGATGAGTCCGTTATGCACCAGATCGCTGCGGTAGTTTTGCTCACACTCAGCAACAGTGGAGCCGGTGGCTACGATCTGATATTGCTGGACATTGACCATGGCGTACATCTTAACCAGACCGTCATTGCCCTTCAGTGCCATGAAGTAAGTGGGCTCATCTGCGATGTTCAGCAGCAGGGGGAAGGTGGCAATATAGTTCATCTGCTGCACCTTACTCTGGGCGGAGGCCATGGCGGAGAATTCCTCTGCACCGGCAATGGAATAGAAGGTTGTCTCCTTGGTACGCTGGTTGGTGAGAATGAAACCGATGTTGGATTCATCGCTGGTGACGGAGGTGACGCCGGTGTACATATACACGTCGTCCCCAATGACCAGATAGTTGTAGCCCTCGGTGGTGACGGTAACGTCACGCTGGCCGAACATGGAGTTGAGGAATCCGTTGTGGTACTGACCGTAGTAGTCGTACTGCTGAATAATGATGTCTGCCGTATAGACCCGGTCTACCCAGGAGGGGATGTCTTGAGCTTCATGGTACTGGCTTTCGCCGGTGATGGCGTTTACAAGCACCGCGCCGGAGATATCCGTGCCGCCGAACAGGCCGATACGCCGGACGATGCGGCTGCAGACCCAATAGGGAGTGCCGTTCTCGTCAATCTCAAATACCGGCTCGTCAAACATATAGGTGGGGTAGCGGAAACGCAGATGACGGTAGAGGTTGCGGCTGAAATGCTCGGCGGTGGTGTATTTCATGCCTTCTTCCAGACGCACCACTTCGGCGTTCTGAGTTGTCATGTCGATGATGACATAGGCGGGGAGACCGTCTGCGCGGTTGGTGATCCACTTGACCAGATCGCCGTAGCGCAGAGAACTGACCCGGACAGGACGGCCTTGATAGTTGATCTGAGTGTAGGTGTTCATCACCTCGAATTGGGAAACCATGTCTGCCAGCTCGCCCAGCTTGCGGCTGCCCAGCCGTGCTGCGGAATCGTCGTCCAGCATGGGGATCTGGTCATAGGATATCTCGTGGATATCGGTGGCAAAGTCGCCGGGCTCCAATGGCAGCAGCTTACTGTACGCGTCGGCTCGCAGGAGAATGGAAGAGGCGATGCTGCCCACAATGATGACTGCCGCCAGCAGGATGATGGCCAGAGCGGGGACGGCGCACTGCTTTTTTACAAAAGCAATATAGCCCTTGGTACCATTGCCCTGGAAACCGGAGGTGAATACCGCGCAGCCGCAGTATACGGCGCAACACAGGAATACAAAGGCGTAGAAGGATTCGCTCTGCAGGTTGATAGCGGGCAGCTGGACATAGAAATACACCAGGGCAAACACCAGCGTTACCACGATGTTGATAATGGTTCGTGTAGCCGGGGTGCCGATGGGTTTGCGGGGCTTGGGCTGGGGACGGGGCTGCTGATACTGCGTGAAGTCAGGTCCCTGACCATTGGGCGGAAATCCGCCGCCGAAGTTGACATGAAAAGGCATAGTATTCCTCCTTGAAGATTCAAAATCATCATGTTGTTATTGTAAGCCAGGATTATGAACAAGTAAACCGCTGCGAACCTGTTTTTGCAGAAAAGAAAAGCAGGTCATGCTGCTGCCGCATAGCCTGAAAGTGAGAATGCTTTTTTGGGAGGGGCAACATGGCGACTGTGACCAATTTTTTTCTGGGCGCCAACAGTGGAGAGGGATTTCACAACCTGTTCCACCAACTGACAACGAATGGCGATACATATGATCTTATGATCCTGAAGGGCTGTCCGGGAAACGGAAAGGCCAGCTTTATGCAGCGGATTGGCACGGCGATGGAGTCGGCGGGGGCGGATGTGGAGTATATCCGCTGCAGCGGAGATCCTGCATCATTGGACGGCGTGCTGCTTCCGGGACTGCGCTGCGGCGTGGTGGACGGTACAGCGCCCCA
>CAZQJD010000087.1:0-8129 GCA_964593575.1 uncultured Oscillibacter sp.
TTGCAAGGGATCTCGGGGCATTTGATCCAATTCGAGGCGGGCTTCGCCCCCTCGAACTCCCCCCTGTATTTTTCAGGCTCCGAGCACAGTTTTGAGTTTTTCGACAAGCTGAGCCGCCGGTTCTCCGGCGGCTCTGTGCTTTTACAGTGGGATCTGATGCGGTTGGAATTCGGGATCACGCACGCAGGATCAGCGCCAGCAGCGCCTCCGCCGTCTCTGCCAGATGGACAGCGCCGGCCTCCTGCAGCTCCTGCCGCCCCCGAAACCCCCAGGTGACGCCGCAGGACACAAGGCCGCCGTTCCGGGCAGTCTCCATGTCCACATTGCTGTCGCCCACATAGAGCGTGGTCTCTTTTTCCGCCCCCAGCGCGTCCATTACGATTTTCAGACCCTCGGGGTCAGGCTTCACCGGCACGCCGTCCACCTTGCCCCGGATCACATCAAACACGCCGGGAAAAAAATGCTCCACGATCTCCGCGCAGAAGCGGTCTCCCTTGTTGGAATATACCGCCAGCTTCACACCGCGGCGCTTCAGCTCCGCCAGCAGCGCCGGGATGCCGGGATAGGGTGCCGTCTTTTCCAGGCTGTGCTGCCCGTAATAGTCCATGTATTCCGCCAGCGCCTCGTCCAGCTGCGGATCGCTGTCGCCCATAGGATCCAGCAGCCGCAGCAGGTTCCGCATACCGGTGCCCACCAGCTGACGGTAGCCCTCCACGGTATGCTCCGGCCAGCCGCGCTTCCGGCAGATCCAGTTGCCGGCAGCCGCCAGATCCTCCAGCGTATTCAAAATCGTACCATCCAGATCGAAGATCACCGTTTGAAACATACTTCTCCGCTCCTTGCTTTCTGCATTTTCCGCCATTGTATCAGAATCTGTCCGTCCTTGCAATTCCTCCGCCGCGCAAAGGGATCTCACAGCGGACAGCTTACCCAGCCGCCCCCGGTAAGCAGCACGCTCTCCCGGAATCCAGCCTCCTTGGCCAGTGATATTGCCTGATCGTAGGCGTACAGGATGGTCTGGGCGCTGTGGGTGTCGGCAGTGATGATGACCTGTCCGCCCATACGCCGCCACTCCTCCAGCAGGAAAGGGGCAGGATAGGGGTTCTTGCGATATCCCCGGGACATGGCGCCGGTATTGATCTCCAGCAGCGTCACCGCCGGATCGGCAGCATGGAGAGCATTCAGGGCGGCAGCCCGGTAGCGGGCTGCTCCTTCGTCAAACAGGCCGCCACCCCCGTTGAGCTTGGTAATGAGGTCGATATGGCCCAGAATGTCCGGTTTCTCTGCGGCCACCTCAGCCACTGCCGCAAAGTAGCCTTCCGCCAGCGCCAGCATGTCGCCGCCGAACATCTCATCCCGGCAGGAGCACAGCATTTCCGGCTTCCAGTCCACGGTATAGTACTCCCCGGAACGGACGTCAAACAGATTGTGGACGGAACCGATCCAGTAATCCGCCCAGTCCGGCACCGGCATATCGGAACAAAGATCCCACTCAATGCCCAGCAGGATCTCCATGCGTCCCGCGTACTCGCTCCGCAGCCGCTCCCCCTCCTCCCGGTAGGCGGTGAGATCGGCGTTCATACACACCCCCACATCCGCAGGGGCAGGGGTGTGGATATGGCCGGAAAAGCCGTAATGCTTCACCCCGGCGGCGCAGGCGGCAGCCGCCATCTCCGCCATGGTATTCTTTCCGTCGCAGAAAGCAGAGTGGGTGTGCACGGAGCCGTGATACGGTGTCAGCTTCATTGCATCCGCTCCTGCTTCACCTTGTGGTCCACCACATGGCGCTTCTCCAGCTCGCGGGTGATGTCCTCCACGGTGATGCCCATCTGCACCATCAGCACCATGACATGATACGTCAGATCAGCGATCTCATAGATGGTCTCCTCCCGGTCATTCTTGCTGCCGCCGATGATGACCTCGGTGCATTCCTCGCCCACCTTCTTGAGGATCTTGTCCATGCCCTTCTCAAAGAGGTAGGTGGTATAGCTTCCCTCCTTGGGGTCGCTTTTGCGTCCGGCGATGAGGTCGTACAGTCCCTCATAGCTGAAGGCCTTCAGCTCGTCGGAGAGATACAGACGGTTGAAGAAGCAGCTCTCCTCCCCGGTGTGGCAGGCGGGGCCGTCCTTCACCACCTCCACCACCAGTGCATCGCCGTCGCAGTCGGCGGTGATGGACACCACATGCTGCACCGCCCCGGAGGTATCTCCCTTGCGCCACAGCTCCTGACGGCTGCGGCTCCAGAAGCAGGTGCGCCGCTCGTCAATGGTGATGGCGAGGCTCTCCTTGTTCATATAGGCCAGGGTCAGCACCTGCTTGGTGTAGTGATCCTGCACGATAGCGGGGATCAGGCCCTTCTCGTCAAATTTCAGCTCCATACTGCTCTCTCCTTCACAGGCGCATCTCCACGCCCTGCGCGCGGAGGTATTGTTTCAAGCCGCGGATCTCCACCTGCCGGGTGTGGAAAATGGAGGCCGCCAGTCCCGCGTCGATGCCGGGATGGGTGAACAGCTCCACGAAGTCCTCCGGCTTACCCGCGCCGCCGCTGGCAATGATGGGCACATCCACCCGGGACGCCAGTGCGTCCAGCATTTCCAGATCGAAGCCGCCCTTGACGCCGTCGGTGTCGATGGAGTTGAGAACGATCTCGCCAGCGCCGTTCTTCACGCCCCGGACAGCCCATTCCATGGCGTCGATCCCGGTATCCTCCCGGCCGCCCTTGGTAAAGAGGCGGAACTGTCCGTCCACCCGCTTCACGTCCATGGACAGCACCACGCACTGGTCGCCGTATTTCCGGGCTGCCTCGGCGATAATTCTGGGATCGCGGATGGCGCCGGAGTTGACGCTGACCTTATCGGCGCCGCATTTCAGCACCCGGTCGAAATCCTCCAGCGAACCGATGCCGCCGCCCACCGTCAGGGGGATGAATATCTCACCGGCTACCCGACGCAGAATGTCGGTGAACAGGGTGCGGCCCTCCACCGAGGCGGTGATGTCGTAAAACACCAGCTCATCGGCGCCGCTTTCGTTGTAAAACCGGGCCATCTCCACCGGGTCCGCCATGTCCCGCAGGCCCTCGAAGTTGGTGCCCTTCACCACCCGTCCGTTCTTTACGTCCAGACAGGGAATGATGCGTTTTGCCAGCATACCTCTTTCCTCCTCAGAACAGAGCGGGTTCGTCGTCTTCGGCGCGGCGATTGCCGGCAGCGTCCAGACACATACCCAGATCCAGCCGCCCGTCGTAAACGGCCTTGCCCAGAATGGCGCCGGCCACGCCCATGGCGTTCAGCGTCTCAATTTCCTTGACAGAGCTGATGCCGCCGGAGGCGATGATGTCCAGCCCCTCGATCTTCACCAGCTCCCGGTAAGCCTCCAGATTGGTACCGGCGAGCGTACCGTCCCGGCTGATGTCGGTGTAGATGACGGTCTTCACACCGGCGTCCCGCAGGCGGCGGCAGAAGTCGAAGCCCTCCTCACCGCTGGTCTTCTCCCAGCCGTGGGTGGCCACCATGCCATCCCTTGCGTCCACGCCCACGGCGATCTTATCCCCGTAGCGTTCCGCCATGCGGCGGGTAAAGGCAAAGTTCTCCACCGCCGCGGTGCCAAGGATCACACGGTCAACGCCCAGCTCCAGATACTGCAGGATGCGTTCCTCGGTGCGGATTCCGCCTCCCACCTCAATGAAGGCGTGCCCCTGCTGCACCAGCGCCTCGATCTCCACCAGATTGGCAAAGCCAGGCTCGCCGGCCCGGGCGCCGTCCAGATCCACAATGTGGAGGTTCCGGGCGCCGGCACGGATGAAGCGCCGGGCAACGCCGCAGGGCTGGGCGGAATAGACGGTCATTTTATCATAGTCGCCCTGGGTCAGACGAACAGCCCGTCCGTCCCGCAGGTCAATGGCAGGAAAAATCTCCATAGCCGGTCTCCTTTACAAAATCACAATTCTCCGAAGGCCTTCAGCAGCCGCAGTCCCGCGTCGCCGGACTTCTCCGGGTGGAACTGGGTGCCCCAGACATTGCCCCGCCGCACCACACCGGTGACAGACACGCTGCCGTAGTCTGAAGTGCCCAGAGTGTTCTCCGCACAGTCAGCTGCGAAAAAGCTGTGGACATAGTACACATATTCTCCGTCCCGGAAATACCGGAAGATGGGGTCGTCCCGCTTTATCCGCAGGCTGTTCCAGCCCATGTGAGGCACCTTCAGAGTTTTGTCCTCCAGTGCGCCGCGCAGGTCGATGACCCTGCCGGGGATCAGCCCCAGGCCAGGATGGTCGCCGTATTCCAGGCTGCGGTCAAACAGCAGCTGCATACCAAGGCAGATGCCCAGAAACGGCTTCTTCTCCGCCTCCTCCAGCAGCACCGGCACAAGGCCGGTGTCCGCCAGCTTCTGCCGGGCATCACCGAAGGCGCCCACACCTGGAAGGATGATGCGCTCCGCCGCCCGGAGCTTTCCGGTGTCGCCGGTAACTTCCGCCTCCAGACCCAGAAACCGCAGGCTGGAGGTCAGGGAAAACAGATTGCCTACACCGTAATCCACAATGGCGATCATATCACAGCACTCCCTTGGTACTGGGGATCTCACCCAGATGCTTTTCGTCCATGGCCACCGCCATTTTCAGCGTGCGGCCCATGCCCTTGAAGATGGCCTCCAGAATGTGATGCGTGTTCTCACCGGCCATCTGGCGGATGTGGACGGTGGCCTGACAATTGCGGACAAAGCCCAGCCAGAACTCCTTGGCCAGCTCCGTATCAAAATCGCCCACCGTCATGCTGGGCAGCGCCACCGACCAGCCGAGGTGATCCCGGCCGGAGAGGTCGCAGGCACACAGCACCAGCGTCTCATCCATGGGCAGCAGGAACTGGCCGTAGCGCTGGATGCCCCGCTTCTCGCCCAGCGCCTCAGCAAAGGCACGGCCCAGCGTGATGCCGATGTCCTCCACCGAGTGGTGGCAGTCCACATAGGTGTCGCCCTGACAGCGCAGCTTCATGTCGAAGTCGCCGTGGCGGGTCAGCAGCGTCAGCATATGATCCAGAAAGCCGCAGCCGGTGGCAATGTCGGCCTTTCCGGTGCCGTCCAGATTCAAATACAGGGAAATATCCGTCTCCGCGGTAGTGCGGAGCAGCTTGGCAGTACGCATGTTGGCACGCCCTCCTTACGATTTGTTGAGTAGATTGCCGATGGCCGTCACCAGCTCCGCCATCTGTCCGCCGGAGCCGATGGTGATGCGGCAGTAGTCGGCAATGCGTTCCGGCTTGTCAAAGTGGCGCACCAAAATGCCCAGTTCCTTCAGCCGGCGGTACAGCTCCCCGCCGCTGATTCGGTCAGACCTGGCAAAGACAAAGTTGGCGCTGCTGGGCAGCACGGTAAAGCCCATGCCCTCCAGCTTCTCCACCGTCCACGCCCGGGTCTTCCGGATAGCGGCGGTGCAGCTCTGGAAATATGCCTCATCCTCCATGGCCGCCGCGCCGGCCACAATGGAAAGGCGGTTGACATTATAGGGGTTAAAGCTGTACTTCACCCGGTTCAGGTCTGCAATGAGATCGGCATGTCCCATGGCGAAGCCCACCCGCCCGCCTGCCAGAGATCGGCTCTTGGACATGGTCTGCACCACCAACAGATTGTCGAACTCCGGGATCAGCGTCACGCAGCTCTCCGCGCCGAAATCCACATATGCCTCGTCCACGATGACCAGCCTGTTCCGATCAGCCTCCAGCAGACGGCGGATCTCGCCGCGTGGCAGGGCGATGCCGGTGGGAGCGTTGGGATTGGCGATGACCGCCATGCCGGGGAGATCCATGTAGTCATCCACGCTGAGGGCAAAATCTTCCCGCAGGGGGATGATGGCAGCCTCCAGGCCGAACAGCGCCGCCTGCGCCTTGTAGAAGCCATAGGTGATATCCGGGTAGGCCGCTCCCCTTCCCGCGCCGCAAAAGGCACGGAATGCAAAGGCCAGAATCTCATCGGAGCCGTTGGCAGAGATGACATTCTCTGTCCTCAGGCCGTACCGCTTGGCAATGGCACCGTCCAGCACCGCGCAGGTGGGATCGGAATAGAGATTCAGCTTCTCCGCTTCCCCGCCGGAGATAGCCGCCAGCACCTTCGGAGACGGCGGGAAGGGGCTTTCATTTGTGTTGAGCTTATTGTACCGCATATCCCGGGGCTGTTCGCCGGGGGTATAGGGAGCCAGCTTTCCGGCTTCCGCACTGATAAATCGGCTCATGGTGTCACCTCATCGTTCCGTGGTCTCACCGCGGATCAGTACGCTGCGGGCGTGAGCGTGCAGGCCCTCCCGCTGGGCAAAATCCGCGATCCGGGGCGCGCATTCCGCCAGTGCCTCCGGCGTGTAGTACAGGAAGCTGGAACGCTTCACAAAATCATCCACGCCCAGCGGGCTGGAAAACCGCGCCGTTCCGGATGTGGGCAGGGTGTGGTTGGGGCCGCCGTAATAGTCGCCCAGCGCCTCCGGCACATGCCGTCCCAGAAAGACGCTGCCGGCGTTGCGGATCTCGCCCAGCAGGGCGAAGGGATCATCCACACACAGCTCCAGATGCTCCGGTGCGATGGCATTCACCGCCGCCAGCGCCTCACGCATATCGGCGGCAATGAGGATCTTTCCGTTGTCATCGATGGATCTCCGGGCCACATCCTGCCGGGGCAGCTGCGCCAGCTGGACCTCCAGCTCCGCCTGCACCGCCTGCGCCAGCTCCCGGCTCTCCGTCACCAGCACGGCGGAGGCCATGATGTCATGCTCCGCCTGACTCAGCAAATCCGCCGCCACCCAGCAGGGATCGCACCTGCCATCCGCCAGCACCAGGATCTCACTGGGCCCGGCGATCATATCGATATCCACCTTGCCGAAGACCTTCCGCTTGGCAGTGGCCACAAACAGTCCGCCCGGGCCCACAATTTTATCCACCGCCGGAACACTCTCCGTTCCGTAGGCCAGAGCCGCCACGCCCTGTGCGCCGCCAGCCTTGATAATGGTGTCCACACCGGCGATTCGGGCCGCCGCCAGCGCCTCGGGACGGATGCCGCCATCCTTGCCCGGAGGCGTTACCATGACGATCTGACGGACACCTGCGATTCGCGCGGGGATCACATCCATCAGTACCGTGGAGGGGAACGTCTCCGGACTGCCGGGTACGCACACGCCCACCTTTTCGATGGGCGTCCACCGCTGACCCAAAATGCAGCCGTCAGGACGGTTGATGATAAAGTCCTGATGCACCTGCTTTTCGTGGAATTCCCGGATGTTGGCCGCGGCACGGCGCAGTGTCTCCAGAAACTCCGCATCCACCGTCTCCATGGCGGCGTCGACCTCTTCTTCCGTCACCGCCAGAGTTTCCAGCTCCACGCCGTCAAACTGCCTGGCATATTTTCGCAGAGCTGCGTCGCCATTCTCCCGCACATCCATCAGAATGGCATCCACCGCCGCGTCGATCCGGGGCAGGCTGCCCTGAATGTCCCGGTTCATGATCTTCTCCACAGGCAGTCCTGTAAGTTCCATAATGGAGATCATTTCTGCGTCACCTCCGTCAGCTTCTGCAGCAGCGTCCCGATCTGGGGGTGCTTGAAGGGATAGCTGGCCTTGTTGGCGATGAACCGCGCGGAGATGGGCAGGAACTCCGTCAATACCTGCAGGTCGTTCTCCCGCAGGGTGGTGCCCGTTTCCACAATGTCCACGATCACATCGCTGAGCCCCAGAAGGGGCGCCAGCTCAATGGAGCCGTTGAGCTTGATGATATCGATGTCACGTCCCTGTGATGCATAGTAATTCTTGGCAATGTTCACAAATTTGGTGGCTACCCGCAGGCTGCGGCCAAGATCGTCCTGAAAGCCGCTGGGTCCTGCAACGCACATACGGCACTTGCCCAATCCCGTATCCATCAGCTCGTAGACGTCCGCTCCGGACTCCGTCAGGATATCCTTGCCCACGATGCCGATGTCGGCGGCGCCGTGCTCCACATAGATGGCCACGTCGCTGGGCTTCACCAGGAAATAGCGGATACCGGCGGCGGGATTTTCCACCACCAGCTTCCGGGTGTCGTTATAATTTTCGGGACAGCCATAGCCCACGCTGGAGCACATGGCAGGCAATCTTCTTTCCGATGTGGTGCGGGGCTTTGCCC
>CAZQJD010000088.1:0-8072 GCA_964593575.1 uncultured Oscillibacter sp.
TGAACACGAACTCGTTGCCGCACTCTTTGCAAACTAAAGTCTTGTCTTCGTACATGATGTTACCCTCTCTTTGACCAAAATGATATATCGCGTTCAGCTCCTGCTGAAATCGCCGGAAAGAAGTTGCTGCGCCATCTTGCGTCGAATACGCTGCACAGCGTTGTCCACGGACTTTGGAGATTTGCCGACTGCCTCGGCAATTTCCCGACACGAAAGACCGTCTAAATAGTACCCCAAAATCTTCGCTTCGAACTCGGACAACAGCCTCCGGGCTCCTGACAATACATTCTGCGCATGCTCCTGATCGATCAGAAAATCTTCCGGATTGCACTGCACCAAATGATTGGACCCGCCGGTGTAGGAATTACTGTCAAAGAAGGGCGTATCAAGTGAAACCGATTGATTCAGCGGCAAATGTCTGTTCCCGGCAGCCATGCGCACAGCCGAATATAGCCGATTTCGTATGCATATTTCTGCGAATGTTCTAAAGGATGCTGCTTTTTCTGCATCATACTCCCGGATCGCACGCATGAGACCGATCATACCTTCCTGCGTTAAATCTTCACTGTCGCCTCCGGCCAAAAAATACGGACGCGCACATGTGCGCACAAAACGGATATAGCGCTCTACAAGATATTCCTCTGCCATGCGATCACCATCGCCGGCCAAGCTGCAAAGTGCTTCATCCGTCATGCTGCTCAGGAGTTCCAATCGATTCTCGGAATGAATATGCATATGTATTATACCTGTCTTAAAATAATATTGTCAAGGAATTAATCAAATTTCTTCACAAAAAGCGTCAGTTTTTTAGTGAATTTATAGAATTTGCCAATTTCTGGGCGATATCATTGGCGATTTCCAGGCTCTTGGCTTCCACCATCACACGAATCAGAGCTTCCGTGCCGGAAGGACGAACCAGCACACGGCCAGCGCCATCCAGCAGCGCCTCCTCCCTGCGGACATCCTCCCACAGAGCATCCGACTGCATGATCCGCTCCTTTGTGCCGCCGCTGTGGGAAACTTCCACGTTGACCAATACCTGCGGATATACGGGGCAGCAGCTCACAAGCTCCGATGCCTTCATGCCGGACCGGCTAAGCACCTGCAGGAATTGCAGCGCGGAAACTTCGCCGTCACCGGTGGTTTCGTATGCAGAAAAAATCGTATGTCCGGACTGTTCACCACCAAGGACAAAGCCGCATTCCATCATCTTCTCCAGCACATTGCGGTCACCCACGCTGGTGCAGACCAGATCAATATCGGCGTTTTTACAGAACTCGTGAAGGCCCAAATTGGACATCACCGTAGCAACCAGCGTATTTCTGGCCAGTTTTCCCTGCTTTTTCAATTCACGGGCACATACTGCCAGAACCTTATCGCCGTCAATGGTTCCGCCCCGTTCATCCACCAGCAAACAGCGGTCTGCGTCACCGTCAAAAGCGACACCGATATCATAACCGCCGCTTACCACCGCCGTAGCCAGATCTTCCAGGTGTGTGGAACCGCAGCCGTGATTGATATTGATGCCATCCGGTTCCGCGTGAATAATATCCACGTTTGCCTTGAATTTGCTAAATAGCGCAGGAGCCGTAGCAGTGGCGGCGCCGTTGGCACAGTCCACCAGAATCCGCAAGCCGGCCAGATCTGCAGTGATGGTGGATGCTACAAAATCAACATAAGACTGCCGCAGGATCTCGCTGCCTAAAAAACGGCGGCCAACACGCTCACGGGTGCACTGTACCACAGGTTCTCCGGAAAGGATCTTCTCCTCAATACGCGCCTCTACATCATCGGAAAGTTTGTAGCCCTCTGCATTGAAAACCTTAATACCGTTATGCTCGTAAGGATTGTGCGATGCCGAGATCACAATGCCTGCATCCGCTTTCTGCGTTCTGGTCAGATAAGCCACAGCCGGCGTAGGGATAGTGCCCACAGGAAGCACATTGCCGCCCACGGAACAAACACCTGCCAGCAGAGCGGATTCCAGCATATCCGAAGAAATGCGGGTATCCTTTCCGATCATGACAGTCGGCGCTTCCCCTTTATCCTCCCGAAGCACCGCAGCGATCGCCTGACCGGTGCGAAAAGCCAGCTCTGCAGTCAGGTTTTCACCGACAATACCGCGAATACCATCTGTTCCAAAAAGGTTTTCCATATTCATTCATATCTCCAAATCAATCCATTTTTAATGTTGTTCACAGGCTCAGCTGCTCCGGCGCATCCACGCCGCCCGGAACGCTCATGCGAAGATGCTCGTAGGCCTTGTGCGTGACGCAGCGGCCGCGCGGCGTTCTGGTCAGGAATCCCAGCTGCATCAGATACGGTTCATACACATCCTCCAGCGTCACAGACTCCTCGCCGATGGTCGCTGCCAGCGTATCCAATCCGACGGGGCCGCCGCCGTAGTTTTCAATGATCGCTTTCAACATCCGGCGATCCACGGGATCCAGGCCGAGATAGTCGATTTCCAGCGCACAGAGTGCACGGTCGGCCACCTCACGGGTAATGACTCCGTCAGCCATCACCTGCGCAAAGTCCCGCACACGGCGCAGCATCCGATTGGCAATGCGCGGCGTACCGCGGCTGCGGCGGGCGATCTCATAGGCACCCTCCGGCTCAATGGGTACATTCAGAATACCGGAACTGCGGCTGACAATTTTCGCCAATTCCTCTGGTGTATACAGCTCAAGGCGCAAAGAAACGCCAAAGCGGTCACGCAAAGGTGCGGAAAGCTGCCCCGCCCTGGTGGTGGCGGCAATCAGAGTAAATTTCGGCAGATCCAGCCGGATGGAATTGGCAGAGGGTCCCTTGCCGACAATGATATCCAGTGCGTAATCCTCCATTGCGGGATATAGGATCTCCTCCACAGACCGATTCAGGCGATGGATCTCATCCACAAACAGAATATCATTCTCTCCAAGATTCGTCAGCAGCGCAGCCAGATCGCCCGGTTTTTCAATAGCCGGACCCGAAGTAATGCGAATACTGACACCCATCTCCTGAGCAATAATACCCGCCAATGTAGTTTTTCCCAATCCGGGAGGGCCGTGAAGCAGCACGTGATCCAGCGGCTCTGTACGACGGCGTGCAGCCTCGATAAAAATGGCGAGATTTCCCTTAGCCTTTTCCTGTCCTATATATTCCCGGAGATGCTTCGGACGCAGGGATACCTCTCCGGCATCCTCTTCCAAAAACGTTTTTGCTACGATCGGTTCTTCGTAAATATCGGTTCCAAAATCTATACTCACAAACTCACTTCCTTAGAAAAGCAGAGTACAAATATTTTACTTTGCCATTTTTTTGAGACTTTGCCGAACGATCTCCTCCAACGGCAGATTCTCCACATCCACGCCCTTCATAGCTGCGGAAACCTCCTGCGAGGAGTATCCCAGCACCGCAAGAGCAGCGGCCGCCTCAGATGCTTTTGTATTGAAAACCGGCGCTGCAGCAACGCCTTTTCCTGCAGTAAAGTCCAGTGTTCCGCTGCTTTCCTTGGTGATTTTATCCTTGAGTTCCAGAATGATCCTCTGTGCGATTTTTTTGCCGATGCCGGGCGCTACCGTCAGCGCCTTCTCATCGCCTGTGACGATGGCCATGGCCAATGTCTCCGGTGTTCCGACAGAAAGGATCGCCAGTGCAGCTTTTGGCCCAACACCGGACACGCCCAGCAGCATCTTAAAGCTGTTCAGTTCGTTCTGGGAAATAAAGCCATACAGTCCAAAGGCATTCTCTGCTATATGCAAATATGTATATAGCCTTCCCCGCTCACCTTTTTTCAAGCGCGAAAGTGTATTATTTGTCGTGGCGCAGGCATATGCAACACCGCCGCAGTCTATGGCGGCCAGATAAGGCTGCAGCTCCACCACTGTTCCATCCAAATAGTAAAACATAATATTGCGATCTCCTGTCTATACAGTTTCCTTGATATTTCCCATTTGCGGCAGTCTGGATGTAATACTCCGCCCGTGGCACAGTGCAATGGCCAGTGCGTCTGCAGCATCGTCGGGACGAGGCAGGGTCTGCAAACGCAGAAGCCGCTTGGTCATATCCATCATCTGATGCTTATCCGCCTTACCATATCCGGTCACCGCCAGCTTTACCTGAGAAGGCGTATACTCAAACAGCGGAATTCCACACTTTTCCGCAGTAGACAGGAGAACGCCCCGCCCATGGGCCACAGCAATTCCTGTAGTGATGTTGGTGTTGAAAAACAGTTCCTCCACCGCGATCACATCCGGCCTCAGTTTCCCGATCAGTTCTTCCATGTCACAAGAAATCTGATAAAGACGCCGGCTAAGCGGCTGCCTTGCCTGAGTGGTAATGGCACCATAGGTTACCATGTTGAATTTTCCGCGGTCTGCATCAATCAGTCCAAAACCGATAATGGCATATCCGGGATCAATGCCCAATATTCGCATGGCATACCCCTCCACATTACATCTTGTAACAGTATACCAAATTCCCGACAGATACGCAACCAGAAACCGTGTCTTTTCATTCAAAGTCTGTATCTATCTTATGTCAACAAAGAAAGCGGAGCAGATGTCTGCACCGCTTTTGATCAGGCCCTTGGATGAGCCTTGATATAAACATCTTTCAGTTTGTTCTTTGCGACATGCGTATACACCTGAGTTGAAGAGATGTCCGCATGCCCCAGCATCTCCTGAATAGCCCGCAAATCCGCGCCATTCTCCAACAGATGAACTGCAAATGAATGACGCAGAGTGTGCGGTGTGATTTCCTTTTGGATCCCTGCGCGCTCCTGATAATACTTGATGATCTTCCAGAATCCCTGGCGGCTCATACGGTCACCGTTCATATTGACAAACAATGCCGCTTCATCGCTGTCCGCAATGATCTGCGGTCGAATTTGGCGCACATAATCCCCCAACGCCTTGATGGCCGTGCGATACAAAGGAATGATACGTTCCCTGCCCTTGCTTTCACATCGAACAAATCCGGCCATCAGGTTCAGATCGTCCAGATCCAACGCGATCAACTCGCTGACTCGCATTCCGGTCGCATACAGTAATTCCAACATGGCATGATCGCGAATGCCCTTTGCATCCACACACTGCGGCTGCTCCAAAAACAGCTCCACTTCCCGATTGGTCAGGATCTCCGGATATCTTTTCTCACTTTTCGCTGAAGCAACGCCTTTGGCAGGGTTCTGTTTCAGGATACCTTGTGCCATCAGATAATTATAAAAAGACTTTACAGAGGCTAAAAAACGGGTTGCCGAGGCAGCTGACTTACCGTGCACCTGCATCCAACTCATATAGTCCTGAACAGCATCCATACTCGCTCGGCGCAGCTCACAATGCCTCTCGATCTGAAGCCATTGTGCAAACTGATTAATATCACGCAAATAAGAACTGATCGTATTCGCGGAGGCGCGCTTTTCATCTGTCAAATAGCTCGCATAATTTGCAATATCGCCTGTCGTCATGAGGCGCCCCTCCTCTCTCAAAATCTAAAGAACTTGAATAACGCTTCTAAGAAGAACCGGTGCCAAAAGCACCTCCGAGAGCGCACCGGCCAAAAGAGCCGCCGCAATAATACACGCAACAAGCCACCATTCTAATCCAAGGCGCTGCGCCTGCATCCGCTTTCCGCTACCAAAAAACTTTTCAAAAAGTAGATTCATTGCTCTTTGTACTGCAGGAACGGCCAAAGCAAAAAAACAAGGAATGGTAATCAGGCACCTAAGACCAAACACAGCCACCGCCAACAATACTCCATTTTCACCAAAAGCTCTGGCAAAACAGCAGGCGGCATAGGAAAGAAAAAAGCCAAAGGCCGCAGAGACAAAGGGCAAAACCAATGCTCCAGGCAGTAAAAAACTCAGAAAAAAAGCCATCAGCGGATATCGAAAATAAATCACAAGAGCAGAAAGAAAGACCCATCCAATTCCTTCCTCTCTGCTATCCAATGAAAAATAGTCCATCAGATACTGGTGCAATTCCATAGCAATGGTATCCGGATCGCTTTTTGCAGACACCTGTCCCAAAACAGTCCCCGCCAAAAAGAACACAGCCAACAGCCCCAAACAGAGGAAAAAAGAACCATTTCCTCCCGCCAAATATCTGCGCTGTGTCCGCTTGCCCATACATCTCACCTCGCGGCATCATATGCACACAGAAGTAAAAACATGAATGGTTAACGTAAAACGGATCGTATATAAATATAGGCCAAATTTTCGTCTTTCGCAAGGAATTTTCAGCAAGTTCTTTCTTTTTGTAATTTTCTCCAAAATATTATGTAAACTCGGTTATGTAAACCAGAGAAACCGAGGCAACCATGGTTTCCGAGAGAGCAAGATATGGTGTCTGCATTTTCAACCGCGCACCACATCTTCGCTCCGGGCAAACTTCCCTTTTCACAGCTTTATTCCACGCAGAAGGAGCGCTCTTTGTAAAGGTTTGTGAATTTTGCCAAATATCCGTTTTATGTACGTCTCACCCGGCCGCTCCCTGCGGATCGCTTACGTCTCCTCCCTCTCTTCCCAATCGGTAAAGCAGGCAGAAGCCCGCCAATCAGCATCGTGATCATGCGCAGCAGTGTCTCTGTATTCAACAAAACTCCGTCATAGAGTCCAAAGCTTAAAAGCAATGTGATAGCAACAATGAAGATTCCCGTTAATCCTGATGCCGGCACCCACTTGGTCATGCTCATCGCCAAACAGCCACTCAGCAACACACTCACTCCACCGGCAGCAGTCTGAAAAACCATCAGACGAGTCTCAGGCAAAGCGCCTTTCACGACCAGCAACGCCAGAAGCAATTGAAACAACAGGTATATTGTCATTCCAACACCGCCGGATATGCCGATTCTTAAAAAATAAAACCGCGCTTTTGACATAATAAAACCTCCCTCAGCACATGTCCTTTATCAGAACATATGGTAAGGGAGGTTCATTTTATGATAGTTTCTCGGAATTGATTAGGTCTTTTCAGAGGGCTCCTCGGGAACCTCATCAGATTCCTTCTTCTTATTTTCAACCTGCTCGCTGGTCTGAATGCCAGTCGTGGAGATCGCCCACTTGGTAACCTCCAGGCGGACACGATCATCACCGGTTTCGATCACCAGAGTATCCTGGCCGACAAAAACGATGGTGCCGATAATACCGCCGATAGTGGTTACCTTATCGCCCTTTTTCAGGTTGTTGCGCAGCTCCTCAGCCTGCTTTTTCCGCTTATTCTCCGGACGGATCAGCATAAAGTAGAAGATCGCAAACATTGCAACCAGCATCAGAATCGAGGACATACCTTCCATAGTAGAAATAACTCCTTTTTTAATCAGAATGAATTTATTTTATCCTATCATTTCAGGTTTTGCAAGCCTTTTCAGGCGCGTTCTTCCAGTTTTCCGCTGTATTTTGCACGGAATTCCTCAAACGTTCCCTCATCCAGCGCCTGACGGATCCTTGCCATCAGCTCATTATAGAAATACAGATTATGCAGTACCGCAAATCGCAGAGCCAACACCTCGTCTGCCTTAAACAAATGGCGCAAATATGCTCTGGAGAAACTGCGGCACACAGGGCAGCCGCAGCTTTCACTGATGGGTCCGGGATCGGAAGCGTGCTTCTCGTTGAGAATATTCACAGTACCTTCCCAGGTAAACAGTTTACCATGCCGGCCATTTCGGGACGGCATCACACAGTCAAAGAAGTCAACGCCGCGATGCACTGCTTCGATAATGTTGGAGGGTGTTCCGACGCCCATCAGGTATCTCGGCTTTTCTTTCGGCATGTGAGGCTCTACCGCATCAATGATCTCATACATCACTTCCGCAGGCTCACCCACTGCCAAGCCGCCGATGGCGAAGCCATCACAGTCGATCTTTGCGATCTGCTGCATGTGCCAGATGCGCAGATCCGGAAATGTCGCACCCTGATTGATGCCAAACAGCATCTGATCCGGATTCACCGTATCCGGCAGGCTGTTGAGCCGGTCATGCTCCAACTTGCAGCGTTCCAGCCAGCGCAGAGTACGCTCGCAGGAATTCTTCGCATATTCATAGGTAGCAGGGTTTTCCACGCACTCATCAAAAGCCATGGCAATATCGCT
>CAZQJD010000089.1:0-7792 GCA_964593575.1 uncultured Oscillibacter sp.
CCGTGGGTGGCGCCGATCTTCACATTCAGGTGGGGATAGCCGATGGAGTTGCGGATCTGCTCAAAGCCGCGTCCGGCGGCGAACATGGCGAAGGTGGATGCAAAGGGCACAAGGCCCATGGTGGAAGCGCCTGCGGCCACTGCGATCATGTTGCCCTCGGCAATGCCGCAGTTGAAGTGACGCTCGGGATACGCGCTCTTGAACACGCCGGTCTTGGTGGCGCCGGCCAGATCTGCGTCAAAGACGATCAGATCGTCATGCTGGGCGGCCAGCTCCTTGAGGGCGGCGCCATAGCTGTCGCGGGTCGCGATCTTTTTCACATCTGCCATTTACATCGCCTCCACTTCTGCCAGCTGAGCGGTCAGCTCGGCCATTGCCTTTGCGTACTCTTCATCGTTGGGAGCCTTGCCGTGCCAGCCGGCGTTGTCCTCCATGAAGCTGACGCCCTTGCCCTTGGTGGTCTTCATCACGATGGCAAAGGGCTTGCCCTTGGTCTCTCTTGCCTGGGCGAAGGCGGCTTCGATCTGATCAAAGTCATGGCCGTCGATACGGGCCACGGCAAAGCCGAAGGCCTCCAGCTTTTCGGGGATGGGATAGGGGCTCATGACGTCCGCCACGCGGCCGTCGATCTGCAGGCCGTTGTTGTCCACGACGATGCAGAAGTTGTCCAGCTTGTAGTGGGCGGCGAACATGCAGGCCTCCCACACCTGGCCTTCCTGGATCTCGCCGTCGCCCAGCAGAGCGTAAACACGGGAGGTCTTGCCGGTGTGCTTGGCCGCCAGAGCCATGCCGGCCGCGGCAGAGATGCCCTGACCCAGAGAACCGGTGGACATGTCCACACCGGGAGTCAGATTCATGTTGGGATGGCCCTGCAGATGGCTGCCGATGTGACGCAGAGTCAGCAGATCGCTTTCAGGGAAGAAGCCGCGCTGTGCCAGAGCGGCATACAGACCGGGAGCGGTGTGGCCCTTGGAGAGGACAAAACGGTCTCGATCCTCCCACTTGGGATCGGCGGGATCCACGTTCAGCTCCTTGGCATAGAGGTAGGTGAACACATCCGCGGCAGACAGGCTGCCGCCAGGGTGGCCCGCCTTGGCTGCGTGGGTGCCTTCGATAACGCCCATGCGAACCTTGCAGGCCATGGTCATCAACTGCTTTTTCTCGTTGGCTGTCATGAGGTTCTCCCTTTCATTTGGTATTTGACCGGCAGCATCCGATGCCGCCGAAGTGTTTGACACGATCATTATAAAGCACCCACCCGGAAAGCGCAAGGGGGGCCGGTCTGTGTTTCGCGAATTTTCCATCACACTGCCAAACAGGGCGGGCGCCGCAGCGCCCGCCCTGTTTCTCACAGTTTCACTGGTCTCCGTCACGCGGTTGAACGGCTTAGCGGCCCCAATCAACATCCACCACGGTGGTATCCCGGAACTCCAGATACTCCGTTTTCAGGGTATACTGGGGACGGCCAATGCGGATCTCCTGAGTGCCTACCAGAGTGGTCTGCACGTCCGTACGGGGTACATAGGCCTCCACGGTAAACAGCAGTGTCACGCGCTCCGGATCTTCCACCCATTCGCCGCCGGCCGTCAGCACCATGACAGGCTCCTTCTCCACGCCGACCACCCAACCGTACTGCAGCGCACCGGAGGCCATCAGCTGGCTGGGGATATACTCCTTCACGCTTTCATACAGCGCTGCCGGTCTGTTCTCCGCCCGAACGACATAGGTAATGGGCTGAAGCCCCTTCTTATCCAGCTTTTCCTTGTTGGTTTCCTTGCGATCCGCTCCGAAATCCCAGTCCTCCCACTTCACATCCACCACAGTGGTGTCACGGAACTCCAGATACTCGGTGTTCAGATCATAGCCGGGATCGCCGATCCGCACCTCCTGAGTCCCTACCAGCGTGGTCATGATCTCCGTGCGGGGGACGGCAGCCTCGACGGTGAACAGCAGTGTCACATACTCCGGGTCTTCCACCCATTCACCGCCGGCTGTCAGCACCATGACGGGCTCCTTCTCCACACCAAGTACCCAACCATCATACAGGACGCCGGACATCATCAGCTGGCCGGGGATGTGCGCCTGCACCTTCTCATACAGTTCTGCCGGTTTGCTTTCCGCCCGAACGGTAAAGGTCACGTAAACCTGAGGATCCTCTCCATCCCCAGATGTCCCTGCCTTGTCCGTGCTGCTGGAAGCGGTCCCGGGATCACCGCCGAACAAACCATCCGGCATCACCACCTTCCACAGCACAACCAGCGCCACCAGCACAATGAGCACCACGGCGATCAGGTCGATGATATTGACCTTTTTCAGTTTTTCCTTCAGAGTTTTCTTTTCCATATTGGATCTCCTTTTGCAAAAGGGCGTACTGTTATCATCAGTCAGTGCTTGCGCACATACTTTGTTTATTGTATAATATTTTTCATCATTCTACAAGAGGAATTTCGGCCTCCCAACACTTGAGAGAGAGGAATCGGCCATGAAAGTTATCCATCTGATCAGCGGCGGCGACTCCGGCGGCGCAAAGACCCATGTGCTGAGCCTGCTGCAGAATCTCAACAAGAGCATTACGGCCCGCATGGTCTGTTTCCGCGACGGCCCCTTCGCCGATGAGGCACGCGCTCTGGGGATCCCTACAGATATCATGAGCGACAAGGTCCCCACCGTTTGCAAACAGCTGCGTGCGCTGATCCGCGATGAGGGCTACCAGGTCATCCACTGCCACGGCGCCCGCGCCAACATGATGGGTGCCCTGCTGCGAATGTCTCTGGATGTCCCCGTAGTCACCACCGTCCACAGCGATTATCGACTGGACTATATGGGCCGCCCCTTCAGTCATCTGACCTTTGGCACCATCAACGCAGTGGCCTTGCGGCGGCTGGACTACTATATCGGCGTATCCGATGCCATGGTGGATCTGCTGATCTCACGGAACTTTCCGCCGGACCGTTTCTATCCCCTATATAACGGCATCGACTTCACCCCCGGAACTCCCGTTGCCGACCGTCTGGGCTATCTGCGCAGCCTCGGTCTGGATGTGGACGAAAACTGTGTCGTGGTGGGCATCGCCGCTCGTATGAATCCGGTGAAGGACATGACCACCCTGATCCGCGGCTTTGCCGCCGCCTATGCCAACTGTCCCCGGCTGCGGCTCATCATCGCCGGCGACGGCGAGGAACGGGAGAAGCTGATCTCCCTCGCCCGGGAGCTGGGTGTGGAGCAGGCAGTATGCTTTGCCGGCTGGATCAGCGGCAGCATGGATGACTTCTATTCCGCACTGGACGTCAACGCCCTGACCAGCTTGTCAGAAACCTTCCCGTATGCCCTGACAGAGGGCGCCCGCTGGCATCTGGCCACGGTGGCTACCGCGGTCGGCGGCATTCCCCACCTCATCGACCATGAAGTCAACGGCTTTCTCTTTCCGCCGGGAGATCACCATGCGCTGAGCGAGCTTCTGACCCGTCTGGCCCAGGAGGACGGCCTGCGGGTGTCTCTCGGTCATCGGCTCCACAAAAAAGCCAGCACGGAATTCTCCCTGCAGAACACAGTGGATACGCAGCTGCGCATTTATGAAGATATCATTTGCCGTCACGCCCGCCCAAAACAGGCCAGGGACGGTGTGGTCATCTGCGGCGCATATGGCCGCAGCAATGCCGGAGACGACGCGATCCTGCAGGCGATCCTGCAGGAGATGCGCTCCATCGACCCTCACCTGCCTATCACGGTCATCAGTAAGAACCCCCGCGAGACCCGCCTCACCTACCGCGTTCCCGCCGCGAACCGCACAGCCATCTTCGCCTGGCGGCGCGCCATGAAGCACGCCCGGCTCTATATCAACGGCGGCGGCTCCCTGATCCAGGATGTGACCTCCCGCCGCTCCCTGTGGTATTATCTTTACAACATCCGCACCGCCAAAAAGCTGGGCTGCCGGGTGCAGATGTACGGCTGCGGCATCGGCCCCGTCCGCCGGAACGGTCTGCGGAAGCTCTCCGCAAGAGTTCTGAACCGCTATGTGGATGCCATCACCCTCCGGGAACCGGATTCCCGGAAGGAGCTGGAGGCCATGGGTGTCACCACCCCTCCCATTCTGCTGACCGCTGACCCCGCGCTGATCCTTCCCCCCGCCTCAGCCGACGTGATCGACAGTGCTATGCTGGCCGCCGGCATTCCTCCTTCCGGCAAGTATATCTGCTTCACCTTGCGCCAATGGAAGGGCTTTGATCAAAAAGCAAGTCTGTTTTCCCGCGCTGCCGAATATGCCTGGCACACCTATGGGCTCACCCCCATTTTCCTGTCCGTGGAGCGCTATCAGGACCCTGCTATCGCTGCCGCCGCAGCCAGAAGCGTCACCGTTCCCCACCATTTCCTGCAGAGCAACGGCAACGCCAATACCCTCATCGGCATCATGTCCCGTATGCAGGCGGTTGTATCCATGCGGCTCCATGCGCTGGTTTTCGCAGCGGGCCAGGGTGTCCCGCTGGCAGGCGTTGTCTACGACCCCAAGGTGTCCTCCTTCCTGCGCTATATCGGTCAGGACATCTTTGAAGATCTGGACACACTGACAGAGGAAAACCTGTGCAGCATGATCGACCGCTGTATGGAGCGCGCCGCCCAGCCGGACAAGCAGGCAGATGCCGTCAACCGCCTGAAGACGATGGAGCAGGGCAATGTAACTGTAGCCAAGGAACAGCTGGGGCTGTGATCCCCGGAAGGAGACTGCATGGTAACCAATTGCGAAGAATGTGTCTTTTACGACTATGACCCGGAAACGGGCACCAATTTCTGTGCGGTAGATCTGGATGAAGATGAGATGGAACGGTTCCTGCGGGGCGCCACTGCGCAATGCCCCTTTTACCGCCGCGGCGATGATTACACCACTGCCCGTCGGCAGTGACCCTGTCGACAACGACAAAAAACGCTCTTTGCACCACGTGCAAGGAGCGTTTTTACCATATCGTTTTATATCGTTTTATCGGATCAGCAGCATCAGAAGCTCCGGTATCAGTGCAGACAAGACCATTCCCACGGCGACCCACAGCGAGACGACTTTCCATCTCCCGGACCGGACCGCATCACTGCCGGTCTCCCGATACGCCTTTTCCTTGCGCCGATGCTCGTCCAGCACCTCCGACTCCAGCTCCAGCGCTGTCCTTCCCGGACGAAAATAGTGTCCGCCGTTCCTGTCGGCGCTGAAAAGACGCATCCCGGCAAATATCAAGCCAACAGCACCCACCAGCGATCCAGTGATACGCCCCCAGTACAGTGCAGCAGCTGTGCCGCCCTTGACCGCGCCGATGGCCGCAGCCGGTATCATCACCGCGATCCCCACCAGCACTCCGATCAGCAGGCTGACCAATACGTTCTTCAAGAACTCCTTCATGGAGCACCTCCTGTCCGATTGTCATTTCTTCCGTAAACAGTATACCATGCCGCCGTAAAGCGCGCAATCCGCCAGTCCAATATTACGGCGCTTTGCCCGATACCTCATACAGACGCGCCGCCTGTTGGATGTGCTCCCGCAATTCCTCCACTACCGCCTGCGGCTCCAGGAGCTGCGCCTCTCCGCCAAAGCCAAGGACCCACGCGAAAAACTGGGGGCTGACCACCACCTCTGTCCGCAGGGTGAAGCACTCCTTCCCATCCGGCATCAGCATCACATCCCGGCCCAGTCGGTCCAGCACAGCGCCCACCAGATGGTTTTCAAACCGCAGCTTCACCGTTGTTTCCTTCCCGTTGAACATGCCGAAGGTCTTTCTGGAATAGATGCCCATATCCAGCGCGGCGTAGACCTCCTGTCCGTCCCGCGCCTCCTCCGTGACCTCGATGTCCAGCATCTTGTCCACCCGGAAATGCTTCAGCTGTCCGGGCACGGAATCAAAGCCCACCATATAATAGTTTTCATCGTCCCAATTCAGGGAAATCGGGCTGATGACATACCACGCGCCGCTCCTGCGCAGGCGCTTCTCCTTCTGCACGGTATACTCAAAATAATGAAAACGGATCTTCCGGTTTTCCGATATGCCCCGGTGGATCTCGTCCACGTTGTAATAGATGGACTCGTTCATGGTTTTGATCCGGTTCTTCACATAAACCTGACGGTGCAGCTGCTGCGCCTCATGCACGCTGACCAGCTTCTCGATCTTGCCTATGAGAGACATGGTCTTTTTGTGGGTGATGAACTTGGAGGACTGCACACTGTCCACCAGCAGCTTCAGCTCCGGCAATTCAAAGTCCCTGCCAGCCACATAATAGCCGCTGCTCCGCCCCGCGCCGGTCTGAATGATATCCAGACCGTATTCCCGCAGGCACTCGATGTCATCATAGATGCTCTTTCGCTCCGCGGAGATCCCGTTCCGCTCCAATTCCGCCACGATCTGGGCAACAGACACCGGATGCAGTTCATCCGAATTCCGCAGCAGATAATCCATCACACGGAGGATCTTCTGTTTCTGAAAGGAAGATCGTGCCATTCTACCACCGTCTTTCGTAATGATCTGTCCCGATTATAGACCGAAAAGCACAGAATGTAAATCTTACAGGCACAGACAGGCGCCAAAAACATACCGGGCGGCGCGCCGCAAAAAAGAAATAACCCTTGACTGCCGCATCCCGCGATGGCTGCAGCCAAGGGTTATCCCTGTGCACTCTTATTATCTAACATCCTTGGTTAACCTCTCTTTCTGCAGGTTCAACTCCTTCATCTTGAGCTGTTTGCTTACCTGTACATTGGTATCACCCTTTCTGACTATAATGTAGCACATCGGCCGCCGGCATGCAAGCCGCAATACTGCATAAATTTAACGCGTTAAAGTCGTGAAAAACGCAGATTTTTCATCGTATGCAGAAGCAGCCATTGACATCAAAGGTCGACCTCTGCTATACTGATCATATTGAGCGGCTTTGGGGCCGTTCTTTTTTTAGCCTCACGCAGCCTCTGTCAGCTCCTCCAGCGCTTCACGGCGGCTGTCCGCCGAAAAGCAGAACCGTCCCGCGTAATCATAGACCTCTACATGATCTCTCACCCAGATGATGGTGTGTTCCATAAGCTCACGCTCCTTTTCCGTTTCTGTGAGCCCAGTATACAGCAGTATATGTCCGATAATCCGTACACACTTTATTGAAACAACCTTTGCAGGCAAAAAAAGATGACCCTTGACTGCCGTATCTTCCGATCTCTGCAGTCAAGGGTCATCTTTCTGCGTTCTTGATATCTAACATCCTTGGTTAACCTCTCTTTCCGCAGATTCTGAATACTGCTATTTTCTAAGGCTTTCCCGTTTCTGTGGGGATCACCTTTTGTGATTATAAAGTACCATATCCGGGGCAGCTTTTCAACTTGGGATAGTGCATAGAATCTGCCGCGCAAAATCATGCGAAACGCAGATTTTCCGTTCCGGAGCAAGGCCGCCATTGACACCAGAGGTCAACCTTTGCTATACTGAATTTGTTGAGCGGTCAACGGCGGCGCCTCATAAAGGAAAGCCCCCTGTAACCATTGCAGTGTACTGCCCGGGGTCTCCGCATGACAATGCCGTTGCAGAATCATTTTTCGCCTCTATTGAGAAAGAGGATTTCCGCCGGAACTACTATAAAACCGAAAAAGAGTTCCGTACAGCGGTTGAAGAATACATCGAGTTCTACAACGACTATCGTCCTCATCAGCGACTTGGTTTTTTTTGACTCCAAACCAAGCAGAAAGAGAGTTCTATAATTCAACAGCAGGATAAAAAAACGCCTACAGTATCTGACCAGTCCGAAAATGACTGTCTAAAATACTGTAGGCATTCCA
>CAZQJD010000090.1:0-7659 GCA_964593575.1 uncultured Oscillibacter sp.
TCCCGTGCGTTTGAGGATGTATTTTCCCATGAATGGCTTCCTTTCTTAGAGAAAAGGGGCAGGCGGCGTACACCGCCTGCCCCGCTGTGCTTACATCAGGTCACAGAATATATCAGGATATGTTTGGATCACTGCTCAATTTCGCAGTAGTACCAGCCGAAGCCCAGCTCGCTGTCGTACTCCTCCAGAGGCAGGATGACGCGATCAGCAGCCATGCAGTAGGTGGTCTCATAGGTCAGAGGGATGACGACGGCATGCTCCAGCAGATACTTCTCGATCTCCATGGCCAGCTCGTTGCGCTTATCCATGTTCAGACGGTTCTCCGCGCTGTTGGCCTCTGCGTACAGGGCGTTGACGGTGGGATCGTCATAGGGCGCGTTGCGGGTGGAATAGGTGGTGGTATAGGCACGCAGACCGGTGATGGGATCCCAGTCGCCGCTGGTGAGGTTCCACTGGGTGAAGGTCAGCTCATAGGAGTTGGGGTTGGTCTTCCAGCCCCTGCGAAGCTCGCCGGCCTGGGCGCTGGGCTGAGAATCGATGTTCAGCTTGAACTTGTCGGCGCCGAAGACGGTCTGCCAGTTCTCCTGCAGATACTCGCAGCGGTTAGTCATGGTGCTGTTGCACAGCACGGTGAGCTCCACAGAGGTGAGGCTCTCTTCCTTCAGAGCGGTCTCAAAATACTGCTTGGCCAGAGTGGGATCGTAGCCGTTGTTGGCAGCCTCATAGCCCTTGGCGGCGGCCAGCTGACGCAGAGAGGTGCCGTCGGCAGTGGCGATGGCGGTGGGGCTCAGCAGACCGGTGGCGGGGTCCTGACCGATCAGCTTGCCCAGCTCGGCACGGTTGGTGGCATAGAACAGGGCCAGACGGAAGTTCTCATTGCTGATGATGGGCTTCTCAGTGCTGGTGGAGCAGAACTCGATGGAATAGACGCGGCGGCCGGGGATGGACATGATGCGGGGATCGTCGCCGTAGGTATCCAAAGCGGCGGTGTCCAGCGTGATGTAATCCAGCTCGCCCTTCTCAAACAGCTGCAGGCGGGTACCGGTGTCTTCAACCACGGTATAGGTCATGCCGTCCAGCTTCACCAGATCGGCGCGGGCGAAGTTCTCATTCTTCACGAACTCATAAGCAGCGCCGTCCACCCAGTTGGAGGCCTTGAAGGCGCCGGAGGAAATGATCTTGTCCTGGGCGGAGCCGTAGGTGGAGGAGGCGCCGTCAGCGCTGAGGCACTGCTCAAACAGAGGCTGATAGACGGGAGCGGTGGTGCTGTTAGAGAAATGGCGCATCACCAGCGTGGCATTGACAGGGGTGGTGACGGTGACCTGAATGGTCATTTCGTCCACCTTTTTGAAGCCCACGTCCTCCCAGGCCACGGCAGCGGCGCCTTCCTTGCCCTGACCGTAATACTCAGCGGCGTTGACGATGGTCAGATGGTTTGTGCCCGCGGTACTGGCATTGGAAAACACCAGCTTGGGGTCCAGAACCATCTTGAAGGTGTACAGGAAGGTGTCGGCATTGATCTGTTCGCCGTTTTCCCACTTGGCGTCGGGGCTGATGGCGATGTTCCAGGTGAGGCCGTCGCCATTGACGTCCACAGGCTCGCTGTCAGCCAGAACAGGAGACAGGACAGCCTTACCGTCCACAGGCAGGGTCTTGTACAGGGTGCCGGAGACCAGCTTCTGGATATCGCTGCTGGCCGCGGTGTTGCTGGCGGGAGACCAGGCGTTGGCGGGAGCCGTGGTGAGATACATCTTCAGGATCTTGGGCTCGGCAGGGGTCACAGGCTCGGGAGTGCTGGGATTGCTGGTGCTGGGATTGCTGGTGCTGGGATTGCTGGTGCCGGGAGTGCTGGTGCCGGGAGTGCTGGTGCTGCTGGTGGACTTATTGCCGCCGCAGGCCACCAGGGCCATGACCATGACCAGAGCCAGGATCAGTGCAAGTGCTCTTTTCATATTCTTTTCTCCTTTTCTTCAAGTCTGTTTTCGGGACAGGAGCAGAAAACCGCCGCTATACCGTTCTGATTTTATAATATACGACCACCGCCTGCATTAAAATACAGAAAACTCGCAGAAAACTATCCAAGGCGCAGAAAACAGCAGCGCACTTTTGTGCAAACTGCTGTTTTCCGTGGTCTTTTTTCTCATTTTGCGTCATCCGGCGGCACAAAACCGAGATTCAGGCGAAACAGGCGGCGGGGCCGTCCGGTGCCGGCATGGGACTGCCGCCCCACCACCGCCGCATAGCCGCCCGCCTCCAGCCGGACGAGGATGCGGTGGATGTTGTTCAGCGACATGCCCGTCATCTTGGCCAGTTCGCCGGGGGTGATCTCCTGAAAGCCGTACTGCCGCTGGGCTTTCGCCAGAGCATCCAGCGCCGTGAGGCCCACATTGGTCTCCCGGGAAACGCGCTCCAGCAGCTGCCGGCTGTACTCCTTTGCAGTCTGGGGCGGACGGAGGATAAACGGCCCGCGGGCCACCTCCTCTCCGGCCTTGGTGTAATAGCAGCTGTATGGCTGCTGCCGGGCGCTTTTGTTGGCCTGCTGGGCATTTGCCTTGGCAATGCGGTGGGTGACGCCGAAGCCGATGCCCATGGATACCTGCTCCACATCCACCACGGCAAGAAGCCTGTCCATAAAGCTGAGATCCTGCAGATCGTCGGTGGCCGCGTCCAGCTCGCCCTTGGTGGTAAACACCAGATACTGGGTCGCGGAACGCTTCTCCACCGCACCGCCCACGCTCTGAGCGAAGACGAAGACCGCCGTTTCAATACGACCGGCGCTCTGGATCTGACGGAATTCCTGATTGCCGTGGCTGTATTCCTCCGGCATCTTAACCGTCAGGCAGAGCACCGCCTCCTGATGCTCCTCCGTTCTCTGCCGGGCATAGAGCTGCGTGCGGACACGAAGATCGTTCAGCGCGGCGATAACACTGTCCTTGGTGAAGGTGCTCAGAAACACGGGATATCCCTTTTTCACCAGCACAGCGGCCGCAGATGGCGAGTCTGTCAGGCAGACGGCGGCGCGGCCGTCCCGGAAATTCCCGATGTGGAATTCACAGGCGCCGTCGGCATACCGACCCGCCAGCGCATCGCTGTTCAGATAGTCCTGATACCGCTGGGTGTCATTATAGCGGTACAGGGCGATGCGGTCGGCGTCCAGCCCCAGCTGACCACAGAGGATCTCCAGCAGCTGATCGGTAGTGGTGTTATGCAGGTCGAAGGTGATACGGGTGATGTCGCAGCCGGCCAGATGCGCCCGGAACAGCGCGGCAAGCAGGGGCGAATCGGAGGTGCGCCTGGGCGACGTCCACGGGATGCTGGCGGAAACATGGCGGCTGGCATAGTTCAGATAGCGGGCGCCGGTAAACAAAATGCCGTCCAGCTCCGGCTGCACCCGCTCCAGAAGCTCCGCCACCTTGCGAAGATTGCAGGGATACTCCACATATTCCATGTAGGCGTCCTCCATTCGGATCACGGAACGAATCCGTTCAACGGAAGGCGTCGGGCCGATGATGCCGATCTTCATGCCTGTCTCTCCTTTCGGCGTAATATCTTTGAAAAAAGTATAGCGGACTCCGCCGCAGATTGCAAGGCGCAGCGAAAGTTAAGAAAAATGCACAAAATTACGCGATTTTTCTATTGACAATAGCCAATGCATCATTATAATATAAATGCACAACTGAATACCCCTTATCAAGAGTGGCGGAGGGAACGGCCCAATGAAACCACGGCAACCTGCATTGTAAGGTGCCAAATCCGACGGAAAGCGACAGATGAGGAGCAAAGAAATGTTTTTTTGCGTGCTTCGTCGTCGAAGCGCGCTTTTTTCATGCTCCCGAAAGGGGAAATGGAGCTCCCAAATGGGAAGAAAGGAATCAAAATTATGGCAAGACACTATCTGTTTACTTCGGAATCCGTGACCGAGGGTCATCCCGACAAGATCTGCGACCAGATCTCCGACGCGGTGCTGGACGCCATTCTGGCACAGGACCCTATGGGCCGTGTGGCCTGCGAGACCACCGTCTGCACCGGCCTCATCCACGTGATGGGCGAGATCACCACCAGCTGCTATGTGGACATCCCCAAGATCGCCCGCGAGGTGGTGCGGGAGATCGGCTACGACCGCGCCAAGTACGGCTTTGACTGCGAGACCTGCGGTGTCATCACCTCCATCAACGAGCAGTCCGGCGACATCGCCATGGGTGTCAACGAATCTCTGGAAAACCGTGAGGGCACCGAAAGCGAGCTGAACCACGGCGCAGGCGACCAGGGCATGATGTTCGGCTACGCCTGCGACGAGACGCCGGAGCTGATGCCCCTGCCCCTGTCTCTGGCCCAGAAGCTGGCCAAGCGCCTCACCGAGGTGCGCAAGAGCCGCCTGCTGCCCTATCTGCGTCCCGACGGAAAGAGCCAGGTCACCGTGGAGTATGACGAGAACGACCGTCCCGTCCGGGTGGACACCGTGGTCATCTCCACCCAGCACGACGCAGATACCTCTCTGGAGACCATCCGCGCCGACATGATCCAGCATGTCATCCGCGCCGTCATCCCCGCAGAGCTGCTGGATGAGAACACCCGCTACTTCGTCAACCCCACCGGCCGCTTCGTCATCGGCGGTCCTCAGGGCGACTCCGGCCTCACCGGCCGCAAGATCATCGTGGATACCTACGGCGGCAGCGCTCCCCACGGCGGCGGCGCCTTCTCCGGCAAGGACCCCACCAAGGTGGACCGCTCCGCAGCCTACGCCGCACGCTGGGTCGCCAAGAACATCGTGGCCGCCGGTCTGGCCAGCCGCTGTCAGGTGCAGCTGGCCTACGCCATCGGCGTGGCGCGTCCCGTCAGCATTCTGGTGGACACCTTCGGCACCGGCACCGTCAGTGATGACCGTCTGGAGGCGGCTGTGGCCAAGGTCTTCGACCTGCGGCCCAGCGCCATCATCCGGGATCTGGAGCTGCGCACCCCCATCTACCGCCGTCTGGCCGCCTACGGACACATGGGCCGCGAGGATCTGGGCGTCAAGTGGGAGAACACCGACCGCGCCGAGGCTCTGAAGGCCGCACTGTAAGCATGTAAAAAGCATCCGCTTTCCACACGGAAGGCGGATGCTTTTCGTTGCGGCGGCTGCGGTTTCATGGTACAATGAAGCTGAGATCAAGACGAAGGAGGACTGCCCATGCCGACCATTACCTGTTACGACTGTAAAAAGAAATACGACTGCGCGGAGGACGGCTTCTGTCCCCGCTGCGGCAGCTTCAACCAGCCCCGCAAGGGCAGCTACACCGTGTCCGCCAGCGGCGATATCGTCCGCACCGACGGCATCAACGAGGCGGGGCACACCGGCTCCTATGTCCACGCGGAATACCACGCCGAGGAGCAGGATCGGAAACGGCTGGGGCTGGATCGGGATATGCCGAAGGCAAAAACCGGCAAACCGCGGTACACCACGGCAGCGGCCTCCCGGAAGAAGACAAGTCCTGTGGGGTTCGTGTTTCTGCTGATCTGGCTGGCGGCATTGCTGCTGATCGTCTTCCCCACCGTTTTCAGCCTGCTGTGAAAAATGCCTGTGCCAAAATTCGGCACAGGCGTTTTCTGCATAGATCCCTCCGTGCGGTACAGACTACGAAAAACACATGGAGGCGCGGCGTGAAAAAATGGTGTAGCATTCTGGCGGGGGCGGCGTTGTGCTGCGCCATCGCGCTGGGACTTTCAGCGGTGCAGCAGAACGCCTATATGGCAGCGGACGGCACCGTATCCATCCCGGAAACCAAATATGTGGCCCTGACCTTTGACGACGGCCCCCGGGCCAGCACCACAGGCCGCCTGCTGGACGGGCTGGCGGAGCGGGGCGTCAAGGCCACCTTCTTCCTCATCGGCGAGCAGATCGAGGGCAACGCCGCTCTGGTGCAGAGGATGGCAGCGGAGGGGCATCAGGTGGGCAACCATACCTGGAGCCACGTCCGACTGGCGGAAGCGAACGACGCGGTGGTCACGGAGCAGCTTTCCAAAGCGGACATGGCCCTGCGGACGCTGCTGGGCGAGGACGACTACTGGGTACGGGTCCCCTACGGCCTCATCCGGGACGATCAGCGTCCACTCTTTTCCCAGCCGCTGATCCAGTGGTCGGTGGACCCGGAGGACTGGCGGCTGCGGGACGCGGACGCGGTGACGGACTTCGTGCTGGAGAATGTGCAGCCGGGAGATATCATCCTCCTCCACGACTCGCTGGAGCCGTCGGTGGACGCGGCGCTGCGGATCGTGGATGCGCTGCGGCAGGAGGGCTACACCTTCCTCACCGTCCGGGAGCTGCTGGAGAAGGCCGGCGTGACGCCGGAGGCGGGGGTCCGGTACCGGTCGGTGAAAAACGCGCTGGAGGGCGGCGGAAAATAGTGACAAGGACCTGTTGCGAAATAAGAATACCCGCAAGAGGAGCAGGCACTCCTGGCAGGGGATGTGTGAAGGGGGCGGTCTTGGAGCCCCCTTCACGTATCGGATCACCCGCCCGCAGGCGAAAATTCCGCAAGAGATCACAGACCTCTTGCGGAATTTCAAGGGGGCGTTGCAAAATGCAACGCCCCCTTTGAACGCTATGGAAATGGAATCACTGCAGGATGTCCAGAGCCAGAGTCAGCACGATGAAGGCAGCGCCCACCCACTTGGTGGCGCGGGCCAGCTTGGCATCCAGAGACTTGGCCTTGTTCTTGGCCAGGAAGGAGTCACCGCCGCCGAAGACGCTGGACAGGCCGGAGCTCTTGCCGGACTGGAACAGGACAGCCAGCACCAGAGCCAGACCGCACAGCAGCTGCAGGATCGCAACAAAAACAAACATATCAGGAAACCTCCAAATCGTTTCACGGTGCAGCCTCTGTGCACACGTCCTCATTTTACAGAAGTAAATGGTAGCACAGTTTGTCCGGAATTGCAAGAGGAAAAAGCGTTTTCCCCGCCGTTTTTTCCCGGTTCCCGACGGCAGCGGGAAAAATCCCTTGATTTTGGCAAATCCCCTCTTCCTTCCGTCCGCTGTTCAAGGTATAATAATGTGTTAATGATGAATCAAACGACATCCCCGCCCAAAGGCGGAGAGGGAGGCCACTATGAAACGAGACATCGCCCGGGAGACAGCCGCGCAGCTGACACAGGCGTTTTCTGAAAAAAGCTTCCTGCGGGTGCTGGGCATCCGCCAGACGGAGGTGCGCCGCCTGCTGCGGCAGGTGAACTGGAGCAGCGCTCTGCACACTCTGCTGCCGCTGACGAAACGGCTCTCCTGCGCCGAGGTGCTGGAGGTCTGCCGTCCCATGCTGGACGCCATGGCTCCGGAGCCTGCCGAGGGCTGGCTGTCCTACGCCTATCAGTCGGTGTGCGCCCGGATGTTCGCCCGGGAGGACGCCGCCCACACCGAGGCGCAGCGGGACGCCGTATTGTGCTTCCTGCAGGTGCTGCAGGTGCTGCTGGACGCGGAGCGGCGGCAGCTGCCCTTCGACCCCCTGATGGACTTCGACTTCTGCAGCGAGGAGGAGCTCACCGGCTCCATGGTGGAGACGGAGTACCGCCAGTTCATGACCCGCTTCCGGCAGGAGTACATCTATGAGATGCTGCGTCTGGGCCGGGAGGTGACCCTCAACAAAAAAAGCGGCGGACTGTGACTGTTCACGGTCCGCCAAAGTT
>CAZQJD010000091.1:0-3627 GCA_964593575.1 uncultured Oscillibacter sp.
TGCCGTCCTGAATGTCGTAGAACCGGTTGATGAGGTTGGTGATGGTGGTCTTGCCTGCGCCGGTAGAGCCGACAAAGGCGATCTTCTGCCCCGGCAGACCGTACATCTTGATGTCGTGGAGCACCATTTTCTCCGGCACATAGCCGAAGTCCACCATGTCGAACACGATGCTGCCCTGCAGCTCGGTGTAGGTGACGGTTCCATCCGCCTTATGGGGATGCCGCCATGCCCACAGGCCGGTGCGCTCGGTGGTCTCCGCCAGCTGTCCGTTCTCGTCGTACCAGGCATTCACCAGTGTCACATAGCCGTCGTCGACCTCCGGCTCCTGATCCATCAGAGCGAAGACACGCTGGGCGCCGGCCAGCGCCATGATGATGCTGTTGGCCTGCTGGGAGACCTGCGAGATGGGATGGCTGAAGTTGCGGTTCAGGGTCAGGAACGCCATCAGCGTACCCAGCGTCAGGCCGCCGAAGCCATTCACCGCCAGCGCCGCGCCCAGCACGGCGCACAGGGCGTAGCTGCAGTTGCCCAGCTGCGCCACGGTGGGCATCATAATGTTGGCGAACTTGTTGGCATTGTTGGCGCTGCGGCGCAGCTCCTCGTTGAGCTGCAGGAATTCCTCCAGTGTGGCCTCCTCGCGGCTGAACACCTTCACCACCTTCTGGCCCTCCATCATCTCCTCGATGTAGCCGTTGACGGTGCCCAGTGCCTTCTGCCGCTCCACAAAGAATTTGGAGGAACGGGCGGCCAGCTTGCCGCTGACAAACAGCACCACCGCCGTCATCAGGCAGGTGAGGATGGTCAGGGGGATACTGCGGGTGAGCATGGTGATGAACACGCTGACGATGGTGACGGCGCTGGAGATCAGCTGCGGCATGCTCTGGGAGATCATCTGCCGCAGGGTGTCGATGTCGTTGGTATAGACGGACATGATGTCGCCGTGGGCGTTGCGGTCAAAGTAGGAGATGGGCAGCGCCTCCATCTTCTCAAAGGCCCGGATGCGCAGGTCGCGCATGGTGCCCTGAGACACGTTGATCATCAGCCGGTTCTGTCCCCACGAGCAGAGGGTGCCCAATGCGTAGATGCCCAGCATCTGCATCAGTGCCTGCACCAGCGGCGTGAAGTCCGTGCTGCCGCTCTCCACCATAGGAACGATGTAGGCATCCATCAGGGTCTCCAGAAACAGTGCGCTGCGCACCATGACAAAGGCGTTGCCGGCGATGCACAGCAGCACCAGAATACAGTGGGGCGCATAGCTTTTGAAGACGATGCCAAAGATCCGCTTCAGCAGCTTACCGGGGTTTTCCACCTTGGGTCTGGGGCCCTGCATCCGGCCGCGGGGGCCGGGGCCTCCCATAGGTCCTGCCATCAGTCTTCACCTCCCACTTCGTCAAAGTCGTCGCTGCCGCGGGTCTGGTTCTCGTAGATCTCCTGATACACCGGGCTGGTGGCCAGCAGCTCCTCGTGGGTGCCGAAGGCCAGGATCTGTCCGTTCTCCAGCATCAGGATGCGGTCGGCGTCCTGCACGCTGGCAATGCGCTGGGCAATGATGAGCTTGGTGGTCTCCGGCAGATAGTCACGGAACGCCTGCCGGATGCGGGCGTCGGTGGCGGTGTCCACCGCGGAGGTAGAGTCGTCCAGAATCAGCACCTTGGGCTTCTTCAGCAGCGCACGGGCGATGCACAGCCGCTGCTTCTGACCGCCGGACACGTTGGCGCCGCCCCGCTCGATGTGGGACTGGTAGCCCTCCGGCATCTGGCGGATAAAGTCGTCGGCGCAGGCCAGACGGCAGGCCTCCACGCACTCCTCCTCGGTGGCGTTGGGATTGCCCCAGCGCAGATTCTCCAGCACCGTGCCGGAGAACAGCACGTTTTTCTGCAGCACCACGGAGACCTCCTCACGCAATGCGTCCAGATCGTAAGCGCGGACATCCTTTCCGCCCACCATGACGGAGCCCTCCGTCACATCGTAGAGTCGGGGGATGAGATTCACCAGACTGGACTTGGCGCTGCCAGTGCCGCCCATGATGCCGATGGTCTCGCCGGAGCGGATGTGCAGGTCGATGCTCTGCAGCACCGGCTTGCCGCTGCCGGTAGCATAGGAGAAGGACACGTTGTTGAAATCGATGCTGCCATCGAAAACCTCGGTCAGGGCCTTGGGCGGACTGGTGAGATCGCTCTTTTCGTTCAGCACCTCCGCCACACGCTGGCCGGCTGCGGCGGACATGGTCAGCATGATGGCCACCATGCCCAGCATCATCAGGCTCATGAGAATGTTCATCACATAGGAGAACAGCTGGCTCAGCTCGCCGGTGGTCAGCTCACCGCCCACGATCATGTTGGCGCCGAACCAGCTGAGCGCCATGTTGCAGCCGTAGACAGCCAGCATCATCACCGGATTCACGAAGGACATCCGGGTCTCCGCACCCACAAAGGCCCGATACACATCCCCGGCAGCCTTGCGGAACTTCTCATTTTCAAACCTCTCCCGGACGAAGGCCTTCACCACACGGATGCCCGCCACATTCTCCTGCACGCTGGCATTCAGGGCGTCATACTGCTTGAAGACCTTGCGGAAATTCCGGGTGGCGGGGATCACCACCGGCAGCAGGATGCCCAGCAGCGCCACCATGGCCACCAGAAAAACAAGGCTCAGCTTCGGGCTCACCGACACCGCCATGATGATGGCGAAGATCATGGTCATGGGCGCCCGGATGCACATGCGGGTCATCATCTGGAAGGCGTTCTGCAGATTGGTGACGTCGGTGGTGAGCCGGGTCACCAGACCGGCGGTGCTGTAGCGGTCGATGTTGGCGAAGCTGAAGGTCTGGATATTCCGGAACATATCCGCCCGGAGGTTGGCGGCAAAGCCGGTGGAGGCTTTCGCCGCCAGACGACCCGCCAGCACACCGAAGGTCAGCGCCAGCGCCGCCATGACGATCATCATGCCGCCGTAGCGGTACACGTTCTGGATGTTGCCGGCGTCGATGCCCTCGTCGATGATCCTGGCCATCATCATCGGCATCAGCATTTCCATGGCGGCTTCCATCATAGTCAGAATGGGCGTCAGGATGGCCTCCCTGCGATAGACGCCGATCCGTGCAGCCAGTGTTTTCAGCATACGGCACACTCCCCCTTCCGTCCGCTGTCGGACACGTTGTTCTCCAGCTTCCGCAGCAGCGTCAGCAGCACTTCCTTCTCGTCCTCCGTCATGCCGCGGGTCACGATCTCCTCAAACTCCTCCAGACCCTGCCCCACGCGGATGGCAAACTCCAGCGCCTTTTCCGTGAGCCGCAGCTCCTTCAGCCGTCCGTCGTACTCCACGCTCTGCCGGGTGATGAGTCCGTTTTTCTCCATCAGCGTCAGCATTTTGGAGGTGGTGGCACGGGTAATGGAAAAGGCCGCCTCCACATCCTTCTGATAGATAGGCCGCGTCCGGTTGTGGTACAGAAAGCCAATGACGCGCCCCTGCATATCGGTGATCTCCTGATCGAACAGCTGCGAAACCACAGCGTCCGCCCGGCGCTTGATCATCTGATTCAGCACTTTCAGCTCCTGACAAACTGTTCTCTCTTCTTTCATCCTATCGCCTCCCAATTGTTTGCCAGCAAACATTATAGCACACGCA
>CAZQJD010000091.1:3727-7600 GCA_964593575.1 uncultured Oscillibacter sp.
TACGGCGTCTGCACCGGCCTCCATGGCCACCTGAGCGGCATATTCCGAGAACTTGCCCACCCGGGTGTTGAACTGGCCGCCGATGTGGGGGAAGAAGATGACGAAATCGGCGTTCTTCTTCGCCTCCCGGATATCCGCCGCCATCTGTGCGAAGCAGGCGTCCACCTTCTCATGGTTGATGATTCCGTCGATCTGCACCGGCAGATACGGCAGCTGAAACTCCTTGCGGATCACGTTCTGCTCCGCCCGCTCCAGCTCAGGGTACAGCTCATCCACCCATGAGGTGGGATAGATCTTCTCGTCGCAGACGATGTTGCCGAACACCGCCAGTCGATTCAGGTTCTGCGCCACGGGATCGTCCTCGGTAAGATGCTTGTTGATGCCGTAGGTGTAGGACACCACGGCGAAGCGCACGCCATTCCGCTCAAAGTAATACGCACCCTGACGCTCCCGCTCCGGCGGGGTGACGCCCACATAGGGCAGACCGATCTTCTCCATGGTCTGCATGGTGCGCACGATGCCCTCAGCGCCGCGATCCAGCGTGTGGTTGTTGATGAGGGACACCAGATCGATGCCGGCCTCCTTCGCCGCCGTACCGAAGGAATCCGGCGCGTTGAAGGAGAAGAAGGTCTGGGTATACTCCAGCTCCTCGCCTGCCAGCGTGGTCTCCATGTTGCCGATGACGTAGTCCGCCTCCCGGAACATGGGGACGACCTTTTCATACATGGGTGCAAAATCATAGGAGCCGTCCGGACGCTTTGCCGCCTCCAGAATAGGCGGCTCGCACATGATGTCGCCGACGATGGTGATCTTCATACATGACACCCCGCAATCTCATAATCATCCAAATTCTACCACCGGGCATCTCTCTGTAAAGTCAGTGTTTGTGATATTTAATAGAAGAAATCGTTACATTATCCATGAAAAGAACCGCGCTTTTTCCGGTAGGAAAAGCGCGGTCCTGTTTAATTTCGTTTGAGGCACCGTTCCATCACCCGGTAAAGGGGATCGAACAGCACCAGCGTCAGCACGAAATTGCCGCCGCCGTGAAGCAGATCCATGGGGATGCCCGCCACCCACCAGCCGAAGCCGCCGGCGGCACCCATCAGCAGCATGTGCATGGGCAGGCACAACGCGCCGAAGGCCAGGCCGAACAAACCTGCGGCACAGGCCCACAGCAGCAGCGTGGGCTGCAGACGGCGCAGCAACATCACCGCCACGCACCACAGCGGCCAGATGTACACATACATGGGCCACCATGTGCCGAAGCCGTACAGCAAACCCTCCAGCAGCACGAACACCGCCACGATCCAGAAGGTCTTCCGGCCGAAGAACAGCGTATAGAGCAGCAGAAGCAGCGTTACCGGTTCGATGTTGGGCAGCAGAGCCATGGCCTCTTTCGCACCGAACAGCACCGCCGTGCAGACTGCCAGCAGCGCCAGCTCCCGGGCGGAGCTCTCAGTACTTTTCATAAGCAAAGGTATACTCGCTGCCGTCCTCCACCGGCTGGGCGTCCAGACCGTACTGGCCGTACTCGCCGTTCACATAAACGGCCCAGTAAGAGGAATCCTTGCTGAAATCCGCCGCCACGCCGTTGATGGAGTACAGGGTAAAGCCGTAGGGGCCCATCTCACCCTCCAGCGTCAGCACTTCCTCGGCGGCTTCCTTTAGAAACTCCGCGTCGGTGGAGACCTCAAAGCGCTCAGTCTTGCCGTCGGCATACTTGACGGAGATGACGATGTCCTTCTCTCCTGCGGTGGCCTGCGGGCCAAAGGCAAACCATGCTCCCAGCATCAATGCCGCCGCCAGAACCACAACGCCTACCGCCAGTAAAGTCTTCTTGTTTTTCATACCAATATCCTCTTTTCCTTTGATGTTCCCTGCCTGTGGCTCGCAGGCAGAGGGCAAAACAAAGACCGCGGCAGCTATCAAAGCTGCCGCGGCCGTTTTCCCACGCTGAACAAGGCCGCTGCCCCCTGCCGGGACAGCGCCTTACACGAACAGAGCAGGTCTCCTGACTTGCGATCCGGAAGAATTCCTTTCTCCCACGTTCCTCTCCTGCCTTCTCAGGTTTCCCCAATGACGGACTCACATCCCGCGCCGCGGTGCGGCGTTTCGGAGGGATCTCACGCTTACAGTGCCGGCAGCGTTTCGGACTTGCACCGAATTCTCTCATCTCCGGGTCTGTCCCGCAGGACAGCCGCACCCGAAGTCGCTCTGCCGTATGAAATTGTCAGGATCATGATAGCACCGATGGCCGGAAAATGTCAACCCCCGATCCCCTTACAGACGGGATACTGCTTTTACACGGAGTACACCTTCATGCCGTTCATAAACACCGCCTGCGGCTTCACCGTCATCTCCATGGGACAGCCCCGGGCCACCACGATATCGGCATCCTTGCCCACTTCCAGAGAGCCTACGCGGTCTGCAATGCCCAGATGCTTCGCAGGATTGATGGTGATGGTCTGCAGCGCACGGAAGGCATCCAGTCCCTCCCGCATCAGCAGGCCCGCCGCCACCGGCAGATATTCCTGCGCCATGACAGGCCAGTCCGTCATCACGGACACGCTGCAGCCTGCCTCGATCATCTTCACCGCTCCGGCAGGATGCTTGTTGATATTCTCCGATTTGGTAGGCTGACCGGGATAGGGGCCAACGGCGATGGGGTAGCCCTCCTTCGCCAGCTCCTCCGCAATGAGGCCGCCGTCAGACACATGCTCCAGCGTCAGCAGTACGTCACATTCCCTGGCAATGCGGATGGCGGTGAAAACATCGTCGCCGCGGTGGGCGTGAGCCTTCAGAGGCAGCTTCTTCTCCACCACCGGGATCAGGGCCTCCAGCTTGGGGTCATATGCCGGAGGCTTTGTTCCCGCCTCCGCCGCCTGCGCTTTCAGGGCGGCGTATTCCTTTGCTTTATATAATGTGTCCCGGATAGTGGACGCCACCGTCATACGGGTGGTCACGTGATTGCCCATCTTGGGATTGCTGCCGAAGGCCACCTTCATGGCCACCGGGTCCTTCACCACCATATCGTCCACCCGATGCCCGTGGGTCTTGATGGCCAGATGGGTGCCGGAGATGCAGCCCACGCTGCCAGGTCCCACGCACACGCAGGTGACGCCGGCCCGCACAGCCTCCGCAAAGGCCGGCATGGCAGGATTCACCGCATCGATGCCCCGGTGATGGGGCGTGCAGCGGTCATGGGACTCCACATCGTCCTTGCTGTCCGGCGCATAGCCGAACATGCCAAGATGAGAATGCACGTCGATGAAGCCGGGATACAGGTCCATCCCCTCCGCCTCAAAAATTTCCTCCACGCCATCAGCGGAGATCTGCTCCGCGATCTTCACGATCTTTCCCTTGTCGATCAGAATATCCGCCCGGAACGGCTGCGGGTCCACCGCATTGTGGACGATGCCTCCCCGAATCAACAGCATATGCTTTCCGTCCTTTCTGTATGGTTGCTCTGTTTTCGGCTGCAGTGCCGCATGTTTTCATCCTTTGATTATACCGCATCGGGGCGCAGCCTGTAAAATATTCTTTTCGCTATACGCCCATACCTTCGGCGGTATGGCGCAAAAAAGGAATGATGTCCCTTTACTGGCGGTACACGTTCCAGTAGTACTCGCGGGAGCCCTGAACATCCCAGACCAGGTCGGGCTTCAGGAAGTTGTAGTTGATGAGGTGGCCAAAGAGGATGAAGGGGCACTCATCCACAACCGCCTGACACCACTCCTCGTAGCCCTCGACGCTGGCGGCGGAGCCGGTGGGATTGGTCTTCATCTTGTCGATGGCGGCGGTGCGGGCGTCGCTGCTCCACCAGCCCTGGGTGCCGGTGACGAAGGTGGAGTGCAGCACGGGGTTGTCATC
>CAZQJD010000092.1:0-7586 GCA_964593575.1 uncultured Oscillibacter sp.
CTCCCTTGTTGGCTCTCACCCGCTTTGTAGGCTCTGTTCAGATTATCTCTGCTCAAAATCCGTTCAAGCAGGTCTGCACCGTCCCGTTCGCCGACTTCCCGATAGCCAACACTCTGCACTCCCACATACTCTTCGTGTTCCGCACTATCCCTTTGCGGGCAGCTCAGGTTTTCCCGATATTCCGCTTTCTTCATGTTGACCCCCTTCTCTCGCTTACTAAGGACTAACGATTGTTCGGTCCTTCCCGGAGTTTTTTTCCCGGTACTATGACCTCTGCTGACTCCATGGTATTCTGGAATCAGATTTTTGCCGAAATGGCAAATGAATATCCGGTGTGCAAACACACTCTTATCTTGTGGATGCAGCAAGTATGTTTATGGTAAAGGACCCCAAGCGTTTCGAGGTTGTCGTCACCTCCAATTTATTTGGCGATATTCTGACCGATCTGGGTGCAGCCATAGCAGGCGGCATGGGTCTGGCAGCAGGCGCGAATCTGAACCCGGAGCGGAAGTTTCCCTCCATGTTTGAGCCCATCCACGGTTCGGCGCCCGACATTGCGGGGCAGCAAGTCGAAAATCCGCTGGCAACCGTCTGGTCCGCAAGCCAGATGCTGGAGTTCTTCGGTCATCAGCAATGGGCCGACCGTCTGATCGAAATCATCGAAGAAATCCTCACGGAAAAGCGCTTCCTCACCCCCGATCTCGGCGGCACGGCTACCACCAGCCAAGTTGGTGACGAGGTAATCAGAAAACTGACAGAGAAATAAAAAACGGAGACAAATGCGCGCTGCAGTTCAGAAGCGTACTCTCTCAGAGCGCACAATATACGGAATATTATCCTCCCGCGCATATTCCTGCGCGGGAGAGCCTTCCGCCACAGAAAAGCTCACACGATCACAGTATGTAAACACCTGTGGACCGATATACTCAACTCCATCGGGGATACCGACTTCCCTCAATGCACTGCGCCCAATCATCGTCACGGTTTCCGGCAAAACCACGCTCACTAATTTGCTTAGGGGCTTTGCAAAAAGAAACTGGACACCCGCTTCGATACACATTGTATCAAAACTGATGTCCAGTTATAGGAATAATGCACAGGTCTAATACTGATTCTTGATATTAAAATAATTTAATCAAGAATCACGCGTGCTGCGCACGCTCGTCCGCCATATGCTCCTCAGGAGCATTGAGCTTGGTATCCAGAAAAATGCCCGCCATGATCACCACCAGGCCGATGACTTCCAGCAGCACAGGGTATTCATGCAGGAAAATCACCACCCACAGTGGTCCCATGACCACCTCCCACAGCGCAATGATCGTAGCCTTCTGGGGGGTGACACGCTGAAGTCCCAGATTATAAAAGGCATATCCGCCGCCTACCTGGATCACACCCTGTACCAGCATCATCACCCACTCCCGGCCATTCAGAGCAAAAACGCCCACCATTCTGGTCGGGAAAACCAGTGTCACCACCAGGAATACAAACAGATTTGCCACAGCAGTCAGTCCCAGCGGATTGCCGCCGGATGCCTTCTTGGAACTGATGGTCATGCCGCCAAAGAAAACACCGCAGCATAGTGCCACCAGATTGCCTGCCAGGTTGGCGCCGGTGGTATCGGACAGCATAAACAGCGCCACGCCCGTCAGGATCACGCAAACAGGGATAAATGCCTTTATCTTGAAAACCCGGGTCTTTACAAGATCGACTGCAAAGAGGAGGATCAAAGACGCATACTGCATACCGAGAACGATGGGTGCGGAGGTCATAGTCAGGCCGACAACTACGCACATGGTCAAGCCCAGATAGGAGCACAGATACATCAGCATCCAGCCGTTCCATCTCAACCGTTTCGGACGAACGAACGCAGCCAGCGTGATGGCCGCCAGTAGAGAACGAAGTCCCAGGATCAAAAAGGCATCCACGCTCAGGGATTTGACGAGAGGCGAACACAAGCTCCAGAGAAAAGCACCCAAAAAGACCATCATTCCGCCGGACAGGCGAATACCGGACATTGTAACCGCTTCCTTTCACACCGGTGAAACCGGAATCACTCAATTGTATTTATCAGAGCCATCATCTACCGTTTTGAATCCGGTCATCCAGCCGGTCCATCAGGCATGCAATGCCAAAACCGCCCATACAGCAGACAGCGGAAAGCCATATCTCCGCAAAGCCTTCGTAGGAAACCGGAACGATCACCAGCGTGGACGCCAGTACCACCCCAAGGATCCCATGGAATGCCAACGCGTGATATCGCTTGAACAGCCAGTTGACGGTCCTTGCCATCAGCAGAATGGACACTGCCGCACCGGGGGCAATAGCAGCCAACACCGGGATATTCGGCTTTGTCAGTGCATTCAGCACCGGTTCATACAGGCCCAACGCCATCAAAACAGAGGATGCAGTCATACCGGGAACGATGATACCCATTCCAAATAAAACACCGCTGAACACATACCAGCCAAAGCCGGGCGTCACCTGCCGGGACGCGCCGTGACTGACCAGCCACAAAGTGGTAAACATCACAACGAAGCAGCTGCCCAGTGCCAGCCATGCACCGCGGCTCCGCCCTTCTCTTCCAGCCTCGCGGAACAGCTGTGGTACCGTACCAAGAATCAAGCCAATGAAGAGCCATACCGCCACAGCGTCAGACAACGCAAACAGCATAGAGAGTCCCTTGGCAAAGAGCAGAAATCCAGTACCCGCACCCAGTCCCAGCGCCGGAAGCATCTGCCAGTACTTCGGAAGCGCCTTCCTCGGCGATATCAGCATCTCCATGCAGGGCTGATATATCCCGAACACCACCGCAAGGACACCGCCGGAAACACCGGGCAGGATAGCACCGCCGCCGATGAGAAATCCACAGAGAAAATCTCTCAATATTCGAATCCAGGAATACTGTCTCTGCATGCTTCATCCCTTCCGCCGGGCTTCCGGATATTTTCAGTATACCCGCTTATATTAGCAGTTCTTTTTCTAAACTTCAATCAAAAATCATAAAAAAGTAGGACCGCCGCAGAATCCTGCAGCGGTCCATTTCGATTTGTACTCACTTGCGTACGGGAACGATCTCTATCCAATATCCGTCGGGATCTGCAATGAAGTAGATCCCCATTTTCGGATTCTCGAAGCAAATACACCCCATGGCCTCGTGTCTGGCATGAGCTGCGGAAAAGTCCTCCGCCTGCAGTGCCAGATGGAATTCACACTCACCCAGATCGTATTTCTGGGGATGATCCCGCAGCCAGGTCAGCTCCAACTGAAAACCGGTCTTCCCGTCTCTCAGGAACACCAGTACATAGCTTCCATCCTCCGCTTCCTTTCTCCGTACCGGCTCCAGTCCCAGTGCTTCCTTATAGAACCGCAGCGAAGCCTCCAGATCCGTTACATTGAAGTTAAAGTGATTGAATGTCAGCATAGCGTGTTCCTCCCCGTTTCGTTTGGGTTATCATACCACAGCGCTCTGCGCTGCGGCAAGTCCCGATCAGGCAAACAGCTCGTTGAAAGCCTTCACAACTTCGTCCTTGGGATTCAGGCAGATCATCATCATGGTATTGCCGTGAGTAATGATCTCAGCATTCTTCTCCCAAGCCTCAACGGTAGGAGGATAGAAAGCACCAGCCTCTATCTGATAGGCGATACGGGCCTCGAAGATCTCCTCCACCTTCGCCAAATCAGCAGCATCGGCAACCTCAACCAGGGCCACCTCGGCACCAACAGCGGAGATCTTGGCCATAGCCACGATGCACTGCTTCAGCTCCAGTGCAGTAAGACCGGCATAGAAAGCATCCAGAGCCTCCTTATCCATCACGCCCATCATAGGCATGTCCTCACCGACAAAAGTGCTGTCATAGAAAGCCTGCAGGTCGGCGCTCTTGACTTCGTCCACCTTGCTCTCGGAACCGGCAGCAGCGGCAGAACCATTGGAACCGACAGCAGCGTCCTTGCCGCCGCAGGCAGCCAGAGCAAACACCAGGGACAGAACCAGAATCATGGAAATCAGCTTTTTCATTGTATCGTACTCCTTAAAAAATAATATGTTGTTTCTTACAAATCGCCGGCTTTCCTGCCAGCCTTCGATACAGACGGCAGTTTCCGCAAAAAAGTTCCCGCTTTTTCAAAAATTTTTTCAAAAAAATATTCAGCGCATTGTTTCCTGCGGGATGGGCAGGTCTGCCACAGTGACTCCCCGCTGCAGTGCATACTGAATGGTATTGCGTGTGCCCCCGGAAGTGCCGTCATATGCGGCGATCAGCAGCGAGGCGTGATCCACCAGATAGCGGTTGCGCCGCTGCATGCAGCCAGGCGTATACCGGGCGGACACCACCGTCTCATAATCACAGGCAGCCACCAGCGCCCGGTATCTCCGCACCGCATCTGCCGGCCAGTTATCCGCCTGTGTGGGGCACGGGATCACCGCTTCTACGGTCACATCCTGCTTTCGCGCCCGCAGCGCCAGCACACATTCACAGAAATAAAAATCGCAGCCCATGGCCATTCCGCACAGGAAATGACGATACCCTTCCTCGTAGGCGGCTTCCACCGCATCTGCGATCCGCCTTTTCAGGGCGATGCAGCGACGGTCATCTTCCCGCATCCCCCAGGGCAGCTTGGCAGGCCGGTGCCCTGTAAAGCTGCAGGCAGATTGTCTTCCTCTCATCCGGGCACCTCCTTCCTTCCAGCGCCATTATAGAACATGCGTTCTTATTTGTAAAGTACTTTCACAGAAATCCCCGGCACTTGCAAAAGCGGCTGAATCCTGTATAATTCTTATCAGAACCACACAGATGGAGGTAGCTTATGAAGCCGGAAGCACTCTTACCTATTCTGACCGTCGCTGAGCGATTGAAGGACGCCACACGCCACTGCTATACCTCCGGCGGACGGCATGAGAGCGTCGCCGAGCACTGCTGGATGTCTGCCCTGATGGCATATCTGCTGAAGGATGAATTTCCGGAGGCAGATATGGAGAAAGTCATGGTGATGTGCCTGATCCATGATCTTGGCGAAGCCTTCACCGGAGACATTCCCTCCTTTTTGAAGACCGCAGCCGATGAGAAACGCGAGGACGACCTTCTGGCACAATGGGTCGCCACGCTGCCGCCCGCACTGTCTGCCGAAATGTCGGCGCTCTATGAGGAAATGGCGCAGCGTCAGACGCTGGAGGCCCGTATCTTCAAGGCCATTGACGGTCTGGAGGCGGTGATCCAGCACAATGCCTCCGACCTCTCCACGTGGATCCCCCACGAATACCAGCTGAATCTCACCTATGCGGATGACAAGGTTGCCTTCTCACCCTATCTGATGGAGCTCCGGCAGGCCATCCGGGAAAAGACAATTCAAAAGCTTTCCGCTTCTGAACGCTCATGAAAACACCTCCGACAGTTCAATGCGAACTGTCGGAGGTATTCTTTTACAGGTCAGTGCCCGGAACTCAGCCCTTTGCTCTCGCTGCCTCAAAGGCCTCCAGGGCCTCTGTCAGCGCTTCCTCAAAGGTGGGATGGGGCCGCATAGCCAGCAAAAGCTGCTGGGCAGTCATATGGTTGACCATGGCTTCCGCGATCTGGCTAATCATGTCGGTGCTGTGCTCGCACATCAGCTGCGCACCCAGGAGCTCGCCGGTCTCCGCATGACCCACGATCTTCATGAAGCTGCGTCCGGTGTCGGCGATGAGGGTTCTGGCATTGCCGAACATCACGCATTTACCGGTCTTGACAGGGATCCCCTGTTCCTTGGCCTCCGCCTCGGTAATGCCCACCACAGCGATCTCAGGATGGCTGTAAATGCAGCTGGGCACCACGTTCATGCTGACGTGATTCTCCAGTCCGCACAGCATGTCCACGCAGGCGACACCCTGCGCGGATGCCACATGGGCAAGCTGGATGCGGGAGGATACATCACCAATGGCATAGACGCCGGGGATGCTGGTCTGGTATTTCTCATCCACGCGGATGCTCTTGCCGTTCATCTCCGGCTGCAGATCACCGGGGAACAGGCCGTCCATATAAGGCTTGCGGCCAATGGCGCACAGCACCGCCTCGCCCTCTGCGGCCTGCGCCTGTCCCTTGGCGGTAAAGCGGACGGTGAGGTTTTCCCCTTCCCGCTCCACACGATCCACCATAGAGCCGGTAAAGACCTTGACACCCTGCTTTTTCAGGATCTGCACCAGGTTCTGCCCCAGCTCACGATCCATGGTGGGCAGAAGCCGGTCCATACCCTCAATGATGGTAACATCGCAGCCCAGCTCGCAGTAGAAGGTAGCGAACTCCACACCGATGACGCCGCCGCCAATGATGACGATGGATTGATACAGATGGTCGCAGCCCTCCAGCAGCTCGTCGGAGGTCATCACGCCGGGCAGATCCAGACCGGGGATGGGCGGTCTCGCCGGCACGGAGCCGGTAGCCGCCAGAATGTTATCTGCGGTGTAGACGTTCTCCGTCCCTTCCGCATCCGTCACACGGACGGTGCCGGGGGCGGTAATGGCTGCAGTGCCGCGGATCAGCTCCACCTTTGCCTTCTTGAACAGCGCCTCGATGCCGCCGCTGAGCTGCTCGGAGACGCGGCGCTTGTTGGCAAAGATCTCCTCCATATTGGCGCGTGCGCCTTCCACATGGATGCCCGCATAGGCGCCATTCGTGGCGTCACGATAGATCTGGGAGGAATGGAGCAGCGTCTTGGTGGGGACGCAGCCGCGGTTCAAGCAGGTACCGCCGGCCTGACGGTTCTCCACCACGGCGGTGCGCAGACCCAGCTGGGCGGCTCTGAGAGCCGCCATATAGCCGCCGGGGCCGGCGCCGATGACGATCAGTTGATAATCACTCATATGCGCCTCCGTTGTTATGCCTCCGCCTTCTGATAGCGCAGGATGGGATTTCTGGCTGCCCGAACCTCGTCCGGACGGCCGATTTGTGCATTGTGGGGTGCGTTGTGCATGAAGTCGGGATCCTTGTGGGCCAGCTCATACAGCTGACGGAATACATCCGCCGCCCAGTCCAGGGTCTCCCGGCTCTCTGTCTCAGTGGGCTCCAGCATCAGCGCCTCATGCACGATCAGCGGGAAGTACATTGTGGGGGGATGCATACCGTAGTCGATGAGGGACTTGGCCACATCCAGAGCGGACACACCGGTCTCTTTCTTGAAGCCGCTGAGATCCAGCACGAACTCATGCATACAGATACGGTCGAAGGCAGGCTCGAAGGTTCCCTGGATCTTCCGCATCAGATAGTTGGCGTTGAGCACGGCGTTCTTGGCAGCCTCGGGGATACCCTCCTGACCCAGCGTCATGATGTAGGTCAGTGCCTTCACCACCACCAGGAAGTTTCCGGCAAAGCTGCGCACCTGAATACCCTCTCCGTCCATCATGGCGGACTTGGGCAAATACGGCACCAGATGTGCCTTACAGCCCACAGCGCCTGCGCCGGGACCGCCGCCGCCATGGGGCGTGGCGAAGGTCTTGTGCAGGTTGGAGTGGATGCAGTCAAAGCCCATGTCGCCGGGCCGGACAACACCCATAACGGCGTTCAGATTGGCGCCGTCATAGTAGCACAGGCCGCCAGCCTCGTGGACCAGACGGGTGATCT
>CAZQJD010000093.1:0-7507 GCA_964593575.1 uncultured Oscillibacter sp.
TCACGCAGCAAATATAGTTCAACGATTCTGTTATCGTCCAAGGCTTTCATCTCCTGTTCTTTCCGTATTGAAAGGCCTTCACTCTAATAAGCACCGTTTAGAGGGGAGAGGTTACACTTTTTACGATAAATATAAAGGGGAACGATACTTGAGTCAACCATGCTCAGTACCGTTCCTCTTAAATGCTTCCGGCCGATGAAGGCCTTGCGGATATCACCTCGTTGCCGGAGGTCGTTTCTTCTGAAAAGGGAAATCACTTGTCATTCTTTGCGCTGCACTTGTTTAAGAAACGCTCGCAGTCAATAATCGCGCGGGTATGGATGCCCTCTCCGATGGGACCCTTCTCATCCCATGCGCGGACGGCAAAATCCACCATCCGGCCATTTTCGGAGACGGTGGTGATCTCCGCTTCCGCTGTGACGGTGATGCCGATGGGAGAAGGGGAGGTGTGTTTTACATCCAGATGAGTGCCTACGCTGCTCTGTCCTTCTGGCAGGAAGGTCTGCAGACAGGTGAGGGCCGCATTCTCCATCATGGCCAGCATATAGGGAGTGCCGAATACCGGCAGAGAGCCGGAGCCGATGGATGCGGCCGTCAAAGCCTCGGTGACTGGCTGCTGAACCTGACATTTCATACCGATCATGATCATGGGAAATACCTCCGTATCGTTTCGTGAAAACGGCGTCGGAAACTCCGACGCCGTTTTTGGTTGGATCAGATGCCCAGTTCTGTCCACAGCTTGGTGTACAGGGCGCGGGTTTCAGCGGGAAGGACAACATACATCTGGCAGCGGTCCAGGGTTTCCTGAGGGGCCGCAATGATCTCGTAGGTTTCCTGATCCAGCGCTTCTCCGTATTCCGCTTCATAATAAGCGGGATATTCCTCCAGGGCCTGCTCGTTGGGGGAGGCGTACCAGATGAAATCCATATTGGACAGATTGGCCTCTTTGGATGCGATGAAGTTGATCCAGGCTTCTGCCTCCTCCTTATGAGGAGCGTCCTTCAGGACGCACATAGCGTCCACGAACCAGTTGGAACCTTCTTCGGGGATCACAAAGGCCAGATCCTCATTGTTCTCCCGCATGCTAAGGAAGTCGCCGGCATAGTAAGCGCCGATGGCAGCATTGCCGCCTTCCATCTTTCCGTAGATCTCATCCATGACGAAGGACTGGTATACTCCGCGCTTCTTGGCGTCTACCAGCAGCTGCTGTGCTTCCTGGAGCTGCACTTCATCGGTGGTGTTGAGATCGTAACCCAAATAGAGCAGAGCCGTGGCCATGGCGTCCCGGGAATTTCGGAACATCAGGACATTGCCGGCATACTCGTCGCTGAACATGGCTTTCCAGCTGGTGATGGGCTCATCTACCAGCGTGGTGTTATAGATGATACCAACAGTGCCCCACATATAGGGAACGGTGTATTCATTGTTGGGATCGTAAGGCAGGTTTTTGAACCGGTCAGCGATCTGTTCAAAATTGGGAATATTGCTGTAGTCCAGCTTTTCCAGCATATCTTCCTCGATGAGCTGGGAGATCATATAGTCGGAAGGAACGATGACATCATAATCACCGGCACCGCTCTTGAGCAGGGAATAGAGGGCTTCGTTGCTCTCGGCAGTCTGATAGTTTACCAGAATACCGGTTTCTTCCTCAAACTGCGTGATAAGCTCCTCGTCGATATACTCACCCCAGCTGCATACATTCACCACCGGCTGTCCGGCATTGCGTCCGGCGACCACAACGGTACCCACCAACAGGACCGCGGCTGCCGCTGCGCCTACATACTTGGGCACACTACGGAAACGGTTGGGTCTGGCGTACTGGGCGGCTTCTGCGGCGGTAGCAGTCGGCATTTTCCGGCGGCGGAGAGCCAACTGTTCCTGACGGGCCTCACGGATATTGGTGATGACCAGCAGCAGAAGCACTGTGACGAACAGCAGGGTGGAGATGGCATTGATTTCCGGTGTTACGCGCTTTTTGGTCATGCCATAGATGGTCATGGCCAGCGTAGAGGAGGAAGAGCCTGCCGTAAAGTAGCTGATGATAAAGTCATCCACGCTCATGGTGAAGGCGGTGAGGGCACCGGAGACGATGCCGGGCTTGATCTCTGGAAGGATGACCTTCCAGAAGGCTTGCATCCAGGTGCAGCCCAGATCCATGGCGGCGTCCACCAGATTCTTATCCATTTGCCGCAGCTTAGGACTGACGGACAGGATGACGTAGGGAATATTGAAGGAGATGTGGGCGATCAGCAGAGTGCCAAAGCCCAGAGTCAGACGTTCCGGCAGCTGCACGAGAGACTGTACGCTGTTGATCCATTCGGCAAAGCTGCTCCACAGCCCGAAAAAGGCTACGAAAAACAGACACATGGCAACGCCGGTGACGATGTCGGCGTTCATCATGGGGATGTTGTTGATGGTGTTCAGCACAGCACGCTTCTTGCGGCGCAGATTGTAAAAGCCGATAGCAGCGAAGGTGCCGGCGACGGTAGAGATCACCGTGGCCAGCAGGGAGACCAGCAGCGTGGTGTAGACGCTGCGCATGATGAGGCGATCCTGAAACAGTTCCTTGTACCAGTTCAGAGAGAAGCCGGTCCAGACCGTGTTGCTGTTGCCTTTGTTAAAAGAGAAGACGATCAGCAACAGAATAGGGGCGTACAGGAACAGGAACACCAGGAAGGTAAAGATGCGGTTGAACGCAGAATTTCTGGTTTTCACAGCATCACCGCCTGTTCCTCGCCTTCACCGAAGCGATTCATCACCACCATGCACACCACAACGATGACCATCATTACCAGAGAGATGGCTGCGCCCAGATGCGGGTTGTAGGCGCCGCCCAGGAACTGCTGCTCAATGAGATCGCCCAACAGAAGCTCGGTGCCGCCGCCCAGCATCTTGCTGATGGCGAAGGTGGAAACGGAAGGGACAAATACCATCGTGATGCCTGAGAGGATTCCGGGGAAGCTCAAAGGCAGGATGACACGGCGGAACACGTTGAAAGAGTTGGCACCCAGGTCACGGGCTGCTTCAATGAGAGAGCGGTCCAGCTTCACGATGACGGAGTAGATGGGAAGGATCATGAAGGGAAGGTAGTTATAGACCATGCCCAGTATCACGGCACCCTGGGTATTCAGCATAGGGAAGTATTCCAGGCTGGTACCGAAGACATTGTTATAGAGATCCAACAGGCCGATGTTGCGGAACAAGGTGTTCAGCAGGCCGTTGTTCTCCAGAATGGACATCCAGGAATAGGTGCGCAGCAGGAAGTTGATCCACATGGGCAACATGATCAGCACCATGGCGATCCGCTGGAAACCGGGACCTTCCTTACTCATCATATAAGAAACGGGATAGCCTATGAGCAGGCAGATCACAGTGGCGATGAAAGCCAACTTGAAGGAGCGGCCGAAAACCACTGCGTAGGTTCCCATCCCGGCAAAGTGGGACAGGGTAAAGCCGCCGGTGTCGGCGGAGAAGGCGTAGACCACCACCATGATGATGGGAGCCACCACGAAAAATGCCATCCAAATCGTATAAGGGATGGACAGGAAAGAAAGTTTACGTCTCATCCCCGATCTCCTCCTCGTCCGAGCCAGTGCTGGCGTCGTCCAGTTCGTCGTATTCCTCGGAGAAGGAGGAATAGTCACCGAACATGCCGGAATACTCGCTCTTCTTCATCACGTGGATGCTGTCCGGATCCAGTTTGATGCCGATGCGGGCGCCGACAGGGGAGTAGTCCGTGGTCTGAATCAGCCACTTGAAGCCTTTGAAGTCCACAATGATGTCGTACTGCATACCCTTAAAAGTCACAGTCGTAACGGTGCCCGTGATCTGTCCCTGTTCCACGGGGACAATGTCGATGTCCTCGGGGCGGATGACCACGTCAACCGGTTCATTGGGCGCAAAGCCGCTGTCCAGACAGTAGAACTCACGGCCGTACATTTTAACATAATTGTCGCGAACCATGACGCCGTCAATGATGTTGGACTCGCCGATGAAGTCCGCCACAAAGGCGTTCTTGGGCTCATTATAGATGTCCTCAGGAGTGCCGATCTGCTGGATGGTACCCTTGTTCATAACCACCACCGTGTCGGACATGGTGAGGGCTTCCTCCTGATCGTGGGTGACGAATATAAACGTGATACCCACCTGCTGCTGGATACGCTTCAGTTCGATCTGCATATCCTTGCGCAGCTTCAGGTCAAGAGCGGCCAGCGGCTCGTCCAGAAGCAGCACCTTGGGACGGTTCACCAGTGCGCGGGCAATGGCCACACGCTGCTGCTGACCGCCGGAAAGAGCATCGGGTTTACGATGCTCAAAGCCCTTCAGATTGATGACCTCCAGCATTTCCATAACACGCTGGTGGATCTCGTCCTCAGGGATCTTGACCTTGCGCTTGCCTGTGGGATCCTTGGGATCCGGGCGGCGCTGCATCCGCAGACCAAAAGCAATGTTCTCATATACGTTCAGATGCGGGAACAGCGCGTATTTCTGGAATACGGTGTTGATTTGCCGCTGGTAAGGCGGTATGTCATTAATCCTCACACCGTCAAACAGGACATCGCCGGATGTTGGGGTCATAAAGCCGCCAATGATCCGCAGCGTGGTGGTTTTGCCGCACCCGCTGGGTCCCAGAAGTGTGAGGAATTCTTTGTCTTTGATATAGAGGTTTATGTGATCGAGAACCAGCTCGTCGTCGAATGCCATGCAGACATCCTGCAGGCGAATCAACTCTTTGGACATGTATCCTCCCCCATTTCGTGTGTATTTTGCTTGCTTTATGCGCCTCTTTTCTCTGTTAAGGGGGAACCTTTCTCGTCGAAATTCAGCAATAAAAATGATAAAGGAAATACCTTTAAAAGTCAAGGGATTCCGGGGGTTATGGGGCGGAATTCCGAGATGAAAAAGAAAAATACCGCGCGCGGAGACAAAAAGCAGTCTCTGTGCGCGGAAAAAGTATCGGAAATTTATTTTGCGGGGAAATACTGTGTGCGGAAGGGTACATCCGAAACCGAAAATTCTTTGTCTCGCAGATACTCTAAAATACCGGCGTCGGAGGTGTAGGCGAAGGAGAGCTTGTAGGAGTAGAGTAGCTGCTTTTCCTCACGGTAGGCGCGGTTTTTGTTGCCGAGGCCGTATTTCCCGTCACCCAGCAGGGGACAGCCGATCTCGGCCATGGAAACACGGATCTGATGGGTCCTGCCGGTGAGCAGCTCACACTCCACCAGAGACACCTCACCGCGGGTCTGGAGTGTTTTATACAGAGTGACAGCAGTCTTTCCGCCGGGAACGGGACGGTGATGGAAGGTCACCAGCTTCTTTGCTTCGTCCTTGCGCAGGAAGCCTTCGATGCGTCCCTGAGGGGGATTGGGGCGTCCCACGGTGATGCAGAGGTAGGATTTGCGCAGCTCGTGTTCACGGATTTTATCGTTGATGATCCGCAGCGTTTCGGCATTCTTTGCGGCAATCACAATGCCACCAGTGTTGCGGTCGATGCGGTTGCACAGAGCGGGGGCGAAGGCGTTTTCCCAACGGGGATTCCACTCGCGTTTCTGATAGAGATAGGCCTGAATGTGGTTGATGAGGGTGTTGACCTTTTCCGTTTCGTCCGCATGTACCACCAGACCGGGGCGCTTGTTCACCAGCAGCAGATTTTCATCCTCGTATACGATGTCCAGATTGGGGGTAAAAATCGAGAGAAAGCGGTTGTCGTCGTTGGGTTGCTCAAAAAACTCATCGTTGATATAGAGCTGCAGAACATCACCCGCCGCCAGACGCACATCCCGGGCAGACCCCTTGCCGTTGACCTTGATGCGCTTGAGGCGGATATATTTCTGCAGGAGAGCAGGGGGGAGCAGAGGCAGCGTTTTGGATACGAAGCGATCCAGCCGCTGTCCGGCATCATTTTTTCCAATGGTGAATTCCCGCATATTGCATCCTCCGTACCAGATGTGGTATTCTATATATGGTCATTCTATCAAGTTTTTGGTGAAAAACAAGAAAAATATGAAAATAATGTTTGACAACGGGCCAAAGGTCTTATATAATAACATCCGTGTCATTGCGAGGTGAGGTATGCTGTTTAGCGTAAAACCGATTTTACATTCCCCCGGAAAGTCCCTGATGTTCCAGTTTTCCATGGATCTCACGGACGTGGATTTCAACGGCAGATGCCCTGCTCAGGAGCCGGTTATGGCGGAAGGAGCGGTGCGGAATACCGCGGGGATGCTGGAGCTGGCGCTCCGGGTCTGGACAACGCTGGACTGCGTATGTGACCGTTGTGCAAAGGAATTCCGGCGGGAGAAGGAAGTCTTCTATGACTGCGTTCTGGCTGAAGAAAAGCAGGACGAGAGCAATGAGGACATCGTTCTACTGGAAGACGGCGAGTTTGTCGATTTGGAAGAACTGGCCAGAACGGTATTCATCCTGGAAATGGACACAAAGACGCTTTGCTCCGAAGATTGCAAAGGACTTTGCAGCCGCTGCGGCGCCGATCTGAACCTCGGCCCCTGCTCCTGTAAGAAGGAAGCGGATCCCCGGCTGGCCGTCCTTGCGAAACTTCTGGAGAACAGCGATCAAGAATGAATAAGAGCAGCGGCCGCTGCTTTTGAAGATCAAGGAGGTGTCACCATGGCAGTCCCTAAGGGAAAAGTATCCAAGGCAAGACGCGATAAAAGACGGAGCTCCACCTGGAAGCTGGCAACTCCCGGTCTTGTTGCATGCGCTAAGTGCGGTGCCCAGCATCTGCCCCACAGAATGTGCCCTGAGTGCGGCTATTACAATGGCCGCGTAGTCAAGACCGTCAAGTCCGTCGCTGCGAAGTAAGTCTGACTGCAAATGTGTGAGGAGGGAAGAGTTTTCTTCCCTCCTTGCTTTTTTGTGTTGCGGTTTTTGGTAAAATGTGCGTATAATAGAATTATTATGATACTATGCCGTAATATGGTTGATTCAAAATTACGGCATAGCGCTTCCCGGAACGGAGGAGATCACTGATGTCAAAACCTATCGTCGCGATTGTGGGCCGCCCCAATGTGGGCAAGTCCATGCTGTTCAACAAACTGATTGGCCGGCGCGTGTCCATTGTGGAGGATACGCCGGGCGTTACACGTGACCGCATTTACGGCGAGACCGACTGGTGCGGCCGGAAATTTACCCTCATTGATACCGGCGGTATTGAACCCCGCACCGATGACCAGATCCTTGGGTTCATGCGTGAGCAGGCCAAGATCGCCATCGATAACGCCAACGTTATTATTTTCCTGACGGATATCCGCACCGGACTTACTGCTGCCGACCATGAGGTGGCCAACATGCTGCTGCGCAGCAACAAGCCCATTGTGCTGGGCGTCAACAAGATGGACTCCACCGGAGCCATGGATCCTGATTTTTATGAGTTCTACAATCTGGGTCTGGGCGATCCCATTGCTGTTTCCGCCGTACACGGTCACGGTACCGGCGACCTGCTGGATGCCTGTGTGCAGTACTTCCCCCCCGAAGAAGAGGAGGGTGA
>CAZQJD010000094.1:0-7465 GCA_964593575.1 uncultured Oscillibacter sp.
GCGCTTCGCGCTATAAAAAAGCTTTTAAAGCTTTTTAACAAGTTTTAGTATGAATAGGTTGCCAAGGGAAGATTTAGGGCAATGTAGGTTGTCAAGGGAAGATTTAGGGCAAATCATTGAAATGGAGAATGACCGTGATATAATGTTTTCGGGTTATTTGGACAAAGGATGATTGAGGGAACTAACAGCAAAAGGCGGATAGAAAATATGGCAAAGTTATACTTCCGATATGGCGTTATGGGGTCCAGCAAGACTGCAAACGCCTTGATGGTTCGTTACAACTACGAAGAACGCGGGCAGAAAGCCTTGATGGTGAAGCCTGCCATTGACCAACGCGACGGAGCACATGTGGTTTCATCTCGTATCGGACTCAAGCACGATTGCATCTATTTCTCCGAGTTCAAAGCCATGTCAGAAGATGAAATCAAGGTCTGGCAGTGCATCATCGTAGACGAAGCCCAGTTCCTCAGCCGAGACGATGTTTGGTTTCTTACCGATGTCGTTGACAGGCTTGGGGTCCCCGTGATCTGCTACGGACTTCGCGCCGACTTCCGCGGCGACCTGTTCCCTGGTTCTGAGGCTCTGTTGGCCTGGGCGGATATCATTGAAGAGGTCAAGACCATCTGCTGGTGCGGCAAGAAGGCCATCTGCAACGCTCGTTTTGACAAAAACGGGGTGGTGCTGAAAGAGGGAGCACAGGTCGTCCTTGGTGCCAACGATTGCTATATCAGCCTTTGCAGAAAACACTGGAAAGAGGGTGAGCTCGGACCAGGCAGAGCATAGTCGCGGGTTCTGCTCTAATTCCCCAAAATTTTTCGTTAATTACAGATAATCTGTGCATTTTGAGAACTTTTGAGCAGGCAAAAAGACTGAAGTCAAGAGACCGTGAGATCAAGTCTCGCCACTTGAATCATGCAAAATCCCTGAAACCGTAAGGCCACCCCGCACAAGGACAACAACAGCAACCGTTTATGGGGCATTGCGAGGCGAGGAATCTTGAGCAAGATTCCTCACTTTTTTCTATCATAAAATCAGATAAACGCTGCGTGCGCAGCAGAAAAACTCATAAATTTTTCTGCCATAGTAACCAGCCTTTATACTGCCGCGTTTCCGAATTGCCAGGATCGATCTGTAATATATAATTGATTGCACACCTATTACACACCACAGCCCGCAGGGATATGACACATCAGTCCCTGCGGGCTTTTTTTCAGATTCGACGCCGCGCTCCTTCCTTGACAGTCTGCGCAGACAGCTGCCGTTTATACGAGCGTCCGGAGCGCTGCATCCATTGCATCAAGTGCTGCGGAAAGGATGTCCATGGAGTTGGCGTAGGCAATGCGGATCGTTCCTTCCGCGCCGAACGCACTGCCGGGTACTACGGCAACCTGAGCGGTATCCAGCAGGAACTCAGCCAACTCGAGAGAGGTGTTTACCGTTTTTCCGCCGCAGCTTTTTCCGAGATAATGGGTAATGTCGACCAGAACGTAGAAAGCCCCGTGAGGCTCCGCAAAGGATACGTGCGGGATCTTCCGGAGGCGGCCGCACACAAAGTCCCGACGCTCCCGGAAGCTCCCGACCATGTGTTCCGTTGCTTCCTGAGAGCCAAGCAGTGCTCCAAGGGCGGCTTTCTGCGCGATGGAGGTGGCGCAGGATGTCACCTGCCCCTGAATCTTGATCATGGCCTTGATGATGTCTTTCCGGGCGGCGGCATAACCGACACGCCAGCCTGTCATGGCATAGCCCTTGGAGAAGCCATTGACCGTAACGGTTCGCTCCCAGACCTCGCGGGAAATGGAGGCAACGCTGAAATGCCGGTATCCGTCATAGATGAGCTTCTCGTAGATCTCATCGGAGATAATGAAGAAATCATATCGGACAGCCAGTTCGGCAAGAGCGCGGAGGCTCTGCTCGCTGTACACAGCGCCTGAGGGGTTATTGGGAGAACAAATGATCACCGCGCGGGTTTTCGGCGTGATGGCCGCTTCGAGCTTTGCAAGATCCAAAGAATGGTCGGCGTTGGAAGGGACAAAAACGGGAGTCGCTCCGGCAATGGAAACCATGGACGAATAGCTGACCCAGGAGGGGACGGGGATCAGGACCTCGTCGCCCTCGTCGCAAATGGCCATCACGGCGCCGAAAATAGCCTGCTTTGCGCCTGTGCAGACGCAGATCTCGTTGGCGGTGTACTGCAGTCCGTTGTCCTTCTCGAGTTTTGCGGCGATGGCCTCTCTCAATTCTGCGAAACCGTTGGTGGCGGTATATTTGGTAGACCCATTCTGGATGGCTTCAATGCCGGCCAGCTTTGCGGTGTCCGGCGTATCAAAATCCGGCTCGCCCGCATTGAGGGGCAAAATTTTCTGTCCTGTCCGCTTCAGCTCCTTGACTTTGTTGGAAATCGCGCCTGTTGCAGACGCCTCAAATTTATTCAGTCGCTTGGCCAGTTCTCTTGTAGACATAAGTATTTCTCCTTTCGTCCCCGGTCAGTCCCGGTATTCATCGATGCACCTGAGCGCATCTTTCCAGTCTGTTGGGCGGTAATCTCCCAGCTTCTCCTTTAGGTTCAGCTCACCGAGCTTGCGCAGTTTTTGGGCTGCGGCTGTGGAGATGGAACTGTCCAGTCCCGCATCATCCAGCATTTCCGCTGCCATGGCCAGTTCGTGTGAGCGGCGCGTTGCGTGGAGTACGCCGCCGCTGAGGCGCTCATTCATGCCGGTGATAAAATCCTTGTCGTCCATGGTTTCGGCAAGACCCTTCATCACATAGTCTGCCACGCCGTAATGCGCTGCGCCTTCCAGCATTTCCAGCGCAAAGCCCAGATGCGTCTTGGTGTAGAGCGAGCGCAGCAGCTTGATGGCGCTGGCCGCGCCGGGGCGATCGCCCACGATATCTACGCGCATATCCAGCCCCTCCAGCCGGCGGGAAAGCTCCTCGGAACCCTCGCCGCTGGTGACGATCCTCACTCTGCTGCGGTATTTTGGCAGGCTGTCCAGCATGGCGGCATCCACAAACAGTGCGCCGGTGGGCGTTACCAGCTCTGCGGCCTGTTCCATCAGCTTCGGCGCAGCGGAGGACAGATCCACATATACGATCCCCTTGCGCAGATAGGGAACCGCCTTTTCTGCAGTGGGGACGGCGGCAGTGTTGGGCGTCATGGCGAAAACCGTGTCGCAGATGCTGAAAAGCTCCTCATAGGACGAACAGCGCTTCACGCCAACGTCCTCCGGCTTTCCCTTATAGGAAAAATTCCGGGAGCATGCATATTGCTCAACCCCTTGTTCTGCAAGCCCGGCGGACATATAATACGCTGCTTCGCCGTAACCGATATACCCTAATTTCATGTTTCAGCCTCCCTTTTATGATTACATGGAAAAGTAATAGATTTCGTGTTACTCACGGATCCAGATGGCGCGGGATCGGTCGGTTCGTCAGCTTGAACAGATCATCAAGCCCTTCCTCAAATGCCTGGAATTGGAAGGAGAGCTCAGCGTCGGAAAAACCGAGTGCGCAGGCTGCATAATACGCGCTGCCGTACAGAAGTGCACCTTCATCCGGATCGTAATAGGGGCTGTGGAGCGGGATGTCTCTTCCTTCCGCTGTATTGCCTGCGCCGATGGCCGCCATCGCGCAGGGATAAAACGCCGTCGTAACGCCAAAGGACTCCCCGCACATATCGGGAATATTGTCGGAGACGTTCTCCGCCCCCACCACAGATTCCGCCGCGGCGCGCGCGAAGCGCCCGGCCTCGCCCTGATTGATGACGGGAATGGTCGGCCCCTTCCACCGATGGAACTCACAGCCGCATTCGAATATCTCGCAATTCTTTTCGATGATCTCTCTGAACTTTTCCCGGAAACGGATCCCCGCGTGGAAATCATAGGTGCGGACAGTTCCGCTGAAGGTGAGCGTTACGGGTGTGATATTGTGGGCAGAGCCTGCGTTGACCATGTTGATGGAAGCGGTAAACAGCACATCCGGCGGGATCATGCGCATCCGCAGATCCTTAAATTGATATGCGATGGCAAGGAAGCAGTCGATGGGATTATTGCCCCGGTCGGGCCGTGAGCCGTGGCCGCCTTTTCCGATCAGCGTAATATGGAATCCGAAGCTTCCGGCAAATCGCGGGCCGGGGCTGACGGCGATCTTTCCGGCCTGCAGAAGCGGGTCATTGTGCTGGGCAAAGCAGGCGTCCACCGGGATCTGGTGTTCTTGCAGGTACTTATGGATGTAGTACGTGTTTCCGCCGCCCTCTTCGCCGCGTTCAAACATCAAAATGACCGTGCCCTTGAGGCTGTCACGTTTTTTCGCCAGCACTTTGGCGGCAGTCAGAAGCATTGCGGTGTGCATATCATGCCCGCAGCAATGCGCCAACCCGTCGACCTTGCTTACGCAGGCCTTTGGAGCTTTTCCGTTGTCGGGCGCTTCGGTCATCTTCAGGGCATCGCAGTCGGCACGGAGCATGACTGTTTTTCCGGGCAAGGCACCGCGCAGGAAGCCCAGCACGCCGCCGTCGGGAATATTGACAGCCTCGATGCTGCTTTTTTCCAGTTCTGACAGAATAAAACGAACCGTCTGCAGCTCATAGGCTGCGGGCTCCGGGTTCTCGTGAAGGTATCGCCGAACAGCAACGGCGTATTCCAGTTCTTCTCTGCATGCTTGCAATAGATCCATAGGAGGAAACCTGCCTTTCCGCAAGAAAAATCGTGCGCTCTGGTGATGTGATCTGCACTCTGCTTATTCTACGGTGAATTCCGCGCTGCGGGCGGCGTAGTTGCCGTATTTGCCCTGAATGACCACGGAAGCGACATATCTTCCGGGTGCCAGCGTATGTTCCACACAGGCGCGCCCATTGTTGGCTTCCTGTTCCGTGAGTGTTCTGGAGCAGCCGTGGAAAAGATCAAAGGTGCTGATGGACACCACGGCGGCCTTGTCTTCGGACGTGGCATTTCGGAACGAGACAGCAATCGGCTCGTCCGCTGCGAAGACTTCTTTTTCCACCGCGACGGTCATCTGCGTTGCGCAGAAATCCACGCTGCGGCTGACGCTGTCTCCCTTGCGGCAGATGGCGGTGTGGAAGCCGGGGATATCGGAGGTATAGACGGCCTTGCCGTCAGTGATGGCCAGAGTATCCGTGGCTCCGTCGGGGCGGGAGATCTCCACGGCGTCCCAGCCTTCTTCAAAAACGGAGAACTCCACGGTTTCGCCCAGCGCGTAATTGGCCTTGTCGCCGTAGTCCGCCATGAACACGGAGTTATAGACGGGAGGATCCATACAGGGATCATCTTCCAGCGGAACATAGGGGCTGGGGGTATAGGTCACATTGTGGATGCCGGCGTAGCGGATTACCTGATAACCGTCATCCAGCCAGTAGGCGCGGAACTGCTCCGGCGTAAAGTCGGTGCGGCGGCAGCGGGGTGTAGTGCTTTCGGAAACTGTGATCTGATGCACCTTGCCGTCCACATCCCGCAGGATGTCGGTGATGACGGCGATGTGGGTCTTGCCCCGCGGTATATCGTAAATCAGCAGCAAGTCGCAAAGCTGCAGATCTTCCAGACAGGTCAGCTCAATGGGGGAGACGCCGGGGACGGACATCCATCCGGCACTGGCCACGGAGTGGGGCAGCTGGCAGACGTAGCTGGCGAACGCAGAGCAGACAGTGCCGTAGAAGCTGAAACCACAGCGGCCTGTGCCGTGCAGAGGCCGGGTGTAGAGAACACTGTTGGGGTTGGCCAGCGCGGTCATGTAGGTTTCGATGGAAACATTGATGCCTACAAGCTTTCCGTACTTTCGGGGAGAGGAATAAATCATACCGACCTGAGGCAGATGAGCGGGAAACCAGGCATCGATAAACGTCTTTTTTGTGGCTGTGGGGGCGCTGAAACCATAGCCGCAGGGGATCATGCTGCAGGGTGTCCACTGGATATCCACCATCTGACGGGCGCGCTTCAGGGCGTTCTCAACCCCTTTGGACTGCGGCTTATCATGATACAGTTGCATAGGAATACCTCCTGCCTTTCCGTAAGAAAAATCGTGCGTTATGGGTGCGTAATGACATACAGCATATCTGTATTATAAATATCATATAAAATGATTGCAAATGGCGTTATTTGATATATAATATCATATTATGTGATGAAATTGAGAAATGGAGGCCGGCAGGGAAGCGATTATGAATTATGAAGAGCTTGCTACGTTTCTTGAGGTGTATCGTCACAAGGGGATCTCGCAGGCTGCGGAGGCAATGTATGTGGCGCAGTCCACGGTCAGCCAGCGGATCAAGCGGCTCGAACAGGCCGCAGGCGGGGAACTGTTCGTAAGGCGGCCCGGCATGAAGGGCATTGGATTGACGCCAAGAGGCGAAATGCTTTTGCCGCTTGCCCGGGAAGCGGAGTCTCTCTCCTGTGCACTATCCAACCTGTCGGAGCGAGATCCGGGTGTATCTCTGGCTGTCGGAGCGATCACCAGCATATATGACGCGATTTTGCCCGAGCTGTTTTTCCTGCTTTCCAAGAGATATCCCGAAATACAGCTTGCTGGACTGGCAAGGCAGTCTGTTGAACTATACAACATGGTTCGGGACCGGACCATCGACGTCGCGTTTGTCTCTTTTGAAATGCGCTCCGGCGATGTGATCTGCCGGCCTGCGTTCACAGAACAGTACTATCTGATCACAAGCGAGGGCCTTCTCTCCGGCGATGGTCCGAAGGACCCCGCAGAGCTTGACCCGTCACGGGAGCTTTTTTACAGCTTTTCGGCAGCGTTCCGGGAATGGCATGAAAGGATCATGCCGGAGGGGACGTTTCCGCGGTTAAAAACGGATACCCTGGCAATGTATTGCCAGATAGCCTCAAGGATCCCGTTCTGGTCGGTTTGTCCGGCCTCCTGGATCAACTGCCTGCTGTCCATGGGTGTGCGTATCGCTGCCTTTGACCTTGCCGTGCCGCCTCCGCCCCGCGTCACGTATCTCATCAAGAGGCGTGGGGGGCCTCATGCAAGCGCGGAGGCCGAAGAGATGTTTGAAGCCGCTATGTCAGAGCTATCCCGGGTGGACAGAGAGTATCCCTTTTTTGAATGCGGCATGCCGGGCGGAACGGGCTGAAAGGGAAGCGGCCTTAAAAGGCCTGCCTTGCCTGTAACGGGGCCTGTGTGTCGGGGACGAAGTGATTTTCGATTGCTTTTTTCATGCGTTTTGCCGGATCTAAAATGACACTCGAACCAGCAAAAGCCTGAAACCGCGATGGTTTCAGGCTTTTCTGCTGTTTTGGGGGCAAAGAGCTTATTGAATTTGTGTGATGACAAGGTGGGCCGAGACAGGCCGCGTTCCTCCTGCAAGGGGCGTGATAGTGAGTGCTGCTGCATTACCAGCGGGATTCCTCACGGTCAAAATAGAGTTAACAGAAGTTGTTGTCACAATGGCCATTCCTGCAATTTGGGATGTGCCAGTAGCGCGACCGACTACCGTATA
>CAZQJD010000095.1:0-7454 GCA_964593575.1 uncultured Oscillibacter sp.
TGCTGAACCCCGTGCACCTGCTGTTCATCAACCTGGTCACCGACTGCTTCCCCGCACTGGCACTGGGCGTGGAAAAGGGCGAGCCGGATATCATGCGGCGTCCTCCCAGAGATTCCAAGGAGGGCATCTTTGCCGGCGGTCTGGCCTTTGACATCGGCTATCAGGGCATTCTGGTTACGATTCTTACCATTGCATCCTATATCATCGGCAGCATGATGGATCCTGAGGTCGGCTCCTTTGCCGCTCTGCGTACCGCAGGCGTGTCCGACCACGGTATGACCATGGCTTTCCTGACCATGAGCATGTGCGAGATCTTCCACAGCTTCAATATGCGCAGCCAGCGCAGGAGCGTGTTCAGTCTCCGCAGCCACAATAAGATCCTGTGGGCGGCCATGGTCGGCAGCCTGGTGCTGACTACCTTGGTGCTGGAGCTTCCCTTCCTGAGCAATGCCTTCGGGTTCACGCCGATTGGCCTTGTGGAGTACAGCGTGGCTATGCTGCTGGCCGTCATCGTCATCCCTGTCGTGGAGTGTATCAAGTGCATCCAGCGCAAGCTCAGCAAGTAACGTCTTCTGAAAGGTCACCGTGGCACGTTCTGTGCCACGGTGGTTTTGACAAAAACGACGGAAAGCGTTGACTTGCCGCCCGCTTCGGTGTATTCTGAAAACGATCAAAAAACACACGAGGTGACTTTTTATGAAACCTGTTATCGGTCTTTGTATTGCGGAAGCTCCCGTTGCCGTGCCCAACAAGCTCGTTGCAAACACGCCCTATGTCCGTGCTTTGGTAGACGCCGGCGCCACGCCCCTCCTGATCCCGGTAACTGCCGATCCCTCCCGCGCTGCGGAGTACATTGATCTCATTGACGGTCTGCTGCTCCCCGGCGGCCAGGATGTTACACCTGCCCTTTATGGGCAGGATCCCCTGCCCCAGGTGAGCTATATTCTGGAGGACCAGGATCTTATGGAGATGGAGCTGCTGCACCTTGCCGTAAAGAAGGGCATCCCTGTATTCGGCATCTGCCGCGGCATGCAGCTGATGAACGTGACCTTCGGCGGCGCTCTGGTGCAGGATATCTATGCGCAGAAGAAGGCCACCATTGCCCATAAGCAGGATTCTTCCATCCGTTCTCAGGCTACCCATGCCGCCACGCTGAAGGAGGGCTCTCTCATTGAGCAGCTGCTGGGCAAGGAGCCTCTGGGCGTCAACAGCTATCACCATCAGGCGGTGGACGGCGTGGCTCCCGGCTTCGTGGCCTCCGCAGTGGCGGCAGACGGCATCATCGAGGCCATGGAGAACCCGGAAAAGAATCTCTATGCCGTCCAGTGGCATCCTGAGGAAATGTACATCCGCTATCCCCGCTTTGCCAATCTCTTCCGTCATCTGGTGGAGACCGCGGCAGCGCTGAAGAAGTAAATACTGCGTTGCGTCAGGGCGTTCTCCAACAGGAGAGCGTCCTACTCGATCATTTTCCGGGGAAAACGAATATAATAGCATCAACAACTGGCGGGAAAAGGAGGTGCCGGCGTGATCGATCTGATGAATGTGGCGGCCTATCGTGAGAACAACCGCATCGAGGCAAAGAAAGCGCTGGGCGGTCTCCCCAAAAGCATTTGGGAGACGTATTCCGCCTTTGCCAACGCACTGGGCGGCGTGATCCTGCTGGGTGTTCAGGAGCATAAGGACACCTCTCTCACTCCGGTGAATTTGCCGGATCCGGAAGGCATGGTGCGTCAGTTCTGGGAGTTGATGCGGGACGGAAAAACCGTCAGCGTCAATATTCTGACGGAAGAGAATGTCCGTATCGCGGAGGTGGATGGAAAGCACATCATCGCCATTGAAGTTCCCCGCGCCCGGCGCAGTCTGCGGCCGGTATACATCGGCGGTGATCCCATGACGGGGACGTACCGCCGCAATGGCGAGGGGGACTACCGCTGCAAGCGGGAAGAGGTTCTGGAAATGCAGCGGGATGCCGTCCGTCAGACTGCGGATATGCGCCTGCTGACGGATGTGGGTATGGATGCGCTGGACGATGCCGGTGCGGCAGCATATCTGGCCTGTGTCGGTGTGGATAGCGATGATCCCGCGGTACTGGTACAGCTGAGCGCGGCGGGGTGGAGGTGCGGCGAACGGCGGACGCCATTTCCTTTATCAACGCCGGTCAGTTTCGTGTGGATGTGGCTGCTGCCGTCAGCGGCGGCGTGTCTGATCCCCGCAATCTGGCGCTGTCCCGTCTGTTTGCCCGGATGGGTGTGGGGCAGGGCACCGGCAGCGGTCTCGCAGGCATCCATGCACTTTGGGAGAGCAGGGGGTGGGCGCTGCCCACCATTCGTGAGACCTTTTCTCCGGCGCAGGTCACTGTGCGGCTGCCGCTGGCTGCGGCAGGAGCGGCTTTCGAGCCGATGGGTAAACTTCCCCATTCGCTGCAGAAGAGCGCGGTTTTGGCCTATATCACGGAGCATATCCGTGCGGAGGAAGCGAAAATCGCGGCGTATCTGGACGGTGACAGAACGGAGGCATCCCGCTGTCTGGCAGAGCTGCTGGCAGAGGATGTTCTGACAGAAGAGGAACCCGGTATCTACCGGCTAAAGCGATAAAAGAGTCATGACCACCGGCGTAAGTGAAGCCGGTGGTCATGACTTTTCAGAAATGTGGACATGACGCAATGATCGCTTGAGATCACTTGGAAATGACAGCCTTGTCTGTCCGGAGCATATAGACCAGTGCGGCAGCGGCCACCAGGAATTCAGCCAGGGTGAAGGCGTACCAGATGCCGTTGCTGCCCATGATGGCCGGCAGGACATACAGCAGCACGCCGCTGACCGCCAGACCGCGGCACACAGAGATGACGGTGGCGGCGACGGGACGCATCACGGACTGCAGATAGATGCTCATAAAGGCAGTGAAGGCCAGAGGCAGGAAGGAGATGCCGTATACGCGCAGGATGAAGGGAGCGACATCCATGACACCGGGAGTGACCTGCATAAACAGCATGGTAAGCTGTTCGGGGAACAACAGGCATACGCCGGAGAAGACGACGCCCAAAATTATGCAGGTGTTCAGGCCCATACGGCGCACGCTCATATAGCGATTCTGGATGCCGGCACCGTAGTTGCTGGAGGCGATGGGCTGGCAGGCCTGCCCAACGCCGGTGTAGATGCTGAGGAACAGGGTGGACAGGGTGCAGATCATGCCGTAGACAGCCAGACTGTCCGCATCGGCATAGGTCATGATCTGGTTGTTGGCGATGAAAGTGATGGCCATGACAGCCAGCAGAGAGAAGCCGCTGCCAAAGCCGTTGACGGTCACTTCGCGGAAAGCAGTCAGCAGATTGGCGGGCTTGACGATGCGCAAAGAGCACTTCTTGTTGAAGAAATAACTGCCCATGATGATGACCTGGACCACGGAACCGGAGGTGGTGGCGCAGGCGGCGCCCAGCATACCCATGTTCATGGGAAAGACCAGAATATAGTCCAGCGTCATGGTGGACACGGCGCCCAGACAGACGGCTACCATGGTCAGGGTGGGAGCGCCGTCGTTGCGGACGAAGCAGGAGAGGAAGGTGGCCATCACGAAGAAGGGGAGTGCGCATGCGATCAGGCTGCCGTACTCCAACGCGTAGGGCATGATGGTGTCATCGGCACCGAAAAAGCGGAACAGGGGCTCTTTCCAGAGGATCGCGGCGATCCATGCAATACCCGTCAACAGAGCGCAGAAGATCAGTGCGGCGGTAAAATAGGCGTTGCCCTTTTTGTCATCGCCGCTGCCGCGTGCCTCGCTCATCAGCACGGAGCCGCCGATACCGCACAAAAGACCGATGAACTCGGCGATCCAGAACAGCGGTAAAAACACGGCGCAGGCGGCAGTGCCGTTGGGACCTACGCCCTGACCGATGGCAATGGTGTCCACAAAGTTGTACAGGCTTACCACCATAGCGCCGCCAATGGAGGGGATGAGGAATTTCCAGTAAAGCTTTCTTATGCTGTCATTCAAAAGATCCATGCCAATTTACTCCTTAATAAAACCGGGCATGAAAACCCGGAAAGATTACATATGTTGCGCATTTTCTGCATAAAATAACATTTTTTATTATATGTCAATCCATGCGATTTGTCAACGAATACAGGCATTGATCCCAATTGGATTCCAAGGAGCGGGCGTTGTTCATAAATATTCAACACAAAATGTCAGATATACTTGACATCCGCACCTGCGGAATGTAAACTATATTTGACAAAACGAGAAGGAGGAAGATGACATGGAGATGTTTGTGCTGTTGATGACGCTGCTGGGAACGATGGGAATATTGATCTATTCTGTACTGGCGGTATGGTATCAGAAGAAATATCCTACCAGGGAATATGATGAGCGGCAGGCAGTGTCGCAGGGCGAGGCGGCAAAGCAGAGTCTGTGGATCTGTGCGACCTACTTTCTGGCGCTGTTTGCGGCCTATGGCTATCGAGGGCTGGTCTATGATGCAGAGCTTCGAGCTGTGGAGGTCGCCTTGGCGATCATGGTGGGACTTGAGGCTTCACTTCTTGTAAATCACACCTATTGTCTGTTGACTCATGCGGCGTTGCCCATGAAGAAAAAACCCCGGGGGATGATGGTGAGTTATCTCCTGATTGGTGTAGTAGATCTGCTGAACTACTATCTGCGCTGCTGGGTGTACCCTGAGAACGGAAGCAGTATGGAAGGCTATCTGTATCTGATCATCGGTATTGGCGCTTGTTATCTTGGCGTTTTGTATCTCGTGGAGTGGCTGCGGCAGAGAAAAGAGGCTCGGTATGGGGAAGAATGACGCCATGCGGGAGGCTCGCCACAGGAAACGGATGTCGCAGCAGCAGCTGGCAGATGCTTTGGGAGTTTCCCGACAGACCATCAATGCCATTGAAAACGGCGACTATAATCCCACCATACGCCTGTGTATCGGTATCTGCAAGGTGCTGGGATTGACGCTGAACGACCTGTTCTGGGAGGAAGGAGGAAGGCGATGAAAACCTTTTTGAAGATTGCGGCTGTGGTGTTTATCCTTCTGCTGGCGCTGCCGTTTATGCTGCAGCTGCGGGTGATCTCACCCGTAGAAGGGGAGATCGAACTGCTCTATCTGCCGTTGGAGGGTTATGGCGCGGGAGGATCCGTGGGGGTGTATCTTCTGGAAGAACTGCGGACGGTCTATGGCGAAGAGAATGCCGCACTGGAAACGGCTGGACTCTGGCAGGGCAAAGAGGTTATCATCACAGATTTACCCGCATATGAACTTCGGTACAAGGGGAAAGAGCTGGGCGGTACGGGAATATATGTGGAATGCACTGTGACCACAAAACGGACAGTGAAGGATGCGGCTTCCGGTGTGGAGCTGGGAGGCGGTATCCGAATTTCTGCCAGTCTGGGGTATGATGACGGTGATCTTAACAGCGAAGAGCCCTCGCATATCCTCTGGGAAACGCTTACGGAGAAATTCCACGGCTCAGGCTTCGACGCCGTTCCTGTATCATAATGCTGCGATTATAAGAGAAACACACCGGCACCAGTCTGCCGGTGTGTTGTCAGTTTTCCCCCGCGGCCGCCTGCAGCAGATCTTCTGCGGAGACATCGTACAGCTTTGCCAACGCCAGCAGGTTGCTGATAGTGGGATCGGCGGTGCCGTTTTCCCACTTGGAAACGGCCTGACGGCTGACGCCCAGCGCTTCTGCCGCGTTCTCCTGTGTCATGCCGCAGCGCAGACGGTTTTCCCGCAGGGTTTCTCCCAATGAACGGCTGGAGGCTGTGAGGGGCGGCTCCGAAGCGGCCGGTTCTGATGTAGGCTCCGGGATATCCCGAGCCGCCTTTCGTTGGCGGAGATACCGCCCGATCAGCAGCACACAGGCGGCGGTCAACGCAAACAGAAGAACATTCGCCAATATGATAAAGATCAGAAAGAACGCAACGCGCTGACCTATATCGATCATGATGAGAGCCTCCTTATGCTTTGGATGGCTGTATTCTACCACAGAAAGCGCGGTTGCGTCCACCACCTGAGCGGGCAACCGGCGGTTGCGTTTTCGTTTTGGACAAAAAAGGCGTTCCGGTCGAGCCGGAACGCCTTTTCAATCGGGATATTTTCGATTACAGGGCCACCACGTCGGCGAAAGCCTGGATGGCAGTACGGGCCTGACCGAAGTCGCGCATCTGCTGGTCGACGCCCAGCTTGATGTGGGGGATGCCGGCGGCATCCAGAGCCTTCTTCAGGTAGGGATACTCCATCTCCTCGGGGTCGCAGAACTGCTGCATGAACAGCACCAGACCCTGAGCGCCGGACTCCTTCACCAGGTTGGCGACGAACTCGCCGCGGCGGTTCTCGGAGGACTTGGGATCGTACAGCAGGATGTCGTAATCCATAGCGGTGAACTGCAGAGCCAGAGCGCGGACGGCATCGGCCTCGTCCTCGGGAGCGTCCACGCGGAAGCTGCGGGTCTCGTGAGCAACGTCATCGGCAGCGATGGCGATGTTGTTCTCCTCGAAGATCTGCAGCAGGGCGGGGTTGTCGCAGATGATGCCGCTGGTGACGATCTTGACGCCCTTCCACTCGCACACGGGCAGAGCGGCCAGCTCAGCGTTCAGGGCGTTCAGCTTCTCGGTGTAGACGTCCTTCAGCATGAAGAAGCTCGCCTTCAGGACGGCGCTGCGCAGAGTGGGAGTCACCACGTCGCAGTGCTCGTTGGCCAGCTTGACAAACTCACGGCGAGCGGCACGGCTGGCGTTGTAGACCTTGATGGCGTTCTGGATGGACTCGTTGCTGATCTCATGACCGCAGATCTTCTCCAGATCCTTCTTCACGTTGTTGTACTGGTCAACGCAGAACTGGATGCCCCAGGGAGCAAAGCGGTTCTGGGGATGTGCCAGGAAGATGGTGGGGATCTTCTCACCGATGGACACGCGGAAGTTCTGGCTCATGGGGCGCAGGGTGTCGCAGATGGTGGGAGTGATCAGGCCGTCCAGCTCGTCCATGGTGCCGTCCAGCAGCATCTCCAGAGCCAGCTGGGCGATGGTGCAGTAGAAGGTGGCGCAATACTCCTTGGCGCGGGAGATGGTCTTCTTGTTGCTGCCCCAGATGCCCATGGGCACCATGCCGGCGGCATAGACCAGCTCTTCGGGAGCATAGTAGGGCAGAACGCCGATGACCTTCTTGCCCTCAGCCTTGAAGGCAGCCAGCTGCTTCTTAGGGCTGTAAGCGATCTCCTGGAATTCTTTCAGCATGACTTCGATGCTCATCTCTTAGCCCTCCTTGTTCATGGCGTTCTGAGCCATGGCTTCCACCAGGCCCTGGACGCGGGTCTCATACTGGGCAGCGTTGAAGTTGCGGGGGTCGGCCTGGTCGCCGTCGAAGCCGGCGCAGGGGATGCCCAGGTCGGCGGTGAAGCGGCGCTGCATCTCGGCCATGTAGCCGGACCAGGGCTTGCAGGAACGGTTGT
>CAZQJD010000096.1:0-7411 GCA_964593575.1 uncultured Oscillibacter sp.
AGAGGGCATCCTGTTTCTGGACGAGATCAACTGCGTGTCCGAGACACTGGCGCCCATGATGCTGCAGTTTCTGCAATGCAAGACCTTCGGCAATCAGGCGCTGCCCGAGGGCTGGCTCATTGTGGCTGCCGGCAATCCGCCGGAGTATAACCGCTCCGTCCGGGAGTTCGATGTGGTGACGCTGGACCGTGTCAAGCGCATCGACGTGGAGGCCGGCTTCGGCGTCTGGAAGGAGTATGCCCGGAAGAAGGGCGTCCACGGCGCGGTGGTCTCCTATCTGGATATCAAGAAGGAGAACTTCTACCGGGTGGAGACCACGGTGGACGGTCTGCGGTTTGCCACGGCCCGCGGCTGGGAGGATCTCAGCGAGCTGATCTGTGCTTACGAGAAGCTGGGGCTGCAGGTAGACCGCACCGTAGCGGAGCAGTACATCCAGATGCCGGCCATTGCCCGGGATTTCGCCAATTATCTGATGCTGTATTACAAGTATCAGAAGACATACCATGTGGACGACATTCTCCGGGGCGAGTGGGAGATCATCACTGAATCCGAGCTGCGTGCCGCTGCCTTTGACGAGCGGCTCAGCGTGCTGGGCCTGCTGATCTCCAGACTCAACGACTCTGCCGGCTGTGTCCGCCGTCAGGATGGGCTGACAGAGCGGCTTTACGAGGTGCTGCTGGCCTGCCGTGATGCCATCGCCGAAGGGGGAGATCCGCAGGCGGTTCTGACAGGGGAGATCGCCCGGCGTCAGGCTGCCCTGCAGCTGGAAAAGGACGCCGGTCGGCTGGACAAACTCCGCCGCAATGCTGATATACGCCTGATCCGGACGCTGGAGACTTACCGTTCCGGGCTGGAGACCAACCGGGTGCCGGCCGGCGCCGCCATGACGGTGCTGAAGACATGGTTCGGGGAAGAAACGGCGGACCGGGAGAAGCTGGCGGAGGCTGCCGGCGGCGAGTTCGACAACGCGTTCCGGTTTCTGGAGCGTACCTTCGGCGATTCTCAGGAGCTGGTGATGTTCGTCACGGAGCTTACCGCTGGGTCAGATACCTCCTGGTTCATTGAAAACTTCGGCTGCGACGCCTATTACCGGCATAACAAGGAACTGCTGTTCAACGACGCCCGCCGCCGGCTGGCGGCGGAGATCGCTGCCGCCAGAAAAACGGCTTCCGATCTGTGAGGACGGGGAAAGGATACGCTGTGGATACGGAAAAGCTTTTGAATTTTACCTGTGAGATGGGCCGGAGCCTGCTGCAGAACGGCGCGGAGATCTACCGGGTGGAGGAGTCCATCCATCTGATACTCAAGGCCTACGGCTATCAGCAGACGGAGATCTTTGCCATTCCCTCCTGCATCATCATCAACATTCAGGGCGGCGCGCGGAACCATAACAAGGCCATCCGCATCAAGACCACCGCCAACAACCTGCATCGGCTCAATGATCTCAACGCCCTCTGCCGTGAGATCTGCGCGGAAACACCCTCCATGGAGATCGCCAACCAGCGTCTGCGGCAGGTGATGGCGGAGCCGCCCTATCCCAAGGGGATCAGCTATCTGGCCCACATCATGGTGACCTTCTTCTTTACGCTGCTCTTTGGCGGAACGCTGCTGGATGCGGCGGTGTCCATCCCCTGCGGCATAGCGGTGAAGTTTACGGTGTTCCATTTGAAGCGCCTGCGGGCCAACGCCTTCTTTACCAACCTGCTGTCGGCGGCGCTGCTGACCTGTTTTCCGTTGTTGGCCATCGCCGTCGGCCTGCCGGCCAACCTGGACATGGTCATCATTGGCGGCATCATGCTGCTGGTGCCGGGCGTTGCCATTACCAACGTGATGCGTGACGTGCTTTCCGGCGACTTCCTGACGGCGGTGACCCGCCTGGCGGAGGTACTGATCGTGGCCATGGCCATTGCCATGGGTGTGGCCATTCCCATTACTGCCGCCCGGATCCTGGGCGGACTCTGGATGTAAGGAGGAGCGCATATGGAAACCTGTTTGCCTTGCCTGTATGCGGCGTTGACCAGCGCGGGCTTTGCCATGGTGTTTGAGCTTCGCCGCTGGCGGCACATTCTTGCTGCCAGCTTTGCCGGAGCCATGGGCTGGCTGGTGTACCTCCTGACGGAAGACGCCATGGGCGTGGTGGGCCGCAACTTTGTGGCTACGGTGGCAGTGGCCATTCTGGCGGAGATCTTTGCCCGTATGTTCAAGTCTCCCGCCACGGTGTTTCTTATCACCGGCATTATCCCGCTGGTACCCGGCGGCGGTCTGTATTACACCATGGACGCCCTCATTGACGGCAACATGGCGCTGTTTGCCCAGCGCGGCATTGAAGCAGCCGCCATCGCCGGTGCGATCGCCACAGGAAGCTCGTTGGTGAGCTCTGTTGTTCGCATTCTGCCGAAACGGAAACGGGTCAGCCCACGGAAATGACCTGCGAGCTACACATGAAAAACGGGACGCTCCGACTTCATTCTCGGAGCGTCCCGTTTTTTCGATTGAAGGGAGATCAGGCGGCTGCGCGGAACAGGATGGCAGCCATAGCGCCGCGAGTCAGTTGAGACTGAGCGCCCAGACAGCCGTTGGCATAGCCCTGGATCAGGCCGGTCTCTACAGCCCAGGCCATGGCGGTCTTGGCTTCGGCGGAGATAGCAGCGGCATCGGCGAACTTGGCAAGAACGCTTTCATCCGCGGTCTGCTTGCCGCCGGCGATCCACAGCATAGTGACCAGATCCTCGCGGGCGGCCTCAGCGTCATCGGCCAGTCCCTTCTGGGCAGCCCATTCCTTGGCGGCGTCGGCGCCGGTCAGCTTGCCGATGGTGTCGAGAACAGCCTGGTTGGTGGCGGCAGCCTTGCGCTGGAAAGCGGTATCGGTGGTGCCGTCCATCAGACCCTGCTTGGTGACATAGGCGATGGCGTCATAGAAGGTCTCGCCCTCGGCGATATCGGTGAAGGACTTCACAGGCTCAGCGGGAGTCTCGGGGACAGCGGGAGTCTCGGGGACAGCGGGAGTCTCGGGGACAGCCTCCAGCTTGGTGCCTTTCAGAGTGACGCAGACTGCGGAGTCGGCATCGTCCATAATGAGCATGTCTGCGGTTTCACCGTTGTAAACAAAGGCATCCTTGGCAGCATAGTCGCCATGAGGAAGAAAGCCGAAGGCGAATTTCTGGAAGTAGGAACCGTTCCACTTATAGAAAGTGGTGGCGATTCCGGAGCCATAGGGAGAGGAGAAAATGCTGTCAGGCTCCACCTCGGCGGCAACGTACCAGTAATCGATCAATTCGGAGAAGGTACCGGTGATAGTGGTAGCATCACCGATAGGATCACAGAACTCCTGCGTTTCGGGAGCCTTGGCGCTGGTGCCGGTGATGATGTAGCAGTCATCGAAATAAATGGCGTCTTCGTAAGGCAGGTACTGATACTTGGTATACAGGGGAGCCTCGGGCTCGACTGCGGCAGCGGAGCCGCTGGTGACGTAGGTGTCATAGAAGACGAAGGAGGAGCCGTCGAACACGCTGAGGCAGTAGACCTGGCCGTCATCGGGCAGCGTGAAGGTGCCGGCGCCTATGATATAGTCCACATAGTCGCCGTTGGCGTTGTAGATCTGGAACTCGCTGAAATACTTGCCGGGAACATCCTTGGTGGCGGCGAAGGTGGTACCGGCCGGATAGACCTCGGCGGTAACGGTCTTGCCGCGATAAGTGCCTTCGGCGGTGCCGGAGGTGGGGTTGGACGTGGTCGTGATCTCAGATGCGTTGTAGGCGGCGGCGCTGATGCACAGCGCGAAGCACAGGACCAAAGCGGCCAGAAGGGTGACAAACTTTCTCATGGTGCGAAACTTCCTTTCCTGAAAATGATCGACGGTCACACAGGTCTGCCTTGGCCGTCAGCGCTGGAAAGCGGCAGATTTACACCATTGTAGCCCCCGGCAACAAAATATTACAAGGCAAAAACAGGAAAAACATTGCCAAAATTTTCAAAAATATGCAAGGGAAGTTGGGCACATTTCTTGCGGAAGGAGGAGGCAAAACAAGAAAACACCCTTCTTTCGCCCGTTGGGAGAAGGAAGGGTGTCTGTGGTTTTGTGGGGGGGTCAGCTGTCCTTCCGGCGGGAGAAGGGATCTTTCCACAGCGATGGATGGAAAAGGATCAGCAGGGGGAACAGCTCCAATCGGCCGGCCAGCATATTGAAGATCAGCGTCCACTTGCTCAGGTGGGAGAGCATGGAGAAATTACTGGCGGGGCCGACCAATTCCAGGCCGGGGCCAATGTTGTTGATGGTGGCGGTCACGGCGGTGAAGGTGGTGACCAGATCCCGTCCTTCCAGAGAAATGATAAACACCGAACCGCTGAACAGCAGCACGAAGGTGGCCAGATATACGCAGACGGAATGGATCATCTCATGCTCCACGGGCTTGCCGTCCATCTTGATGGCGCGGATGCTCTTGGGATGGATGTAGGAGCGGAACTCGTTGAGCGCGGTTTTCACCAGCATTACGATGCGGGAGACCTTGATGCCGCCGCCGGTGCTGCCGGCGCAGGCGCCGATGAACATCAGGATCACCAGCGTCACCCTGGAGCTCTGGCCCCACAGATTGAAGTCCGCCGTGGCAAAGCCTGTGGTCGTGATGATGGAACCCACCTGGAAGGCAGCGTGGGTCAATGCCTCAAACACGTTGTCGTAGATGTGGATGATGTCGCAGAAGAGGATACCGGTGGCCACCAGAATGATGATCAGATACCAGCGAACCTCCTCCATCTCAAAGGCTTTTTTGAATTTCCGCAGCAGGATGAAGTAATAGGCGTTGAAGTTGACACCGAAGACGATCATGAAGATGGTGACCACCCACTGGGAATAGGGCGAGTAGCTGGCAAAGCTGTCGGCCTTGATGCCGAAGCCGCCGGTACCGGCGGTGCCGAAGGCGGACAGAATGGCGTCAAACAGCGGCATATCCACAGCCAGCAAAAGGATCACCACCACGGTCAGCGCCATGTAGATGAGATACAGCAGCCGTGCCGTGGCCTTCACCTTGGGCACCAGCTTACCCACGGAGGGGCCGGGGCTTTCCGCCCGCATCAGGTTGAAATGGGAGCCGCCGCTGAGGGGGACCACCGCCAGCAGGAATACCAGCACGCCCATACCGCCGATCCAGTGGGAGAAGCTGCGCCAGAACAGAGAGGTGTGGCTCATGGCCTCCACGTCCGTCAGAATGCTGGCGCCGGTGGTGGTAAAGCCGGAGACCATTTCAAACATGGCGTCGGTAAAGGAAGGGATCTCTCCGGTAAGCATGAAGGGAATGCAGCCGCAAAGGCTCATCACGATCCAGCTCAGGGCGGTGGCTACGCAGCCTTCTTTCAAATAGAATACGGAGTTGGCGGGACGCTTTCTGCTGACCAGCGTGCCCAGCAGGAAAGACAAAATACCCGTCGCCAGATAGGCCCAGCCTTCCGACTCCTGATAGATCAGGCCCACCAGAGCGGACGGAAGCATCAGCAGACCTTCGATCCGCAGCACATAGCCGAGGATAAAGAGAATCATGGAACCGTTCATATTGCCTCCGCCTTGTCAGGCCAGAATGTCACGGATGTCGTTGAAGCCGGTATGAGTAGTTACCAGCATCACGGTATCCCCGACCTCTATGGTGTCGTTGCCGGTGGGGGTCAGGATATTGCCGTCGCGGTTGATAAAGGCGATGAGCAGACCCTTTTTCAGCTTCAGATCCTTCAGCATCCGGCCGGTGACGGCGGAGGATTCGTTGATCCGGAACTCGATGGCCTCCACCCGGGAATCAAACAGATGATACAGGGTCTCCACGTTGGAATGCATGGAGTTCTTCTTGGCGCGGACATAGGCGATGATGGCCTCAGAGGTGATATAGCGGGGATAGATAACGCTGCCCAGATCCAGCTGGCTGATGGCGTCACGGAAGGAAATGCGGTTGATCTTGGTGATGACCTTGGCCTTGGAGACATGGCGGGCGTGAAGGGTCAGGATGACGTTCTCCTCGTCGATGCCGGTGAGCGGTACGAAGGATTCAGCGTATTCCAGCCCCTCCTCCTTCAGCAGCTCCGCGTCAGTACCGTCGCCGTTGATGATGATGGCCTTGGGCAGCAGCTCGCTGAGTTCTTCGCAGCGGGCGCGGCTTTTTTCGATGATCTTCACCGCGATGCCCATGGGCAGCAGCTGCTGGGCAAGATAGTAGGCAGCCTTGCCGCCGCCGATGATCATGGTGTTGCGCACCTGATTGGTCTTGAAGCCGATGCGGGACAGGAAAAGCCGCGTTGCCCGGCTGGTGGCCACCACCGAGATCACATCGCCCTGCAGCATTTGAAAGTTACCGGCGGGAATATATACCTCGCCGCCGCGCTCGATGGCGCAGATCAGTACGTTGCTCTCCAGCTTCTTGCTCATGTCGTAGAGCATCATGCCGTCCAGCACGTTGCCCTGCGGAATTTTGAAGCGGATCAGCTCTGCCTGACCGTGGGCGAAGGGGCTCACGTCCAGCACGGTGGGCAGGGCCAGGATACGGGCGGCCTCTCTGGCTGTCTCCAGCTCAGGATTGATGATCATGGCCAGCCCCAGCTTCTCCTGAAGATAGCTGACCTCCTGACTGTAGGCCGGGTCGCGGACGCGGGCAATGGCGGCGCAGCCGGCCACTCGTTTCGCCACGGTGCAGCACAGCAGATTCAGCTCGTCAGACTCCGTTACGGCGATGAACAGGTCGGTTTTTTCGATACCGGCCTCCACCTGCACAGAATAGCTGGCGCCGTTGCCCACCAGACCCATCACATCATAGGTGCCTGCCAGAGCTTCCACCCGTGCAGCGTCCTTGTCGATGATGGTGATGTCGTGTCCCTCGCGGATCAGCTGCTCTACCAGCGTTTCGCCCACCTTGCCGCAGCCGACGATAATGATTGAAAGACCTTTTGACTTAGCCATTCAGAACTCCTTCAAACGATACGTATGGAAAGGGATACAATTTAATAGAGTGTATATTCAGATATTATACCCGCTGCAGTGGAAATGTCAATGAAAGCGGATATCACTGTGCGGAATCTGAACAGGGCTGCGGCGCAAACGCGCCGCAGCCCTGTTTTTCGCATGTTGTGAGAGATCAGCCCTCGCAGACGGGAACGATCCAGCCCTTGGTGTCTTCCACCTTGCCCCACTGGATGCCGGTGAGGGTGTCATACAGCTTCTGGGTGACGGGGCCGATCTTGCCGCCGCCGATGATGACGGAATCGTCCTTCCAGACCAGCTCCTTGACGGGGGAGACGACAGCGGCGGTACCGGTGCCGAAGACCTCCTCCAGCTTGCCGTTGTGGCCAGCCTCCATAATGGTCTCGATGGCCAGCTTGCCCTCGATGACCTCATAGCCCCAGTCGCGCAGCAGCTCGATGATGGAGCGGCGGGTGA
>CAZQJD010000097.1:0-223 GCA_964593575.1 uncultured Oscillibacter sp.
CGACCACGGACACCAGTTCATCGCCATGAGCTCCGGCAAGGTCAACGCCACGGAGCTGGCCGCCGCCCTCATCAATCAGAAGGACGATATCGTCAGCGGTATCCTCCATGCACAGGAGATGATCGAAGGCTCCCTGACGCTGCTGATCCTCACCGACAAAAACGAGATCATCGCCGCCCGTGACGCCATGGGCCGCCTGCCGGTGCTGGTGGGTAAAAACGAG
>CAZQJD010000097.1:233-7349 GCA_964593575.1 uncultured Oscillibacter sp.
GAGTCCTTCGCCTACCACAAGCTGGGCTATGAGGACGCCTACGAGCTGGGCCCCCGTGAGATCGTACGGGTCACTGCCGAGGGCTGCGAGACCCTGGCGCCGGCCGGTGACAAAATGAAGATCTGCGGCTTCCTGTGGACCTACTACGGCTATCCCAACAGCAACTACGAGGGGATGAACGTGGAGGTCATGCGCTACCGCAACGGTGAGATCATGGCCCGTGACGAGGTGCTGCGGGGGAGCCTGCCCAAGGTGGACTATGTGGCGGGCGTGCCGGATTCCGGCATCCCCCACGCCATCGGCTTCGCCAACCGCAGCGGCAAGTATTTCGCCCGTCCCTTCGTGAAGTACACCCCCACCTGGCCCCGCTCCTTCACCCCCTCGGAGCAGAAGGTGCGCAATCAGGTGGCCAAGATGAAGCAGATCCCCGTGCCGGAGCTGATCCACGGCAAGAAGCTGCTGTTCGTGGACGATTCCATCGTCCGGGGCACCCAGCTGCAGGAAACGGTGGATTTCCTCTATGAGTCCGGCGCCGAGGAAGTGCATATGCGCTCCGCCTGTCCCCCCATCATGTATGCCTGCAAATACCTGAACTTCTCCCGGGGCAATTCCGACATGGATCTGCTGGCCCGCCGGGTGATCCAGGAGCTGGAGGGCGACGAGGGGCAGAAGCACGTGGAGGAATACGCCGACGTGACCACCGAGCGCGGCCAGTGCATGCTCAGCGCCATCTGCAGGAAATTCGGCTTTGACTCGCTGGGCTACCAGTCGCTGGACGGCGTGCTGGAGGCCATCGGTCTGGACCGGGAAAAGGTCTGCACCTACTGCTGGAACGGCAAAGAGTGAGATACGCTTGTAACGAATTGATAATGGTCATAGGAAGTCGAAATCGTGCAAACAGCCACGATTTCGACGCCAAATCTACGATTTGGCCGCAAATTTTCAAAGAACATTTGATAATAACCATTGCAATGAATATCAAGCCAATTCAAATGATTTGTCATTTGAATTGGCGAAAGCCGATTTTATCGGCTTTTCGAAACGTTTTTAATGTTTCGAAATTCGATAATCATTATAACACACAAAGGAGAAACACCGTTATGCGCAGTTTTTCTGACAGCTACCGCGCCGCCGGCGTCAACATTGAGGCCGGCTACGAGGGCGTGAAACTTATGAAAAAGCATGTGGCCCGCACCATGATCCCCGGCGTGGTGTCCGATCTGGGCGGCTTCGGCGGCCTGTTCGCCCCCGATCTGGCCGGCATGAAGGACCCCGTGCTGGTTTCCGGCACCGACGGCGTGGGCACCAAGCTCCGCATCGCCATGCTGCTGGACAAGCATGACACCATCGGCATCGACTGCGTGGCCATGTGCGTCAACGACATCATCTGCTGCGGCGCAAAGCCCCTGTTCTTCCTGGACTACATCGCCATCGGCAAGAACGACCCCGAGAAGGTGGCCACCATCGTCTCCGGCGTGGCGGAGGGCTGCGTCCGGTCCGGCTGCGCCCTCATCGGCGGCGAGACCGCCGAGCACCCCGGCATGATGCCCGCCGACGACTACGATCTGGCCGGCTTCTCCGTGGGCATCGTGGACCGTGAGAAGGTCATTGCTCCCGCCAAAATGAAGGCCGGCGACGTGATCCTGGCCCTGCCCTCCTCCGGCATCCACTCCAACGGCTACTCTCTGGTGCGGAAGGTCTTCAACGTGGAGCGCGCCAACCTGCACCTCCACTCCGACGCACTGGGCTGCACCCTGGGCGAGGCGCTGCTGGAGCCCACCACCATCTACGTCAAGCCGGTGCTGGCCGCCATCGAGGCTGCCGAGATCCACGGCATCAGCCACATCACCGGCGGCGGCTTCTATGAGAATATCCCCCGGGCCATCCCCGACGGCCTGTGCGCGAAGATCAACAAGTCCGCCATCAAGGTGCCCCCCATCTTCCAGATGCTCCAGTCCACCGGCAACATCCCGGAGCGGGATATGTTCAACACCTACAACATGGGCGTGGGCATGGCCATCATCGTGAAGGCCGAGGACGCCGATAAGGCGCTGGCCGCCTTCCACGCCCACGGCTGCGAGGCCTATGAGCTGGGCGAAGTGGTCGCCGGCCAGCAGAAGATCGAGCTATGCTGACCCGTATCGCCGTGCTGGTCTCCGGCGGCGGCACCAATCTGGAGGCCCTCCTGAACGCACAGGAGTCCGGAGCCATCCCCCACGGCCAGATCGTGGCGGTGATCTCCAACGTGACCGGGGCGTATGCCCTGCAGCGGGCCGCCAACCACGGCGTGCCCGGCGTCACCGTGGTGAAGAAGGGCGTGCCGCAGGAGCAATTCGAGCGGCAGCTCTCCGCGGTTCTGAACGAATACAACGTTGACCTGATCATTCTGGCCGGCTTCCTCTCCATCCTCTCGGAGGATTTTGTGAAGCAGTGGCCGGAGCGCATCGTCAATGTGCATCCCTCTCTGATCCCCTCCTTCTGCGGCAAGGGCATGTACGGTCTCAAGGTACATGAGGCCGCGCTGGAGAAGGGCGTCAAGGTCACCGGCGCCACCGTACATCTGGTGAACGAGATCCCCGACGGGGGACGCATCCTGCTGCAGAAGGCCGTGGACATCCTCCCCGACGACACGGCGGAAACGCTGCAGCGCCGGGTCATGGAGCAGGCCGAGTGGGTACTGCTCCCCCAGGCGGCAGAGCTGCTGTCCGCCCGGATTGCCAATGAGAAAAAGGAGAACGTGTGATGAACGTATACGAGATCGGCAGCATGGCGGAGAAGCTCTCCGCCAATCCCTACCCCGGCCGCGGCATCGTGCTGGGCGTCACCCCCGACGGCACAAAGGCCGTCGCCGCCTACTTCATCATGGGCCGCAGCGCCAACAGCCGCAACCGCGTCTTCATCGAAGAGGCCGACGGCATCCGCACCGAGGCACATGACCCCAGCCTGATGAGCGATCCTCATCTCATCATTTACCATCCCGTCCGGGAGATCGGACAGGGGCTCATCGTCACCAACGGCGATCAGACCGACACCGTCTGGGAGTACCTTGCAAAGGGCGAGAGCTGGGAAGCCGCTCTGCGCACCCGCCAGTTTGAGGATGACAAGCCCAACTGGACGCCCCGTATCTCCGGCCTGCTCTCCGCCGACGGCAGCTATAAGCTGTCCATTCTCAAGGCCGCCGACCCCGAAGGCAGCGCCTGCGCACGGTTCTTCTGGGAATACCCCGCCACCGCCGGTCTCGGCCACTTCCTGCACACCTATGTCACCGACGGCGCTCCCGTGATCCCCACCTTCCAGGGTGAGCCGGAGCGGGTGGCCACCGATAACGACATTGACACCTTCACCAAGACCCTCTGGGAGAACCTCAACGAGGCCAACAGGATCTCCCTGTTCGTCCGTTACACCGACCTCAAGACCCGCGCCGTTGAGCAGCGGATCATCAATAAGCATCTGGAGGAGAACTGACATGACGGAACTGGAACTGAAATACGGCTGCAACCCCAACCAGAAGCCCTCCCGCCTGTTCATGGCTGACGGCGGCGAGCTGCCCATCCGGGTGCTCTCCGGCAAGCCCGGCTACATCAACTTCATGGACGCACTGAATTCCTGGCAGCTGGTGAAGGCACTGAAAAAGGCCACCGGCCTGCCTGCCGCCGCGTCCTTCAAGCACGTCTCCCCCGCCGGCGCCGCGCTGGGCCTGCCCCTCACCGAGGTGGAGAAGAAGATCTACTTCCCCCCTGCCGGCGATCTCTCACCCATCGCCTGCGCCTACGTCCGCGCCCGGGGCGCTGACCGCCTGTGCTCCTTCGGCGACTGGGCTGCCCTTTCCGACGTCTGCGACGCAGACACCGCGCGCTGCCTTGCGCTGGAGGTTTCCGACGGCGTCATCGCTCCCGGCTACACCGACGAGGCGCTGGAGATCCTCGCCACCAAGCGCAAGGGCGCCTACAACGTGGTGGAGATCGATCCCAACTACGAGCCTGACCCCGCCGAGCGCCGCAGCATCTACGGCATCGTCTTCGAGCAGGGCTACAACAACCTCGACATCAACGAGGCCATGCTGGAGAACATCGTCACCAAGAACAAGGAACTCTCCCAGCAGGCCAAGAACGATATGCTCCTGTCCCTCATCACCCTGAAGTACACCCAGTCCAACTCCGTGTGCTACGTGAAGGACGGCATGACCATCGGCGTGGGCGCAGGCCAGCAGAGCCGCATCCACTGCACGCGTCTGGCCGGCAGCAAGGCCGACATCTGGTGGCTGCGCCAGCATCCCAAGGTGCTGGGTCTGGACTTCGTGGATGACATCCGCCGCCCCGACCGGGACAACGCCATCGACATCTACATCTCCGACGAGTATGAGGATATCCTCCGTGACGGCGAGTGGCAGCGTGTCTTCAGGACCAAGCCGGAAGTCCTCACCGCTGAGGAAAAGAAGGCATGGATCGCCACCCAGACCGGCGTCACCGTTGGCTCCGACGCGTTCTTCCCCTTCGGCGACAACGTGGAGCGCGCACGGAAGTCCGGCGTCCAGTACATCGCACAGCCCGGCGGCTCCATCCGTGACCAGCAGGTCATCGACGTGGCCGATCAGTACGGCATGGTGATGGCGTTCACGGGGATGCGGCTGTTCCATCATTAACTCGTCGCAAAGTACGCTAAGCTCCGTTTCCGCCTTCGGCGAAAACTGCACCCGCTCCCTTGCTCCTCGTTTTCCTCCGCAAACACTTCGTTGGTTTGCGGAGGAGGCCGCGCTCACGCTCCGCATGAGCGCGTAGCGAAGCGGAACGCGCGGCGGGGGTGCAGAGTCAGTTCTTGTTTTGCACGGTACAACTCCGGCTTTTTCGCCGCAGCCAAGGAGAAAGACCCTTTGCAGCAGATTTGCGCCGGCGTTTTTTCTCTTTGGACCGTGACTGCGCAGCCGTTGGCGCTTTAGCGCCTTACGGATGCGGTGTACCCCTTGCGGGTGCCGGCCCGTTTATCTCCGGGCCAAGAGCCGCCCGTTCCGGGCGGTTGCCCTCCGAAACGCGCCTGCGGGCGCAGTCTTTTGGCAAGAGCAAAAGAGAAATGGGGGGTTCAAACGCTCCCTGCGCAGGCACTGCGCAGACAAAAAGCCTCCCCTGCTGCAGCAGGGGCATTAAAGGAGGCCTTTATGAATCTTCTTGTGGTTGGCGGCGGCGGCCGCGAACACGCCATCATCAAAAAGCTGCGGGAAAACCCGGCTGTCCGGACCGTTTACGCCCTCCCCGGCAACGGCGGCATCGCCGCTGACGCCGTGTGCGTGCCGGAGATCGGCGCGAAGGACATCGACGGCATCGTGGCCTTTGCACAGTCCCACGATATCGACTTTGCCGTGGTGGCGCCGGACGATCCCCTTGCTCTGGGCTGCGTGGATCGGCTCCACGACATCGGCATCCCCTGCTTCGGTCCGGACGCCAAAGCCGCCCGCATCGAGGCCAGCAAGGTCTTCTCCAAGAACCTGATGAAAAAATACGGCATCCCCACCGCCGACTATCAGGTGTTCAATGACGCCGCCAAGGCGCTGGAATATCTCCGCACCGCCCAGTTTCCCATCGTCATCAAGGCCGACGGTCTGGCGCTGGGCAAGGGCGTGCTGATCCCCACCAGCCTTGCCGAGGCGGAGGACGCTGTCCGCTCCATCATGGAGGACAAGGTCTTCGGCGAATCCGGCAACGAGATCGTCATTGAGGAGTTCCTCACCGGCCCGGAGGTCAGCGTGCTGGCCTTTACCGACGGCACCGCCATCGCCCCCATGGTGTCCTCCATGGACCACAAGCGGGCGGGCGACGGCGACACCGGCCTCAACACCGGCGGCATGGGCGCCGTGGCTCCCAACCCCTATTACACCGCAGAGGTGGCGCAGCAGTGCATGGACACCATTTTCCTGCCCACCCTGGCCGCCATGCGGGCGGAGGGCTGCCCCTTCCAGGGCTGCCTGTACTTCGGCCTGATGCTCACGCCCAAGGGCCCCAGGGTCATTGAGTACAACTGCCGCTTCGGTGACCCGGAGACGCAGGTGGTGCTGCCGCTGCTGAAGACCGACCTGCTGACAGTGATGCAGGCGGTGGAAAACAAGACCCTTGCCGACCTGAAGGTGGAATGGCATGACGGCGCGGCGGCCTGTGTGATCCTGGCCTCCGGCGGCTATCCCTCCGCCTACGAAAAGGGCAAGGAGATGACCATTCCCGCCCAGCTTGCCGAAAACGTGACGGTCTATCACGCGGGCAGCGCTCTGAAGGACGGGAAGCTGGTCACCGCCGGCGGGCGGGTTCTGGGCGTTACCGCCAGAGCCGCCACGCTGGAAGAAGCCCTTACCGACGCTTACGCCGCCGCCGAGAGCATCCATTTCGACGGCGTTTACATGAGACACGATATCGGCCGGCGCGCGCTGGCCGCAGGGAAAGGTTGATACGATGGTCAAACGCATCTATGTAGAAAAAAAGCCGGGCCTGCGGCAGGAGGCCGAGGGTCTGGCACGCGAGCTGCGGACGCTGCTGGGCATGGAAGCCCTCACGGGCCTCCGGCAGCTGAACCGCTACGACGTGGAGGGTCTGGACGAGGAGACCTTCCGCCGCGCCGTGCAGGCAGTCTTCTCCGAGCCGCAGCTGGACGACGTGTACAACGCTCTTCCGGCAGACAGCGGCGTCGTCTTTGCCGTGGAGTATCTCCCCGGCCAGTTCGACCAGCGGGCGGACTCCGCCGCCCAGTGCATCCAGCTGCTGACCCGGGGGGACCGCCCCACCGTCCGCACCGCAAAGGTGTACCTGCTCTCCGGCGAGCTGACTGCCGCCGATGTGGAGCGCATCAAGAGGTTCCTCATCAATCCCGTGGAATCCCGGGAGGCCGCGCTGGAGGAGGCGGAGACGCTGCAGGCGGAATACGCCGTTCCCACCACCGTGGAGACCGTAGCGGGCTTCACCGGTCTGGACGAGACCGGTCTTGCCGCCCTGCTGGACAAGCTGGGTCTGGCCATGGACTTGGACGACCTGAAGTTCCTGCAGGCCTATTTCCGGGACGATGAGAAGCGTGACCCCACCATTACCGAGATCCGCGTGGTGGACACCTACTGGTCCGACCACTGCCGCCACACCACCT
>CAZQJD010000098.1:0-7287 GCA_964593575.1 uncultured Oscillibacter sp.
CGCGGGTCAGACGGCTGTAGCGGGCCTCGTTCATCAGGAACTCCTGATAGCCGCCGGCGGGCTCCTTGGAGTCCAGAGTGAACTTGGCACCCTCAGCGGCAGGATTGAAGCGGAACAGGTTCCAGTAACCGCACTCGACGGCCTTCTTCATTTCCTTCTGGCAGTTCATCATGCCGCCCTTGATGGAGTGCATCTCGCAGGGAGCATAGCCGATGATCAGGGAGGGGCCAGGATAAGCCTCGGCCTCCTGGATGGCCTTCAGGGTCTGAGCGGGGTTGGCGCCCATAGCGACCTGAGCAACATAGATGTAGCCATAGGACATGGCGATCTCAGCCAGGGACTTCTTCTTGATCTCCTTACCGGCGGCTGCGAACTGAGCAACCTGGCCGATGTTGGAAGCCTTGGAAGCCTGACCGCCGGTGTTGGAGTACACCTCGGTATCGAAGACGAAGATGTTCACGTCGTTGCCGGAAGCCAGCACGTGGTCAACACCGCCGAAGCCGATATCGTAAGCCCAGCCGTCGCCGCCGAAGATCCACATGGACTTCTTGGCCAGGTATTCCTTGTCAGCCAGGATCTCGGCAACGGTCTCGCTGGCGGGAGCCTTCTCCAGGATGGCGACCAGAGCGTCGGCGGCAGCCTTGTTGGCGGTGCAGTCGTCCATGGTGCTCAGGTATGCCTCGCAGGCAGCCTTGCACTCGGTGCAGTCCACAGAAGCGGCCAGCTCACGGACCTTGTCGGCCAGGCGGCTGCGGGTGGCCTGCTGACCCAGGAACATGCCCAGGCCGTGTTCGGCGTTATCCTCGAACAGGGAGTTGGACCATGCGGGGCCCTGGCCCTTGGCGTTGGTGCAGTAGGGAGAAGTAGCGGCGGGACCGCCCCAGATGGAGGAACAGCCGGTGGCGTTGGAGATATACATATGATCGCCGTACAGCTGGGTGATCAGGCGGGCATAGCTGGTCTCGGCGCAGCCTGCGCAGGAGCCGGAGAACTCCAGATAGGGCTTCTTGAACTGGCTGCCCTTCACGGTGTTGTCCTGCATGTCCTTCTTCTCGGCGACCTCGGCAACGCAGTAGTTGAACACATCCTGCTGTGCCAGCTCGTCTTCCTGAGCGACCATGGACAGAGCGTTGACGGGGCACTGGCCGATACACACGCCGCAGCCCATGCAGTCCAGGGGAGAAACGGCCATGGTGTACTTGTAGACGCCCTTGCCCTTGCCGGCCTTGATGTCCACGATCTTGGCGGCAGCGGGAGCTGCAGCGGCCTCTTCCTCGGTCAGAGCGAAGGGACGGATGGTGGCATGGGGGCAGACATAAGCGCAGTTGTTGCACTGGATGCACTTGGCAGCGTCCCAGGTGGGAACGGAGACGGCAACGCCGCGCTTCTCATAAGCGGCAGCGCCCAGCTCGAACTGACCGTCGGCGTGCTTGGAGAACACGGACACGGGCAGGCTGTCGCCGTCCATCTTGCCCACGGGCAGCAGGATGTTCTGGACCATCTCCACCAGCTCGGGCTTGCCGGCCAGAGCAGCGGTCTCGGTGCTATCCTGAGCGTTGGCCCACTCGGCGGGGACGTCGATCTTCTTGTAGGCGGTGGCGCCCAGATCAATGGCCTTGTGGTTCATATCCACGATATCCTGACCCTTCTTCAGGTAGGAAGCGGTGGCGGCGTCCTTCATGTAGCCGATGGCCTCAGACTCGGGCATGACCTTTGCCAGAGAGAAGAATGCGGACTGCAGAATGGTGTTGGTGCGCTTGCCCATGCCGATCTCGATGGCCAGATCGATGGCGTTGATGGTGTACAGCTGAATGTTGTTCTGGGCGATGTAGCGCTTGGAGGCGGCGTCCAGATGCTGATCCAGTTCCTCGGGAGTCCACTTGCAGTTGATCATGAACACGCCGCCGGGCTTAACGTCGCGGACGATGGGGAAGCCCTTCAGGATGTAAGCGGGAACATGGCATGCAACGAAGTCAGCCTTGTTGATGTAGTAGGAGGACTTGATGGCCTTGTCGCCGAAGCGCAGGTGGCTGATGGTGACGCCGCCGGTCTTCTTGGAGTCATACTGGAAGTATGCCTGAACGAACTTGTCGGTATGGTCGCCGATGATCTTGATGGAGTTCTTGTTGGCGCCGACAGTGCCGTCGCCGCCCAGACCCCAGAACTTGCACTCGATGGTGCCTTCCGCGGCGGTGGCGGGAGCAGCGGTCTCTTCCAGAGACAGGTTGGTGACGTCGTCATTGATGCCGATGGTGAACTGGCGCTTGGGAGCATCCTTGGTCAGCTCGTTGAACACGGCGAAGACAGAAGCGGGAGGAGTATCCTTACTGCCCAGACCGTAACGGCCGCCGATGACGGTGACGTCGCTCTTACCGGCGTTGGCCAGAGCAGTGACAACATCCATGTACAGAGGCTCGCCCTGAGAGCCGGGCTCCTTGGTGCGGTCCAGAACGGCGATCTTCTTGGCGGTGGCGGGGATGACAGACAGCAGGTGCTCGGCGGAGAAGGGACGATACAGGTGGACCTTCACCATACCGACCTTTTCGCCCTTGGCGGTCATGTAGTCGATGACTTCCTCTGCGACGTTGCACAGGGAGCCCATAGCGATGATGACGCGCTCGGCGTCGGGTGCGCCATAGTAGTTGAACAGCTTGTAATCAGTGCCCAGCTTGGCATTGACCTTGTCCATGTACTTCTCAACGATGGCGGGCAGAGCATCATAGTAGGGGTTGCAGGCCTCGCGGTGCTGGAAGAAGATATCGCCGTTCTCGTGAGAGCCGCGCATGTTGGGGCGCTCGGGATTCAGGGAGTGCTTGCGGAATGCCGCAACAGCATCCATGTCGCACATTTCCTTCAGATCCTCGTAGTCCCAGATGGCGATCTTCTGGATCTCGTGGGAGGTACGGAAGCCGTCGAAGAAGTTGATGAAGGGGACACGGCCCTCGATGGAAGCCAGATGGGCGACGGGGGACAGGTCCATGATCTCCTGGACATCGTTTTCGCACAGCATGGCGAAGCCGGTCTGGCGGCAGGCCATAACGTCGGAATGATCGCCGAAGATATTCAGGGCATGGGTGGAGACGGTACGGGCTGAAACATGGAAGACGCAGGGCAGCAGCTCGCCGGCGATCTTGTACATGTTGGGCACCATCAGCAGCAGGCCCTGGGAAGCGGTATAAGTGGTGGTCATAGCACCGGTGGCCAGGGAGCCGTGAACAGTACCGGCGGCGCCTGCCTCGGACTGCATCTCGCAGACCTTGACGGTGGTACCAAAGATGTTCTTGCGGCCGTTGGCGGACCACTGGTCGACCATATCTGCCATGGGAGAGGACGGGGTGATGGGATAGATGCCCGCCACTTCGGTAAACGCGTAGCTGACATGCGCGGCAGCGGTGTTACCGTCCATGGACTTGAGTTTTCTTGCCATAAACAAAACCTCCTATAATTTGCTGCCCGGGGGCAGCTGTTTACACAGACGGGGATCTTGAAAAGAACCCCATTCATCACACATTATAGCACTCTGTTTTTGGCGTGTAAACGACTGTATTGTTATTTTTTTTGCAAAATCCGAAAATTCTGCGGAAAGGACAAATTAACTTGCATTTTTTTGGCACTTTTTTGCGTTTCCTGTTTCACTTTTGGCAAAAATGTGGTAAAATGCAGGAAAACCGCCTAAAAATTGCAGTAGTTGCGGTGAAGAAGGAAGGATGCTGTCCGCTGAATCGTATACGTTTCCGGTGGACGGATGACTTTTGAAGCTTGTGGATTTCAAAGTGCAAGGAGGATCGCCATGGTCGTCACCGTTCGTTCTCTGGGTCTGACGGGCCTGAGCGGATATGAAGTCTCCGCGGAATGCTTTCTCTCCGGCGGATTGCCGGCGTTTGATATTGTGGGTCTGCCTGATGCCGCCGTGCGGGAAGCGCGAGAGCGTGTCCGGGCGGCAGTGAAAAACTGCGGCTGCAAATTCCCGGTCAGCCGAATCACCGTGAATCTGGCTCCGGCGGGACAGAAAAAGGCCGGTACGGTTTACGATCTGCCCATCTTTGTGGGTCTGCTGGCGGCTTCTGAGGAGATCCCGCCGCTGCGGTCAGACGCGGCCTTCATCGGTGAGCTGTCTCTCACCGGCGCGGTGCGTGGGATCGATGGCGTTCTGCCCATGGCGCTGGCCGCCCGCCGGGCGGGTATCCGTCAGCTGTTCGTTCCGGAGGAGAATGCCGCGGAGGCTACCCTTGCCGGTGGGCTGACGGTGTTCGGCGTGCCGGATGTGGCTGCCCTGACGGCGCACCTGAAGGGAGAGAGCGCATTGTCCCCCGCGCCTGTCTGGGTCCCGGATGAGGAGATGGAGGAGCTGCCGGATCTTCGGGACGTGGTGGGTCAGGAGAACATCCGTCGTGCTCTGGAGGTGGCAGCCAGCGGCGGGCATAATTTGCTGATGATCGGAAGCCCTGGCGCGGGCAAGTCCATGCTGGCCCGGCGCCTGCCCTCCATTCTGCCGGAGATGACCCGTGAGGAGGCGCTGGAAACCAGTGCGATATGGTCTGTGGCGGGCCTGCTGGACCGGGATCGCCCGCTGCTGCGGCAGCGTCCCTTCCGTGCGCCCCATCATACGGCTTCTGCCGCGGCGCTGGCCGGCGGCGGCCCCGCACTGCGGCCGGGTGAGATATCCTTCGCCCACAACGGCGTGCTGTTTTTAGATGAGCTGCCAGAATTCCGCCGGGATGTGCTGGAGGCTATGCGCCAGCCGCTGGAGGACGGCACCGTTACGGTGGCAAGAGCCGGCGGCACTCTGCATATGCCTGCCCGGTTCCAGCTGGTGTGCGCCATGAACCCCTGCCGCTGCGGCTGGTGGGGGCATCCCTCCGGCAAATGCCGCTGCTCGGAACGGGATGTGGAGCGGTACGCGGAGAAGATCTCCGGACCGCTGATGGACCGCATTGACCTCCATGTATATGTGCCCTCGGTGGAGTATGACGCCCTGCGGCGCAAATCAACGCCGGAATCCTCCGCAGAGGTGAAGCGCCGGGTGGATGCTGCCCGGGAGATCCAGCGCAGACGCTTTGCCGGACGGGATATCCGCTGCAACGCCCAGATGACGGCGGCCATGGTGGGTGAGTTCTGCGAGCTGGATGCCGCAGGCGACAAGCTGCTGCGCACGGCTTTCGAGCGGATGGGACTCACGGCCCGGTCTCATGACCGCATCCTGCGTGTGGCCCGTACCATCGCGGATCTGGAGGCCACGGAAAATATTCAGGCCCATCATCTGGCAGAGGCGATCCAGTATCGGAACACGGAAATTCTGAAGGGATAAGATGTTGTCACAGAGGATGCACACATATCGGTTATGATGCGGATACCAGGAGGGGCGATCCTGCCGAACCCTATGCAAAAAGACCGGCAGATATGCCTGCCGGAAGCTGCCAGGAAGGGAGGAACTCCCTGAAGAAATGTGTTTTTGTTTTGCTGATCCTTACTTTGCTATGTTCCGCCTGTGGGGCAGAGAGGGGAACGGAGAGCAAGAGCATACCTACCCGGATCGACGGCCAGCCGGCGGTGGTAACGCTGGAGCCGGGGACATCTGTCTGCGGGCATCAATTTTTTGAAATTTGAAAAAATCCGGGAAAACAACGGTACCACTGACAGCTGTCCATGATGAACTGCCGGTGGTACTGTTGTTTTCATATGTTCACTATATGTTATATGCTATTTTTGCCGGAACGGGAGGCTTCCAGCTTTGCTTGACGGCGGTTTTTGATATGCTCGGGAACAGGCTGGATATCTCCGGCCTTGGTCAGCGCCTGCTTGGTCAGCATGGGGCCGAACAGCTCGTAGACAAGAACGGAGAAAAGGATGATGTTTTGGATGAGGACACCTTCCGGGCCCAGCTGGCGGGCGGTGATACACATACCCAGCGCTACACCGGCCTGAGGCAGCAGAGTGATGCCCAGATATTTGCAGACAGCAGGTGGGCAGCGCATCCATCGGGCGCTGAGAAACGCGCCCAGATATTTGCCTACAGAGCGTGACAGGATATAGGCTGCGCCAATGAGCATGATGGCAATGTTCGTGAAGACGCCCAGATCCAGCTCTGCGCCGCTGATGACGAAGAACAGTGCGAACAGGGGAGAAGTCCAGCGGTCAGACTTTTCCATCAGATCGTGGGAGAGTGGGCAGAGGTTGCAGAAAACCGTACCCAGCATCATACAGACCAGCAGCGAGGAGAAGCCTACCTGCAGCGTGCCGATCCGGAATTCCAGCATGGAAAGGGATGCGGTAAGGAATACAAAGGCGATGACCAGATTCAGGCGGTTGGTGTTGGAATGGAACATGGTCTCCAGCCGGGTCAGGACCCAGCCCAGGAGTGCGCCCAGCAGGAGCGAGGCGGCGATCTCTGCCAGTGGTGCTGCCAGGATGGACATAAGATCGGCGGAACCGCTGATCAGCGCCCGGGCAATGCCGAAGGAGATGGCGAACACCACAAGGCCTACCGCGTCATCCAGTGCCACCACCGGCAGCAGGAGCCTGGTAAGAGAACCGTTGGCTTTGTATTGACGCACTACCATCAGTGTAGCAGCAGGCGCGGTGGCTGTTGCGATGGCGCCCAGGGTGATGGTCTGGGGGATCGAGAGACTGTCCGGCGCGGCAAAGTGAATGGCCAGAAGCGCCGCGTCCACCAGCAGAGTGGCTGTAACGGCCTGCACGATGCCGATGACCAGCGCCTGACGGCCAGTGTGCTTCAATGCATCCAACCGGAATTCGTTGCCGATGGAGAAGGCGATAAAGCCCAGAGCGACTTCGGAGATCAGAGACAGGGAGCTGACGGCTGCGCTGCTGGTGAATCCAAGACCGTCAACGCCCAGAGCGCCCAGACAGTACGGGCCGATCAGAACACCGGCCACCAGATAAGCGGTGACGTCCGGCAGGTTCAGGGGCTTTACCAGACGGGTCATGAGAAGACCGGCCAGAATCGCAACAGAAATGGATAAGAGGGTCGACATGGGGTAAGACTTCCTTTCGCGAAATGTTTGCCGAACAACTTAGAGGCCGCTATAGTATAGTCTTATTTCAAAGAAAAGCAAGAAAAAAACAGAGAGATTTTGCAGTAAATTGCTGGAAAATTTTGTACATTTCAGAGAGACGCGCAGAGGGGGAAAGGAAACTTGCAGGAAAGGTGAAAAAGCGGCGGCGCTTCCGGCTGTATTCTGAAAGAAACGGAAAAGTGGATGCATCTGAAAAATCCCTCTTACCATTTTGTCCGATTTCATGCTTTCCAACAGATCATTCGTCGAT
>CAZQJD010000099.1:0-7125 GCA_964593575.1 uncultured Oscillibacter sp.
TGTATTATAGCATATCAGAAGGTATATGTTAAGCGGTTTTATTAAAAATTAGTATTAGGCGGGTCTTTTCCTGTTTCGACAAAACAAAAAAGGACATCCTTTCGGATGTCCTCCTGTTTGGCTCGAATTAGGCCATCTTGTTGAGCTTCAGGGTCATGGCGCTCTTGCGGTGAGCAGCGGTATTCTTGTGCAGGATACCCTTAGCCACAGCCTGATCGACCTTCTTGACAGCAACCTTGTAAGCGCCATCGGCCTCGGTGCGATTGCCTTCTGCGGCAGCGACCTCGAACTTCTTGATGGCGGTCTTCAGTGCGGACTTCTCGGCCTTGTTGCGGGCGTTTCTCGCTTCGGCGATCAGAACGCGCTTCTTGGCAGACTTAATATTCGGCAAACCAAACACCTCCTTAGGCAAAATCCACGCGTGAAAAGAAATTTCCACCGTGCAGATTGATATTTTAGCACCAGTTGAACGAAAAAGCAAGAGTTTTTTTACAATTTTGTTAGAAAAATTGCATATTGTGGTCAAAACCGCAAAAAATACGACCCAAACACAAGATTTAGGGGTAGGAAGGAGAAAAAATCGTGATCAGCAGAAGAACCGACCTTGCTTTGGAGGCTCATGAGCTGTGGAAGGAGTCCGCGGCGGAGACCACAAAGCTCTCCGGCGTCCGGGCAAGAAAGCGGCGGCGGGAGGGCTATCCCGTCACGGCGGTGGAGGTTCTGGACAAGGGCGGCGCGGAGGCGCTGGGCAAGCCGGAGGGGCAGTATCTCACCATCGACTACACGGATTTCTGGCAGCGCAAGCCGGATTTTTTTGAACGTGCGGTGCGGGCGCTGGGCGGTGAGCTGAAGGGCCTGCTGCCGGAGAATGGCGCGGCGCTGGTGGTGGGTCTTGGCAACGCCGCCATGACCCCGGACGCCGTAGGCCCGGAGACGCTGCGCCACCTGCTCGTCACCCGGCATCTTCTGGCCGCCATGCCGAAACAGTTTTCCGGTTTTCGTCCGGTGTCCGCGCTGGCCGCCGATGTGCTGGGCAACACCGGCGTGGAGTCTGCGGAGGCTGTCCGCGGTCTGGTGCGGGAAACGTCGCCGGACTTTGTCATCGTGGTGGATGCGCTGGCGGCCCGCCGTACTGCACGGGTGTGCAACACCGTGCAGCTGAGCAACACCGGCATTGTTCCCGGCTCCGGCGTAGGCAATCACCGGGCGGCGCTGGATGAGGAAACGCTGGGCGTGCCGGTGTTTTCCGTGGGCATCCCCACGGTGGTGGACGCCGTCACCATGGCGGCGGATCTTCTGCAGGAGGCCGGCATATCCCACCCGGAGGAGACGCACCTTCGGGGTCACGGTCAATCCATGACCGTCACGCCCCGTGACATTGACCGTCAGGTGCGGGATCTTTCCAAGGTGGTGGGCTACGGCATCAACTGGGCGCTGCAGGAGCTGGAGATCGCGGAGATCAACGCCCTGCTGTCATAAAGGAGAAGGGGGTTTTTTACAGCCCCATTCCTGTTCAGTCCTCCAAGTCCAGCACCACCGGGCAATGGTCGGAACCAAGCACCTCGTGCCAGATGTCCGCACTCCTCACCCGCTCCATCAGCCGCTCGGACACGATGAAATAGTCGATGCGCCACCCGGCGTTGTTCTTCCGTGCGTTGAAGCGGTAGCTCCACCACGAATACCGGCCTGTGGCGTCGGGATGCAGCCGACGGAAGGTGTCGGCAAAGCCGCTGGCCAGCAGCGTTGTCATCTTCTCCCGTTCCTCGTCGGTGAAGCCGGCATTGCGGCGGTTGCTTTTGGGATTCTTGATGTCGATCTCCTGATGGGCCACATTGAGATCGCCGCAGTAAATGACGGGTTTCTTCGCATCCAGCTCCATGAGATACTCCCGCAGGTCATCCTCCCATGCCATGCGGTAATCCAGCCGCTTCAGCTCATCCTGAGAGTTGGGGGTATAGCAGCACACCAGATAGAAATCCGGATATTCGGCGGTGATGATGCGCCCCTCGTGGCGGTGCTCGTCAATACCGAAATCATAGGTGACGTTCATCGGCTCCTGCCGGGTGAACACGGCGGTGCCGGAATAACCGGCCTTGTCGGCGCTGTTCCAGAAGCGGCTGTAGCCGGGCAGGTCAAACTCCGCCTGCTCCGGACGCATTTTCGTCTCCTGCAGGCAGATGATGTCCGCGTCAGCAAAGGCGCAGAAATCCAGAAAGCCCTTGCCAAGACAGGCCCGCAGGCCATTGACATTCCATGATACCAGTCGCATGATTGTTCCTCCAAAAGAGCTTGTTTTCCACATTGTACCCCGCCGGCGTGGAAAAAACAACAGCGGGCTTGCCCTTTGCGGAAAAAGCGTGTACACTGTTCTGACTGACAAAACCCGTTTGGGAGGGTACTGCATATGAAAAAGACATCCGCCGGACTGCGGAACATGACCACCGGCAGTCCCACAGGACACATTATATCTTTTGCACTGCCGCTGCTGGCGGGCAGCTTCCTCCAGCAGATGTACAACATGGTGGACTCGTGGGTGGTGGGCAATTTCGTGGGTGACGCCGCGTTGGCCGCCGTGGGCGTGGGCTTTCCGGTGATGTTCCTGTTCACCTCGCTGTTTCTGGGCATATCCAACGGCGGCACCGTGGTCATCGCGCAGTTTTACGGCGCGGGACAGACCCACCGTGTCCGTGACGCGGTGGACACCATTTATACCACCCTTCTCTATGCCGCCGTACCCCTTACGGCCATCGCTCTGCTGCTGGTGGAGCCGCTGCTGCACCTGCTGCGGGTGGATCAGAGCTGCCTGCAGGATGCGCGGCTGTATCTGCTGATTGTCAGCGGCGGACTGGTGGGCAGCATCGGCTACAATATCAATGCCGGTATTCTGAACGGACTGGGCAACAGCCGCACCACGCTGCTGTTTCTGGCCATCTCCGCCCTGACCAACATCGTGCTGGATCTGGCGCTGGTGATCATCTTCCACATGGGCGTGGCCGGTGTGGCCATCGCCACGGTGTTTGCCCAGCTGCTGAGCTGGCTGTTCGGCATTTTCTACATCAACCGCCACTATCCAGAGGCGGCCATCCATCCTTTCTGCCGCCGGTTTGACCGGGAGCTGTTCCGCAAAGTCATTGGCATCGGCCTGCCTGCCGGTATCCAAATGTCGCTGGTCAGTGTCGGCGCCATGACGGTGATGAGTCAGGTGAACGCCTACGGTGAGGCCTACACCGCCGCCTTCAACGTGGGCAACAAGCTGGACTCGCTGGCCTTCCTGCCGGCCCAGAGCGTTTCCAGCGCCGTCACTGCCTTTGTGGGCCAGAACACCGGCGCCCGCAAGCCGGAGCGTGTCCGTCAGGGCATCCGTGTGGCGGTGGCGATGTCCGCCGCGTGGACGGTATTCAGCTCCGTGCTGCTGGTGCTGGGCAGCGATGTGCTGATGGGCATGTTCACCCAGAGCGAAGAGGTCATCGCCGTGGGCAGCCTGTATCTGCGCAGCATCATGCCGCCCTATGTCCTGTTTGCGGTGATGTTCTGCCTCAACAACGCCATGCGCGGCGCGGGCGACAGCATGTTCCCCATGGTCAGCACCGTGGCGTCCATGATCGTGCTGCGTGTTCCGGCGGTGTATCTGCTGGCCCACTTCTTCGGCCCGGAGTATATGTTCTGGGGTTACGGCCTCGGCTGGGCGGTGGCGCTGCCCATTGCCGTTGCCTACTACCTATCCGGCCGCTGGAAACGGTTCGGATTGATGAGTGGATAAGCAATAGAGGAAACCGTTCCCGGCCATGGTCAGGAACGGTTTCCTTATGATTTATGATTTTTTCGACAAGAGGCAATCATTGCAGTAGAAGCCGGATCTATCATATTGCTTGCCGGTATAGGAACGGAATTTCAAATAGATGATCTCTGTGATATTCTTTCCTGTGAGATAGAAGAGGTCGTTAAGCATATCCCGAATAAAAAATAAACGGATACCATGTTTAGACGAACGAGTGGTATCTGTTTATTTTTTGTGCTTATGTGAGGCTTTATGGCTGGATATCGGAAAGGAATATCTGGCAGAGAAATATCGCTGCCTGTAGATACGGAAGGTTTTCTGGAACAATCTTGAAAAACGAACAGAATTGTCTTACAATACGTTGTATACTAAGACCAGCGGTTTGTGTTTAAATGAACAGAAAGGTTGATAGTTTATGAGGAAAATGGTTCGCCTGTTGTTTGTGCTCGTCATGGCGATAAGCCTGTGTACGGCCTGTGGGACACCGTCATCTTCATCTCCTGACACTTCCGGGAAAGAAGAGAGAGAAGAAACACCTGCCTTCAACGGTGTTAAGTTTACCGTTACGGAAGAGACTCTGCAAAAGGATCTGCGAAATGTCCCACTGGATTTTTCCGGTGTCATTACTGCAATGGAAGTAAAAGAAACCAGAGCAAACAATGAGGAAGGCACGCAGGTCACTGTCGAGGTGGAAGGTGTAGCCGAGTCTGCGGAAGTGCGGATGACGGCTGAGTATTACCTGACCTATGAACTGACAGGCGAGGGCTGGTCCTTCCAGGGGGGGCGGCGCAATGACATGGCTGCTCGTGTGTATGTTCCGCTGGCTGGTGTTGATAAAACCGTTGCAGATAAAAAATACGGCAAAAAGGATGCCGCTTTTATCGACCAGAAAGAAGATCTGACAGCCGGCCTGTGTGATTTTACATATGAAACCGTTGAAGCCGGCGCATATGCTACCATCGCAACGAAGGAAACTCTGCACTATCAGTTCGATACCGTTTCCGGCAAGTGGAACTATCAGGAGACCACAACAGACGAGCAGAGCAGTGTCTGGCAGCTGGACGGCCTCTGGCTGGCAAAGGGCGGATACGAAGGGAACTGGTATGTGAAGCTCACCGTGGTGGAGACCGGCGCAGATTATCTCCATATCGTTGTGAACGCACAGGGCGAAGGCGGCATCATTTATGATGATAAGGTTGCTTTTGACCCCATGCAGGGCATTGATGAAATTCGCATTGAAAACCCCTACGACTCCTGGGATTCTCTGTATCTTCATATTGATCCGGACAATGTTGCGGTGTTCCGCAATGTGTATGATATGCCCATTTCCAAAAAGGCAACTTACATGGAGAGGGAGGACCTGATCCCTCCTGTGGAACACACCGTTCCTGCTGATACAGAGTTTACCTACACACTGGATAAGGCAGCACAGACTGCGGTGATCCGTTCTTATAAAGGCAGCGATGCTGCAAATCTGACGATCCCTTCGGAGATTGACGGCTGCACGGTGGTCGGCATTCAGGAAGGAGCATTTGTATCTCACAGTGAGATCCGGAGCTTGCGTATTCCTTCTACGGTTACTTTTATTGGAAACAGTGCATTTGAAGGCTGCGACAATCTCTATAGCATTACTTTGCCCGAAGGCCTGACCAGCATTGGCGACTATGCGTTCTACGATTGTGATGTCCTGTTTGACTTCACCCTGCCCGAGAGCCTGCAGAGCATCGGGGCGTATGCTTTTTCCATGACAGGCTTTGACTCCATTGTGCTTCCCGAAAGCATCACTGAGATCGGAGAAGGTGTGTTTAGAGGCGCCAATCTGCGCTTCATCACCCTTGGCAGCAATCTGACGGCCATCGGCAAGGAGGCATTCCGCAGCACAAACATCATGACCCTGACCGTTCCCGGAACCATCAAGGTCATCGAAGAGAGTGCCTTTGAGTCGTGCCGACACCTGGAGGGCCTGACCATCGAAGAAGGCGTTGAGGTGATCGGCGAAAAGGCATTCTACCAGAACGCAAGTCTTAAGGAACTGGTGCTGCCCGATTCCGTCCGGGAACTCGGGAGGGAGGCGTTCCGTGCATGTGAAGAGCTGGAGAGCATTACCCTGTCTCCCAATATCAAAACGCTCCCCTGGTGTTGCTTTGCCAATTTGGACGCGCTGACAACGCTGAACATCCCGGAAGGCATTACCACCATCGGAGAGGCTGCGTTCGGCGTGTGTCTGCAGCTGAACGTGGTGGGGCTGCCTGCTTCCCTTAAGTCGATCGAGGACTATGCGTTTGAGAGAGCCGAACGCCTGACCACCGTATACTTTGCCGGTACCGAGGCACAGTGGGAGAAGCTTGCTTCCTCTCTCAAGGGCAACGAGTATGCCAACCGTTATGTATTGGAGGCAAACATCAAGTGCGAGAGCCAGATGCCCTGATGCCACACAACCAAACCAAGTTTACAAGGGAGGCCGCCTGCTCGGGGCGGCCTCCCGCTTTTTGCGCTATTTTCGTTTCCATGGTGTCAGATGACTCGGGATGGCTCTCACGTCTTCCGGTCAGTGCGGTGAAAGCGGGACTCAGAGCCGTTTCTTTTGCACGAGGAGTTGTCGGGCAAGCCTTGCGTCTGCCTTGTTCCCCATCGAGATCCGTATTTCGGATGGGGAGATTACGCAAGTTCCGGCTTCGTTGCACGACACCCACGCAATTCTTTGGAGCGTTCCATCCTGCAAAAATGAGGTGAGCAAAAGGCAACCCACAAAATCTTATGTAGCCACTGCCACACAAGGAGTTGTATTTCCTGTCAAAATCAGGTATAATACTCGTTTGACAAGTCATTACCGGCCCGCTTCCATTCGGCGGAGCCGTTGAAAAGGAGAAATAAACCAATGAAAAAGCCCTTCTATATCACCACACCCATCTACTACCCCTCCGACAAGCTGCACATCGGCCACACCTACTGCACCGTGGCCACCGACGCCATGGCCCGCTATAAGCGTCTGGCCGGTTACGATGTCATGTTCCTCACCGGCACCGACGAGCACGGCCAGAAGATCGAGACCAAGGCCAGGGAAGCCGGCGTCACTCCCCAGCAGTTTGTGGACAACATCGTTGAGGGCGAGGGCGGCATCCTGGACCTGTGGAAGCTGATGAACATCTCCAACGACCGTTTTATCCGCACCACCGACGATTACCATGTGGCCGCCATTCAGAAGATCTTCAAGAAGATGTATGAAAACGGCGATATCTACAAGGGCTCCTATAAGGGCAAGTACTGCACTCCCTGCGAGTCCTTCTGGACGGAGAGCCAGCTGAAGGACGGCTGCTGCCCCGACTGCGGCCGCCCCGTGGTGGACG
>CAZQJD010000100.1:0-7099 GCA_964593575.1 uncultured Oscillibacter sp.
GAGCCAGGTCGGAGGTGCCGGAGACATTGCCGCCCACGGTGCCGGAGAAGTTCTCAATGTCCATAGCCACGCCGTACTCCGTGACGGAGGTGCCCAGAATGGGGATCTTCACGGTAGCCGCAGAAGCGGCCTGCAGTGCGGGAGTTGCATTGGCCATGATCAGATCCACGTCAGCAGAGACGAACTTGTTGACGATGGTGGAGCACATGGGAATGTCGCCGGAAGCGTTCTGGTTGTCGAAGGTGACCTTGTCTTCGCCCAGCTCGGCCTTCAGAGAGTCCATAAAGCCCTGGGTGGCGGCATCCAGCGCATCGTGCTGGACCAGCTGGCAGATGCCCACGGTATACGTATCCTTTTTGCCGCTGTCGCCGCAGGCGACCAGTGCCAGCATCATCAGCATGGCGAGAGTGAGAGCAAGAAACTTCTTCATAGCAAAATCTCCTTTTCATTTGCCGCAGGATCATGAAGCAGCTTTTCGGGGAACGGACCGATCCTCCCGCGAAACAGGACGGCGGCCGGTCGACTGAGGCAGCTGGGACAATACCCGCTCAGCAGTTTGCTTTTTCAATATATAACTTTAAAGGGCTAAAGTCAATCAGCATTTCCAACAAAACAAGCCATTATTATTTTACATTTTACCAAAAACCGACAAAAAACGCAACAATATAAGAATGTACGCATTTAAAATAACTTTTTCTTATGGAAGCGCAGCATGAGACCGCGGCTCTGGCGTCAGCCGCGGTCTCATGCCTTTACAGTATTTCTTTGAAAACGCAGCGCCGCGCCTCCGTGAAAGCCCCCGTTAAAACAGGAGCGCGGAGTTTTCCTCGAAGGTCCTGCGCACATTGTCCACATGCCGGCGCATACAGGCTTCCGCCGCGGCAGGGTCCCGGTCCCGGACAGCCTGCAGGATGGCTTCGTGCTCGGCAAAGGAATCGTCGCCCCGTCCGGGAACCAGAATGGTCTTGGTGTTATACTTCCGCATCTGTGCCTTCAGCCGAAGCAGCAGCTCCGCAGCAGTTTTGTTGGGACAGGTATCGTAGATGATCCCATGAAATTTCTGATTCAGCGCGGAATAGCCCAGCAGATCGCTGGCTTCGCGGCAATCCCTCATCCGGGCAAAAATCTCCTGCAGCTGCGCAACATCCGCTTCCGTAACGCAGGGAACTGCCAGGCGAATGATGAATCCCTCCAATTCAACACGAAGCTGCAGGTAGTCCAGAACCTCTTCCTTGGAATAGCTGCGGACCTTGGCGCCCTTATTCTGTTCAATGGTAACGTAGCAGTCGCTCTCCAGCATCAGCAGCGCCTTCTTGATGGTGTTTCGGCTGACGTCAAATTCCGTCGCCAGCTCCACCTCCGGCAGGCTTGCCGCTGGGGAATAGTAACCACTCTCGATCTTTTCCCTGATCTTCTCATAGACAATGGTGGTCTGATTCGTCTTTGCCATCGTTGCCTCCCATCCAGCAGCAGGATTGCTCAACAAAAATGCTTTCATATCCGTCAATATAGCATCCGGTCTTTTATTTGTCAACGCCGCCCGGAAACAGCATACATAGTATACAAATCGGGGCACGAGATTCTGTTGCAGTTGCTGATTTCCCATTTCGCCCTTGACAGGCATAAAAATTTGGTCTACATTTTAATTGAAATCCAACATTGTTGAACAATCTTGGGTTTCAATCGGCTGTAAAGGAGACTTGAATATGGACTGCAAAGAAATCATTCGCGGAGCATATGACCTGCACGTTCATTCCGCGCCGGACGTCCTGCCCAGAAAGATGACCGACGTCGGCATGGCTAAGCGCATCATCGACAGCGGCATGGCCGGCTATGTCATGAAGAGCCACTTTTTCTGCACCAGCGAGCGCGGCGCGCTGATCGAGGAAATGTTCCCCGGCGTGGAGTGCATCGGCAGCCTCTGCCTGAACAGCGCAGTGGGCGGCATCAATCCCACCGCCGTGGAGATGGCCTGCCGCAGCGGCGCCAAGATCATCTGGTTCCCCACCTGTGACGGTGAGGAAGAGCGCAGACATACTTTCAGCGATCCCAACAAGAAGCTGCCCTTTTGGGCCCACATCATCATTGAGATGAAGGAGGCCGGCATCGAGTCTCCCACCATCAACTGTCTGGATGAGAATGGCGAGCTGACCAAAAACGTGCTGGATGTGCTGGACATCATCGCCAAATACAACGCCATCCTGGCCACCGGCCACCTCTCTCACGCCGAGGTCTACAAGATCGTTCCCGAGGCCGCCAGACGCGGCGTCAGGAACATCCTCATCACCCACGCCACCTTCCCCACCACCTTCTTCAGCATCGAGGACCAGAAGAAGCTCGTGGCCAGCGGCGCTATGATCGAGCACTGCCACACCACCTGGGCCACCGGCAAGTGTCCGTGGGAAACCGTGGTGGAGCAGATCCGCGCCATCGGCCCCGAAAACATCGTGCTTGGCACGGATCTGGGGCAGCCCGCCCTCTGCTATCCCGACGAAGGCATGCTGGAGTGGGCCGAGAGGCTGACTGCCGAGGGCTTCACCGCTGAGGATATCCGCACCATGATGGTCCGCAATCCCCGCAGGCTGCTGGGCAAGGACTAAAAGGAGGAACACGACATGATCGCAGGAAAGAAAATGCTGGTCGTCAGCGCACACGCAGCCGACTATGTGTGGCGGGCAGGCGGCACCATCGCAAAGTACATCAAGGGCGGCGCAGAGGTGCACGTGGTCGTTCTGAGCTTCGGCTCCCGGGGCGAGAGCAACGACCTTTGGAAGAAGGAAGGCGCTACCTTGGAGGGCGTCAAGGCCGAGCGTCTGGCCGAAACCACCAGAGCCGCGGAGATCCTGGGCATCCAGAACATCGAGTTCTGGGATCTGCCCGACTATCCCATCGCCCCCTATTTGACCGAGGACATCCGTGAGCGCCTGATCCGCAAGATCCGCGCCGTCCGTCCGGATATCATGATCACCCACGACCGCAACGGTACCGACATTCTGAACCCCGACCACAACATCGTGGCAGAATTCGTTTTCGAGTGCAGCGTCCAGTCCAACTCCAACGGTGTCCGCATCGAAGGCACCAAGACCACCAAGCAGATGCGCCTGTTCGGCTTCGAGCCGCACCAGACGGAGCTGAGCAAGTATGTCCCCGGCAGCATCATCGACATCAGCGAGGTCTACGAGCAGAAGGTGGCAGCCATGCAGTGCTTCAAGGCGCAAAAGCACCTCATCAGCTACTACACCGAGCGCGCCCATCTGCGGGGCAACCATCTGCGCCGCATCTCCGGCGATAACTCCTACCAGTACGGCGAGAGCTTCAGCAACTTCTTCCCCTTTGCCGGCGACGAGCTGCTGTAAACTTACAACTTAGAAGGGTGGTTTTTTTGATATGATCAATCCGTGTGCGCCCCTTTTGAGCAAAGAGATCATTGATCGGGCAAAAAAGCTGAACGTCCCCCTGATCCTGGACGGCGTAAAGGCCGCCAAGATCGACATTCCGGGCGGCGGCTGCATGGATATGCAGATCAACCCGGTGGATCGGGGCATGACAGTGGTGGGCACCGCTCTGACAGTGGAGTCCAGCGACGGCGACAACTTCCCCATCCACGTGGCCAGCTATATCTTTGACGCGGAGGGCTATGTCATGGTCATCGACGGCAAGGGCTACGAAGGCCGCGCCTATCTGGGCGATCTGATCATGGGCGCCTGTCAGGCCGTGGGCTACGAGGGCATCGTCATCGACGGCTGCACCCGTGACCGGGACGGCAACATCGAACTGGATTTCCCCGTTTACAGCCGCGGCTTCATGCCCCGGGGGCCTATTAAGAAAAACGAGGGCAATATCAACACGCCCATCATGTGCGGCGGCGTTAAGGTAGATCCCGGCGATCTGGTGGTGGGCGACTCCGACGGCGTCTGCGTCATCCCCGTGGAGTACATTGACGTGGTCCTCACCGAGGCAGAGAAGAAGCTGGCCTATGAGGATGACCGCAACGCAGCCATCGCCGCCTACCGCAAGGCCAAGGCGGAAGGCGCCGAGCTGCCCCAGCTGGCTCCCCAGTGGGTGCTGGACATGATGAAGGGCTGAACGATACCAGCAGGCAAAAACGCCTTCCCGATCCCGGCTGGGATCGGGGAGGCGTTATCTGTCGGCGAATGTACTTATTTCTCGGGGAACAGCGGCTTCAGATTGCCTTCTGCAGCCAGCTGAGCCTCCCAGTCGGCACGCCAGGGCTCGATGACAGACGGGTCCTTCATGATCTCATAACCACACTGTGCCTGTGCCATACCGGCATAGACAGCGCTCTTCAGACCGATGGAGTGACCGGCAGTGACCACATATCCCCAGGAATGGGAAGGCACGCCCTTGAGCATGCCCCAGCCATACAGGCGGGAGGTGGGTGTCAAGCGGCTGACATGGCCGGCATCCGTAGAACTCGGCGCATGAACAGGGTGTCCTGTGGGTGCCTGAATCTCCGTGAATACCACGCTTTCGCCCTCTTCAAGCTCGCGGCCATGGACATTTTTGACCAGTTCCTTAGCAAACTCCATCTCTTCCTCGGTGTAGGTCAACGGAGGGATCTTGGCTGCCGCCTCATACAGGAAGCGGTTGAAGCCGTTGAGCTGGATGCAGCCGGGAGTATGGGCGATGATGGTGATCTTGTGCTCCGTCTCCGTCATCAGCGCAGCGCCCTGCGCACACTTCTTGATGCGCTCCAGCAGCTCGAAATTGGACTTCAGATCCTTGGTTCGCAGGAAATAATGCAGCGCGGCGTAGTCGGGCACCACATTGGGCTTCTCACCTGCAGCCAGATAGGAATAGTGGATACGGGTGGTGGACTCCACATGCTCGCGCATGTAGTTGACGCCCACATTCATGATCTCACAGGCATCCAATGCGCTGCGGCCACGCTCGGGATAAGCTGCCGCGTGGGCAGAGGTGCCGAAGAATTCGATCTTCAGATTACACAGGGAATTCTGCAGCAGCTCACGGATCTGCAGATTTCGGGGCTGGGGATGCCACGCAAGACAACAATCCAATCCATCGAACACGCCATCCCGCGCCATGTACATCTTTCCCTCTACCGACTCTTCTGCAGGGCAGGCAAAGAACTTGATGGTTCCCTGCAGGCCCTCAGCCTCCATGGCGGCTTTCAGTGCGATGGCCGCTGAGCCGCAGGAGGGCGCCATCAGATTATGGCCGCAGCCATGGCCGGGGCCTTGCTTGGGTGCGCGATAAGGCAAGACTTCCTGTCCCAGTCCGGGCAGGCCATCGTACTCACCGATAAATCCGATCACGGGCTTACCTCTGCCCCAGGTGGCTACAACCGTATTGGCGGGCATAGAGCGATCCTTGCAGTTAAAGGTCTCCACGGAAAAGCCATGTTTTTTCATAAAAGCAGCAGTGACCTCACAGGCGTGATACTCCTCCATGGAGATCTCACAGTTATCCCACAGATCATATGCCAGATCCTGCACGGACTGACCGTATTCGTCATACCACTTCTTGATTACTTCATTCATCATGTGTTACGTCCTCCATTACGTATCATATTTATCATATGAATATTGTACTCACGTCGGATCTGTCATTTTTGTAAAAACAAACAGTCCTTCTTCATCAATGGAAACCTGTGTTCCATACGGTTTACAGGTACTCGTCAACTGCTGATAAAGCATAGCTCTTTCTTCCCCGTTGGCAATGCGCGGAAATCCTTTCGTTTCCCCTTGAGCATCAAATCCAAGCCCCAGCGGCAATGCCGCAGCCTTCAGCACATTCCCTTCATCGTCCCACTCCACCCACGGAGCAATGCAGCGGAAGGCATAGGACTGGGTAAACAGGCCGATGGTATTGCCCTTGAAGCGAACATACTCCGCCTCCCGGGCGCTGAGACTCTTGTCCAGATTCAGGCGCTCATAATATTCAACGGGGTAATATTCCATATCATACGGCCTGAAAAAGAGATTTGCGATCGAATAGTATATGGGCTTTCCGTTATAGATTTCAACACCTTTGATCTGATGGGTGCCGCTGCAGACAACAGCATCCGCTCCCCAATCGATGCAGGAGCGGGAAAAGACCTCCACAAAGTAGTCCGGCTCCATTTCCTTTTCTCCCTTGGTCTCATGGGAATGGATATAGACCACCACTCGGTCAGCATCTTCCTTGGCGGCCTTGACCGCTTTTTCATAACGGGCAACGTCATCCGGGTGAGGATAGGTCATCCTTCCTCCCTCACCCACAGAGAATTCCAGAGGCCCGAAAGCAAAGGCGTCTGTGCTTTCCGTGATCGAGCCCAGCTTCTTGCGGTTGTTGGCTCTGGCGTTCACCTTGGTCACATCCGCGATCTCCTTTAAAGAGGCCAACTGCTCCTCAGAAACGGAGTACCTTACTGTGTGGCGTAGCATGCTGACTCCGGGACGGGCCAGAATATTGCCCCGGGCTACACCGGCTCTGGCAGAAAGATCTCCGCTGGTAGTCAGCGCCACCAGCGCCAAAGATCCGTTGGGCGTCTCTACCTTGCAGTGGCGGGTAGCCTCATCCAGATCTCTCCCGGCGCCGGCCATAGGCAAGCCTCTCGCCTTGAAGGCATCTATGGTCTGCAGCAGTCCGGTGTAAAAATAGTCCAGCGCATGGTTATTGGCAAAGCCGTAACAATTGAAACCAAAGTCTGCCATCTCATCCAGCAGCGATGCCGACGCACGGAGCCAGGGCATCCCGGTGAAATAAGACGTCTCACAATCCCCATCCACCAAAGGGTTTTCCATATTGTTCATGCGGACATCTGCCGTCCGAATCAATTTTACAAGCTCCCAATACCCTTCGTAGCCACGGACGTACGGGCATGTCACGATGGTATCTCCGGTAGCAACAAATCTAAGACTCATGGCGCCCTCCTCATGTATGTCTTTTATCCGATGTGGTTGCTTCCAGAATACCACGTTTCCCGGCATATGCATAGATACCCTTTCGGCCACGCACGCTCCTTCCGGGGCAGCTATCCGTCGGGAGCGTGCACGGCCATCTATGAGAGGATCACTTTAAATTGCCGCACTTGCAGCATGCCACAAAGTGGCCGGGCTTGACTTCCTTCAGCTCG
>CAZQJD010000101.1:0-7065 GCA_964593575.1 uncultured Oscillibacter sp.
AGTCGAGCTGTTCCTTGTATCTTTTTATTTCTCCTACATCTATTTTACACCGTGAGTGTAGCAGTTCAGCAGAATGCGCCTGCAGTCCTGCGCCGGGCTGTGGATGACACGCTGGCGGCAGCGGCATCCATGGCCGGCGGCATGAACAGCTATGCTGTCACGGCGGCGCAGCAGGCGGGGGACTACTACAATGCCAAGCTGATGGATGTGCTGCCGGAGCTGGAGGAGCTGGCCCGTCAGCTGAGCGGAATGGGCGTCAGCGCGGAATGGGTGATGTGATATGCAGCTGCGATTGACAGAGCGAAAGGAGGAGGCGGCGCTGCCCGCCGCCTCCTCGCCGAAACAAGCTGAGAAACGGGCCGGCGGAGCTTCGCCGTCCCGTTTCTGATCACTCTGTCACGCCGTTGCCCGCGCCGCTGAGGTAGGTGCTCTCATCCCGGAGACAGATCACATAGTCCGGCTTGTACTCCGCGATATACTCCGTCAGGGTCTTTGCCGTGTAATACCGGAGGTCCAGCGAGCGTGTCTCATTGAAATTCGGCCACAGCAGCGCCTCCACGGGGTTGGTGAAGGAGTCGCCGTAGATAAGGATGCTGGGCAGCTCCGGCCGGTCGGTTCGGATCACCGTCTCCGCCAGATCGCCGCCCATATAGACGTCGTAGCTCACCAGCTCTGCGGCGTCCGACGGCAGCTGCCAGATATAGCTCACAGGGTCTGTGCTGTTGTCCGTTCGGGTGAAGGGGATGTCCTGCCTGGGGGTCATCACGGTCATCCGGTCATGGGACTCCCACAGACCGTACAGCTTCCGGTTGGAGGAGCCGAGGAAGGGGTTGGGCAGGGTGCGGCTCTCGTAATCCTCTGCACGGAGGTAGTTCAGCGTCCCGCCGCTCTGCTTCGCCAGGTGCTCCAGCAGCGTCTCCGCGGCGAAGAAGGCGCCCTCGGTGGTGTAGTGGTGGTCGCTGTCGAAGTAGTATTCCTCCGGCATCCCTGCCGCCTGATATTCTGCGTACATGTTGAGGAAGGGCACGCCATGCTCCGCCATGGCGGCGGAGAAGGCGTCCCGGATGCCGGTGGTGTGCCAGAGGCGGCTGTCCATAAACTCGGGATATTTGTCCGCGAAATAGGTGGTGAACTGGGGTACGCCCAGATAGCAGAAGTAGCCGCCGTGGTCCTTCACTGTCCGGGCAAGCTGAGCATATTGGGCGGCCCTGGCCTCAGCCTGCGCCGTCAGGTAGCCCAGATCCCAGTAGCTGAAGTCGTACTTGTCCAGCAGCTGGCCATCCGTCACGACGAGGTCGTTCACCGTTACCCGGTCCAGCGCCAGCTCCGCGGCGGTGTTCAGCCTCAGGAGGGTGTCACGGGCGAAGATGTGGTCCTGGATAAAGGTCTCGATCCCGGTAAAGAATTCGCCGTTCAGTACCGTTTCCGCGGTGGGAGCCGGCAGTCCGGCCAGCGCCCGCTGCTCGTAGAAGGAAACGCCCGTTTCCGTGGCAAAGACGGTCAGCAGGGGGACCGCCGTGATCAGAAGGACCACCAGCCCCAGAAACCATTTTTGTATGTTATGCTTCATGGCAGCCTCCTGTCAGAACTGGAAGTAGATGAACGGATTGAAGCCGGAGCCTGCCAGCCGCAGGCAGGACCAAAACGCCAGCAGCAGTGCCAGCGCCGGCGAGACCATCTGCGGCAGCGCCGCGGCGCCCTCCCGCTTTTCCAGCCGCCGGCGGACACAGGCGAAGACGGGGCAGGACAGCAGGCAGCCTGCGGCCAGCTCCCAGCGGTACTGCAGAAGAAGATAGGTGGCCTGGTCGTTCCATGCGCCGTCCGCCGCGCCGCCGAACATGGCCTTCAGGAAGACGGCAATGATGGAAAGGTCGGTGGCGCGGAACAGCAGCCAGCCGATGGTCACGAAGAACAGGGTGTAGACATGCCGCAGCGGTCCGGGGCAGCGCTCCAGCGCCCGGCCCCAGAGGAATTTTTCCGCCAGCAGCAGAAGACCGTAGTACACGCCCCAGAGGACGAAGTTCCACGCCGCGCCGTGCCACAGGCCCGTCAGCATCCAAACCGTCAGAATGTTGCGGACGTGCTTCCGGCGGGACACACGGTTGCCGCCCAGAGGCAGATACAGGTAATCCCGGAACCAGGTGCCCAGCGACATGTGCCACCGGCGCCAGAACTCCGTAATGGACCTGGAGATATAGGGGTAGTCGAAGTTTTCAAGGAAGTGGAAGCCGAAGACCCGGCCAAGGCCAATGGCCATGTCCGAGTAGCCGGAGAAGTCGAAGTAGATCTGCAGGGAGTAGCCGATGACGCCCAGCCACGCAAGACCGGAGGACATCAGCAGGCTGCTCTGACCGAAGGCGGCGTCCGCCAGCGCGCCCATCTGGTTGGCGATGAGCACCTTCTTGGCAAGGCCGAAGCAGAACCGCACCACCCCCTCAAAGGCGTCCTCCGTGGTCTCCTGCCGGGAGGCCAGCTCCTCGCAGACGGTGGAGTAGCGGACGATGGGACCGGCTACCAGCTGGGGGAACAGGGCGATATACAGCGCCACCTGCGAGACCCTTTTGGTGGGCTCGGCGTTGCCCATGTAGACGTCCAGCACATAGCTGAGGCCCTGAAAGGTATAGAAGGAGATGCCGATGGGCAGCACGATCTCCACAGGCACGATGGCGGGCACGAAGCCGGAGAGGATCTCCGTGGCGAAGCCCAGGTATTTGAAGATGAACAGAAGCCCCAGGTTGCCGGCCACAGCCAGCACCAGATATGGCTTCCGCCGGGGACTGTCCGCAGCCACCCGCTGGCCGAAAAACCAGTTCATGGCGATGGAGAGCAGCAGCAGCGGAACAAGGCTCCAGCCGCCCCAGCTGTAAAAGAGGATGCTGAAGGCCAGCAATATGAAATTCCGCGTATCACGCCGCCGGGCCAGCCCGAAATAGCAGACGATCAGAGCCGGGAGGAAGGCGAACAAAAAGGTCAGACTGCTGAATACCATACCGAATACTCCACATATCCATGATTTTTGCCATGCAAAAGCATAGCAAGGCAATTCAATTTCATAACTTCATGCGTCAAAACCTTCGCCTGTTTTCGTGGTGTGTTCTGCACGCATGAAGTTTTATGTCATGATTATACACCGCATCCGGATGGTACGCAAGAGAGGGAAAAGAAGTGAAAACTTAGCGGCTTCCCCACTTTACAACGGCGCCGGATAGCGGTATGATGAAAAACAGGAATGGAAAACAGGGAGAAGGGGAGCTGGTATGGAAGAGAAAGACTTTCTGCTGCTGCAGATATTGAAAGAGACCAAGAGCATCACCCGGGCGGCGGAACAGCTGCGCATGACCCAGTCGGCCCTGTCCAAGCGGGTCAGCGCTCTGGAGCGGGAGCTGGGGGTGGAGCTGCTGCTGCGCTCCCGGCAGGGTATCCGCTTCACCCCGGAGGGGGAGCTGGTGCTCTCCTGCTGCAGCAGCGCGGCCGATGCTATGGTGAAGCTGCGTCAGGAGCTGGACGGGCTGAAGGGCAGTGTGGGCGGCAGCCTGAAGCTGGGCGTCTGCACTACGTATGCCAAATACTGCCTCCCCGGCGTGCTGGCCACCTACCGGGCGTTGTACCCCAATGTCAAGGTGGATGTGGTCACCGGCTACAGCAATTATCTCTATAACCGGCTGTCGGAAAACACGCTGGACATGGCGGTGATCCGCAATGAGCTCCGGCCGTGGCCCGGCGAGCGGTTTCTGGTGCGGCGGGAGGACTACTGTCTGGTCTATCACCGGAAATACGCCGGGATGCCGCTGACGGACTACCCCTATATCGAGCGGAAGGAGCTTCTGGGCTTCACCAGAACGCTGGATCAGAAGCGGCGCTGGCTGCGGGAGCAGGGGCTTGACCCCAACGAAAAGGCCTTTGCCATCGAGTCTATCACCGTGTGTCTGGAGCTGGTGGAGCAGGGCATGGGCTGGAGTCTGGTGCCGGACGTGGGTCTGGAGAGCCCGGATCTGTGCATGGAGCTGTGCCGCTTCCGGGACGGCGGGACCTTTGGCCGCAGCCTGTTTGCCCTGTACCAGAAGGAGGCGCTGGCGCTGCCGCAGGTACGGGCCTTTGCCCAGCTGCTTATAGGGGATCGGAAATTCGGAATGCGGTGAAAAGGAGGGGAACCGAATGGAAGAAAAGGATTTCGCGCTGCTGCGGACCTTGAAGGAGACGCGAAGCATCACTCAGGCGGCGGAGAGCCTGTATATGACCCAGTCGGCCCTGTCCAAGCGGATCCTGGCCATGGAAAAGGAGCTGGGGGTGGAGCTGCTGCTGCGCTCCCGGCAGGGGGTACGCTTTACCCCGGAGGGCGAGAAGGTGCTGGCCCACTGCGAAACGGCATCTGACGCCCTGCGGCGGATGCGTCAGGGACTGGACGAGCTGAAGGGCAGTGTGGGCGGCAGCCTGACGGTGGGCGTGTGCATCAGCTATGCCAGCTGCCGCCTGCCCGGCGCGCTGGAGGCGTACCGCACCCAATATCCCAACGTGAAGGTGGATGTATTCACCGGCTACAGCCGCCCGCTGTATCGCCGTCTGGTGGAAAACGCGCTGGATCTGGTGATCCTCCGGGGCAAATATCTCTGGGCCGGAGAGAAGTTCTGGCTGCGGCGGGAGGATTACTGCCTGATCCATCACCGGAAATATCAGGGCGTGCCCCTGACGGACTATCCCTACATTGAGCGGACGGAGGCTGCCGGCGACACAGTGATGCCCCGCGCCAAGCGCCGCTGGCTGATGGAGCAGGGACTGGATCCCGAGAGCATGGATTTCAGCGTGGACTCCGTTGAAGTATGTCTGGAAATGGTGGAGCAGGGCATGGGCTGGAGCGTGGTACCGGACGTGGGCCTGCAGGACTTTAATGGCTGCGTGGAGATCTGCCGCTACCGGGACGGCACGACCTTTGGGCGAGATGCCTATGCCCTTTGCTCCAAAGAGGCGGTGGAGCTGCCGCAGGTACGTGCGTTTACAGCGCTGCTGCAAGCCCACGGCTGAGCGCATAGGATAAAGAAAACGGACAGCAGGAGGCGGAGCCATGGCATTGACGAGAGACAGGCGCATCGCGGCGGTGAAAAAGGAGCTGCTGGCGGCGCTGAAGCAGGAAAACAAGCTGGAGAAGGCGGCGCTGAAGGCCCGGCCTGCCGGGTGGAAAACGGCGCTGGAGGAAAAGCTGCCCCGGAAGGTCTGCAGCGGATTGGAGAGCGCCTTCTGCAAGGGCTTCTCGGTGGTGTTCAGCAAGGGACGGAGCATCATCGAAAAGAGCTACCGCAAGGAGAACATTCAGGAGGACCAGAACATCCGGGAATACGCCCTGCAGGTGAAGGGCGGGCGGAAGGAGCTGCGGCAGATGATGAAGTCCGCGGGACGCTCCCACGCCCGGAACATGGCCATCACAACCGTGGAGGGCGTGGGGCTGGGGGCGCTGGGCATCGGTATGCCGGACATCGTGCTGTTCATCAGCGCCATTCTCCGGGGCGTGTACGAAACGGCCCTCAACTACGGCTACGACTACATTGAGCGGGAGGAGCAGCTGCTGATTTTGAAGATGCTGTCGGCCTCCCTCTCCACCGGCGAGGAATGGCAGCAGCGGAATCAGGAGATTGACACCATCATGTCCGGCGCGGCACAGGACACCTCCGATGAGGCGTATGAGACCCAGCTCCACGACACAGCCTCCGTTTTCGCGGTGGATATGCTGCTGCTGAAATTTGTCCAGGGCCTGCCCATCGTGGGCATTCTGGGCGGCGCGGCCAACCCCGTTTATTACCGAAGGGTGCTGCGCTATGTGCAGCTGAAATACCGCAAGCGCTGGCTGTGGAAGATCTCCAATGAGCTGGAGCGCAGCGGCAGGAAGGGGCTGGTGCCACAGTGAAGAAAATATCCCCCCTCCGGCTGGGCTTCACCTTCGCCGGCAGCTTTTTGGGCGCGGGCTACGTCTCCGGTCAGGAGATCTGGCAGTTTTTCGGACGGTTCGGCGGCGGCGCACTGCCGGGCCTGGCGCTGGCCATGGTGCTGATGGGCGCTGTGGGCGTGATGATCTGGGAGCTGGCACGCGGTCTTGATATGACGGAGATGGACCGCCTGGTGGTGGAGCGTGACGCGCCCGCGCTGCGCGTGGCCCTGTCGGTGGTGCAGGCGGTGATGCTGTTCGGCTTCACCGTCATCATGTGCGCCGGCGGCGTTGCCCTCTGCGTACAGCAGTGGGAGCTGCCCGCCGTGCCCTGCGCCGTGGCGCTGGCCGCGGCGGTGGCGGTGGTGTCTCTGGCCGGCGTGCCCGGTCTTGTGAACCTTTTTTCCGGTCTTGTGCCGGTGCTGTGCGCCGTGACCGTGGCTGCGGCTGCGGCCGCCCCGCTGGTGGCGGACGGCAGCGCTGCTCCCGGCACGCCTGCGGCAACGGCCTTTGGCGGCTGGCCGCTGTCGGCGGTGGTATTCTTCGCCTACAACACCTTCGGCGTCATCGGCATCATCGCCCCGGTAGGCCCCATGGCGGAGGATCGGAAGAGCATCCGGAGGGGTGTGCTGATCGGCTGCGTCATTCTGGCGGCCATCGCCCTCAGCGTTCTGCTGGCCATGACCGTTGTGCCGGACTCCGTGTCTGCGGAGATGCCCATGCTGGCAGTCATCGCGGAGTGCTTCCCGTGGCTGGCTGCGCCCTACGCGGTGCTGCTGCTGGTGGTGATGTTCGGCGCGGCCCTGGGCTGTCAGGTGGCGCTGATGACCTTTTTAGAGGAGAAATTCGCTGCCGTCCGTGCCCATCGCGTGCCTTGGACGGCAGGCATCATGGGCGCGGCGCTGCTGGGCAGCTTCGTGGGCTTCAGCGACCTCATCGGCGTGGTGTATCCCATTTTCGGCTGGTGCGGCGTCGGCTTTCTGGCGCTGCTGGCGGCGCATTGGCTGCATAAGAGAAAGGAACTGACGTTATAGCGTCAGCTACGTCAAAAAAGCTGAACGGAATTTTCCGTTCAGCTTTTTTGACATAGTTTATATTATACTAATTTTTAATAAAACTATTTAATTGTTTGTAAAGCTGTGCTATAATAT
>CAZQJD010000102.1:0-7050 GCA_964593575.1 uncultured Oscillibacter sp.
TCCTCCACCTTGATCTGGGTGGCAATACCGGCATGGTCAACACCGGGCAGCCACAGGGTAGAATAACCCTGCATTCGCTTGAAACGGGTCAGGATATCCTGCAGAGTGCAGTCCAAAGCATGGCCCATATGCAGCTGACCAGTGACATTGGGGGGCGGCATGGAAATGGAAAAGGGCTTCTTCCTGGGATCGGGATCACCGTTGAAGCAGTCGCCGTCCATCCACATCTGATAGATGCGGCTTTCCACCTGCTGGGGATCATACACCTTGGGGAGTTCTTTTCTCATGATCGATTCTCCTATCTTTTGAACATGACTGTCCTTTATTTTAGCAACAAAAACGCCCTGAGCCAAATTGGCTCAGGGCGAACAACAGTCCGTGGTACCACCTGAATTCGGGAATTTCCCGCACTCATACGGCGCAATAACGCCGCTGCCCCGATAACGGCGGGCACCCGTTGACGCTTACTGTTTCCCTGTTCAGCGCAATGCTCCGGGACGACTTCCCCGCCGGCTTCACGGAAACTTGCACCATCCGTTCCCTCTCTGCGCATCCGCCGTGCGGCTACTGCTTCCCATCCTCGCAGTAACAATATCGCCAAATAGTATATGCCACTCGCCGAACTTTGTCAAGCCCGACGGATAGGTTTGCCTCACTTTAGCGGGAAAAGTCTCTCAGGAAAGACGCAGCATTTCCTTCCTCAGCCGGGAGATGATCCGCTTTTCCAATCGGGATATGTAGGATTGGGAGATTCCCAGCAGATCCGCTACCTCCTTTTGCGTCCGCTCCGTTTTTCCGTCCAGGCCAAATCGCATGGTGATGATCTGCTTTTCACGGGCAGAAAGCACCTGCATGGCAGACATCAGCAGCCTTCGCTCGGCATCCTCCTCAATAGGACGCATCACCACATCCGCATCTGTGCCCAGCACATCGCTGAGCAGCAGTTCGTTTCCATCCCAGTCAGTATTCAGAGGTTCATCGAACGAAATCTCCCCTTTCCGGCTTGCATTCTTGCGCAGATACATCAGGATCTCATTCTCAATGCAGCGGGACGCATAGGTAGCCAGCTTGATGTTTTTTGTAGGCTGGTATGTTCCTACCGCTTTGATCAGCCCTATCGTGCCAATGGAGATCAGATCCTCAATATACACGCCGGTGTTCTCAAACCGCCGGGCAATATACACCACCAGACGAAGATTGTGCTCGATCAGCTCAGTACGTGCGGCATCGTCATCCAGACGTTCCAGCAGTTCTGACTCACGTTCGCGAGGTAACGGTGGAGGAAGAACATCACTTCCGCAGATGTAAAATACGGTCTGCCGCGGTGTAAGCCCCAACTTTTCTCCCAGCAGTCTCAGATACTTCTTCATGATACTTTTCATGCCCGCTACTCCCTTCCCACGATCCCCATAACGCTGTAAATCCATCTCCCAGTTCCGTAGGCGACAATGCCACCATTAGCCGGTCGTATCGTTTTCCTCCCACTTCTCCCCAATCTGTCCGTACAGCCAGGAGCATTCCACCAGTTACACCGACAGCTTGATATGGAATCAGCCGAAACCGCACTCGCGACTCCCCCAGCCTCCCCAACAGATCAGCAGGAGCATACAAAGCCCCGGATGCCAGCATTGAACGCAGCTCCGCAGGAAACAGTTCACGCACCCGCAGAGTTTCTGCCACCAATACCGGGCGGCCTGTGGCAGGATCTCGCAGTGCATTCCCTGTATCACACAACGCAGTCAACCGCACTCGCCTGTCTCCCCACGCCAGCGTCACAGGCACCAGCAAACCTTTCAGTCGGTTGCCTGCTGACGCGCGAAATACCACCGTCAGTACAATATAGGCAGCAGCAGAAGCAATCAGCAGAACGCCGGCATCCACATTGGTATAGAATATACCATTCTCTACAGGAACTCCGCCAGCCATCATTCCCAAAGCCATCACGCACCCCGCCAGTCCGCAGGACACTGCAAAAAACAACAGTATCAGCCGTAGGATACGACGTTCCCAACCAAAGGCTATCAGCGCCATCAGCATACCGGCTGTAAGCTTTCCCGGCAAGCTTGCCAGGCTTTTGCCACCTGGCAGGAACACTGCTGCAGCATAGCATCCTCCAAACACAGCCGCCAGAAAGCACCGCCCTCTCTTCATGGGGATACCTCCCAGATGTGCCGTTGCCAGCAGCACAATGGCGTCCATCAGTGAATTCAGCAGAAAAACACTGTCTATGTATACTACCGTCATGCATCAACCTCCTGTCCGCCTATTATTATACGCAAGCGGCATTGTAAAAGCCGTCGCAAAAAGAGGACGCCTCCTAACGGAAGCGTCCTCTCTCTGGGTGCTGTTTTGATGGGATCATCACAGAAAGGGTACGATCAGCGATGCCAGCATCGACAGTACCAGAATGATGATCAGCGCCATTGCCATACCACGGGTAAACTTACTCATATCTTTTTTCCTCCAGGATCTTTTTGATACTCTTTTCACAGCGACTTCTGGGCAGCATCAGCTCATGACCACAGCCGCAGCACTTCAGCTTGATATCCATACCCACACGCAAAATCTCCCATGCAGCACTGCCGCAGGGGTGCGGTTTTTTCAGTTCTACAATGTCATGCAGATGCAAATCCATTATACTCCTCCTGTCAACCCCACCGAAAACAGCGCATAGAATAGTCTGATCCTATCGCCGCCCGCGGCAGTTTTCCGATCACGTCCCTGCTCGCAGCTATCCGCCGAAATACAAAGAAGGGAATGAGCAATTTGCCAATCAACCATCTCTATCTACCCGAGGGATTCCGCCTCCGAGCCACTTATGACATCACGGCCCTGCGCTCCGCGCAAGACAATGGAGCCATTCTGGAGGGCACCGTCCTTCGATGCGGCATTGACCGTACCCTCCATGTCTCATTAGGCTCTATGGAGGGCCTGATACCCAAGGAAGAAGCTCTATCGCCCTGGATCAGCGGCGCTGGTCGGGATATCTCTCTGCTCACCTGCGTCGGCAGTCCGGTCTGCTTTCAGGTCACTGCTATAGATGCCGATCAGCGAGGCGCACCCCGCATTCTTCTCTCCCGCCGCCAGGCGCAGGAAACCGCCAAGGAATATTTCCTGACACACTATACTCCCGGTACAGTGATCACAGCAAGGATCACGCATCTTGAAAGCTTTGGCGCTTTTGCAGATATTGGCTGCGGTATTATCGCCATGCTGCCCATCGAAAACATCTCCGTTTCCCGGATTCGACATCCTTCACAGCGCTTCCACGTTGGACAAAAGATCCTGTCTGTGATCTCTGCGGTGGACCCATCCATCCCCCGCTTTACTCTGTCTCATAAGGAATTGCTTGGAACCTGGCTGGAAAACGCCAGTTTATTTCAGCAGGGGGAAACCGTCCCCGGCATCGTCCGTGCAGTCAAAGACTACGGTTGCTTCATCGAGCTGGCTCCAAATCTTTCCGGCCTGGCAGAATGGAAGGACGGCGTTGTGCCGGGCGACCGGGTCTCCGTTTATATCAAAAGCATTCGGCCGGAGCGCATGAAGATCAAGCTGCAGATCATACGCTGCCTGCCCGACGAAGACCCACCCGCGCCGCTCCATTATCAGATCACAGACGGCCAGCTCTCACGCTGGGTCTATTCTCCGCCCAATTGCGAAAAGCCTCTCATAGAAACAACCTTTACTTCCCTTTGATCCGTTCCCAATAAACACGGGCGGCCTGCTCAGTCTTGTTATCACCGTATTCGTAATACTGTGCGCTCTTCAGAGCATCCGGCAGATACTGCTGCTCTACCCAATGGTTTGGATAGACGTGGGGATACTTATAATTCTGCCGGTTATCAAAACCGGTGGTATCGGCATGAACATTCTGCAGCTGTCTGGGAATATCGCCGGTCTTCCCTTTCTTTAAATCCGTCATAGCTGCATTGATGGCATCGTGGGCAGAGTTGGATTTTGGAGCCGTGGCCAGCAGGATGGCCGCCTCCGCCAACGGCAGGCGCGCCTCAGGAAGCCCCAGCTGCACAGCTGCATCCACACAGGCTTTTGTGATCACGATCGCCTGTGGATACGCAAGACCCACATCCTCCGCCGCGATCACCAGCAGACGGCGGCAGGGGGACAAAAGATCACCAGCCTCCAGCAAACGCCCCAGATAATGTACCGCCGCATCCGGGTCAGAGCCGCGGATAGACTTTTGCAGTGCAGAGAGAATGTCATAATGGGAATCTCCGTCCCTATCATAACGCATAGCGCTGCGCTGTGAAAGCTGTAAAGCATCCTCGCTTGTCAGAATCAGCTTGCCGTCACAGGGCTGCGCCGCTTGACACAGCAGCTCCACAGCATTGATCGCTTTCCGCACATCGCCGCCGCAGGCCTGGGCGATCTGCATGGGAACACCGGGCTCCCATGTCAGCGGCAGACCGCTGCGCTCCCGCTGGATAGCCAGGCCGCGTTCCACAGCAGGACGCACCTCTTCTGCCGGCACGGGTTTGAACTCAAATACCGTGCTGCGGGACAGCAGGGCATTGTACACATAAAAGTACGGGTTTTCCGTGGTGGAGGCAACGAGCGTCAGCTTTCCGTTTTCCATAAACTCCAGCAGGCTCTGCTGCTGTTTTTTATTAAAGTACTGGATCTCGTCCAGATACAACAGAATGCCGCCGGGCGCCATCAGCGTGTCCGTATCCGCAATGATGTCCTTCACATCCTGCAGCGATGCCGTGGTGGCATTGAGACGATAGAGCGTCTTGCTGGTACTCTGCGCAATGATATTGGCCACTGTCGTCTTTCCTGTTCCGGAAGGCCCATAGAATACCATATTGGCAGATGTACCGCTCTCGATGAGACGGCGCAGCACGGCACCTTTACCGATGAGATGGCGCTGTCCCACCACTTCATCCAATGTTTTGGGGCGAATTTCATCCGCCAGAGGTCTGTGCATATCATTCGCCTCCTTCCCGCATATTGACACTTGATTTTACCATAGTTTTTCCCCATTTTCCACTGTATTTCCTATCGAAATTCAGCGTTTCTTCTGGTATACTGTCAAAAGAACATCTTCCAGGAGGATCTACACATGAAATCCAAGGCTACCGTCAAGCGCATCATTGAAAGCCTGAAGGAGCTGTATCCGGACGCGCTCTGCTCGCTGCGGTATGAGAAGGACTACGAGCTTCTGTTTGCTGTGCGGCTGTCCGCCCAGTGTACGGACGCCAGAGTGAACATGGTAACACCGGCGCTGTTTGAGCGCTTCCCTACTCTGGAGAGCTTTGCGCAGGCAGATCCGGCGGAGGTGGGTACTTATATTCATTCCTGCGGCTTTTACAATGCCAAATCCAGAGATCTGGTAGCCTGCGCCCGGATGCTGCTGGAACAGCACGGTGGAAAGGTGCCCGGCACCATGGAGGAACTGACCGCCCTCCCCGGCATCGGACGCAAAACGGCCAATCTGATTCTGGGTGATATCTATCATCAGCCGGCCTATGTGTGTGACACCCACTGTATCCGCATCACCGGACGGCTGGGACTCACTGATGGCAGCAAGGATCCTCTGCAGGTAGAACGTCAGCTGCGGCAGGTACTGCCGCCGGAAGAGTCCTCGGATTTCTGTCATCGAATGGTTCTGTTCGGACGGGATATCTGCAGCGCACGCTCTCCAAAATGCGAAAGCTGCCCGCTGCGCAGCGACTGCAGCGCAGGAAAGAAAGGAAAACGCAAATAATCGTACCATGTGTCTGCCGGTCGGCAGACACATTTTCCTTTTCCGGGCATATACTGTACTGTGCAATAGATCCAGCTTCGGTCAATCGGAAGGAGTATGCGTATGGACGAGAATATGAAGCGAACCATAGAGGCCCTGCAGGCAAATCCTGCTGCCGCACAGGCGCTGTTTCAGTCCCAGGATGGCCGGCGGCTCATGGAGATGCTGACGCAGGCCGATCAGGGAGCCGCGCTGCAGAGGGCCGCCCAGAACGCCTCCAGAGGCAACATCAACGAAATGATGCAGATGATCCGGCAGGTCATGACAAGTCCAGAGGGCGCGGCGCTGGCAAAACGCATCAGTGATGCCGCGCAAAAATAATATGCAGGAGGCGGCAGCGTGTCGGAATTTGATGAGAAACTGAATGCGCTGTTGTCCGACCCGGATCGTATGGCGCAGATCATGCAAATGGCGCAGACTCTTTCCGGCGCAGCCGCTCCTGTTCAATCACAGCCGCCACCGTCGCCTCCGCCCCAGCCAACACCAGCGCCCAGTGGAGATCTTCTTTCCTCACTGACCGGCGGTCTGGACCCCAAGCTGTTGATGCGGCTGCTGCCTGTGATCCAGGAGTTGGGTTCTGACAACAATTCCAGCGCCAGAACACTTCTGTACGCGTTGCGTCCATACCTGAAGCAGGAGCGGCAGGCACGGGTCGAGCGTGCTTTGCAGCTGGCAAAACTGCTGCACATCGGAAAGAAACTATTTGCAGGTTGGGAGGGTTGATGGTGTATAACCGCTATATTCGCAATGACCGCGGTGTTTACACCCGCATCCCTGAAACCGACGCCCCCACTCCCCCATCGTCAACTGTTCCCGGCAAGGCCGCCGTCTTTCCGGACATACCGCGGCACGAAGAAAGGAGTCAGGATCCTCCGCGCAAGGAATCACATTTGCAGCCTCCAACTCTGCCGCCACCCCAGCGGCCCAACAACAGCTTTGACGACAGTCTCTCCAAAACACTTCGACGACTGCTGGATCGTTTCCATTTGGAAAACGTGAATACCGGCGACCTTCTATTGTTGTTGCTACTGTTTCTTCTTTTCAAGGAAGATGCCGACGAGGAACTGCTGTTCGCCCTGGGTTTGCTGCTGATCCTGTAGTAAAGCACACAGAGAGCCTTCCGAAATGTTTGAACTGCCCCAGATTGTGCGGACAGTACAAAAAAAGGCCCCTGGTAGGAAAGCAATGTCATTAAGCTAGGCTTTTGACCGCAATCGAGTAGGAGGAGCATAAACCCAATAATGAGGCGCATCAGGCGGATGAGCTGGCCAACGGCAGTAAAGTCC
>CAZQJD010000103.1:0-3581 GCA_964593575.1 uncultured Oscillibacter sp.
AGAGCCACCCAGCCGCACTTCTCGCAGTTCACCAGAGGAATGGGCTCGCCCCAGTAACGCTGGCGGGAGAACACCCAGTCACGCAGCTTGAAGTTGGTCTTGGGATGGCCGATACCATGTTCGGTGACCCAGGCCTTCATAGCGGGGATCGCCTCTTTGACAGTCAAGCCGTTAAGGAAGTCGGAGTTGACCATGATGCCGGTGTCATCCTTCAGAACAAAGGCTTCCTTGGTGATGTCACCACCCTGGACTACCTCGATGATGGGCAGGCCGAACTTTGTAGCGAAGTCCCAGTCGCGCTGGTCGTGACCGGGTACGCCCATGACGATACCGGTACCGTAACCCATCAGAACGTAGTCAGAAACGAAAACAGGGATGTTTTTCTTGGTGACGGGATGAACCGCCTCGATGCCCTGAATACGAACGCCGGACTTATCCTTGCTCAGCTCCGTACGCTCCATATCAGACTTATGGGCAGCCGCTTCGATATAGGCGCTGACCTCATCCCAGTTGGTGATCTGATCCTTCCACTTCTTCATATAGGGATGCTCTGGAGAGAGCACCATATAGGTAACACCAAACAGCGTGTCGCAGCGGGTGGTGTAAACGGTCATATCGTCGCCGTTGGTAGCGGTGAAGGCCACCTCCGTACCTTCGCTGCGGCCGATCCAGTTGCGCTGCTGGATCTTCACGCGCTCAATATAGTCCACATCGTCCAGATCGTCGATAAGACGGTCAGCATACTCCGTGATCTTCAGCATCCACTGGCTCTTCTCCTTGCGGATAACAGCGCTGCCGCAGCGCTCACAGACGCCTTCCACCACCTCTTCATTGGCCAGAACGCACTTGCAGCTGGTACACCAGTTAACAGGCATGGAGGCCTTATAGGCCAGTCCCTTCTTGAACAGCTGCAGGAATATCCACTGGGTCCATTTATAATAGGTAGGGTCAGTAGTGTCCACCACGCGGTCCCAATCGAAGGAATAACCCAGCGCATGCAGCTGCTGTGTGAAGTTGGCAATGTTCTCCTGGGTCACCTTGGCAGGATGGACATGGTTCTTGATGGCATAGTTTTCGGTAGGCAGACCAAAGGCGTCAAAGCCGATGGGGAACAAAACATTATAACCCTGCATACGCTTTTTGCGGCAGATCACGTCCATTGCGGTGAAAGGGCGGGCGTGGCCTACGTGCAGCCCCTGTGCAGAGGGATAAGGGAACTCGATGAGACCGAAAAACTTCTCCCGGGTCTTGTCACCGGTGACAGCAGCGTAGGGCTTTGCCTCCTGCCACTTGTCCTGCCACTTCTTTTCAATGGTTGTAAAATCGTACTTCATTATGCTTCTCCTTCATCTTTCTATGAAAGTATTTCCCTGTAAAAAACGCCCCTGAGCCAATGGCTCAGGGGCGTTGGATACGCGTTACCACCCTGATTCGGTCACCCGTTGCCGAATGACCCTCAGTGATCCATGGGACCGTGCCTGTAACGGGGCTGAACCGTTTCACCCTAAGTGGAAAACCTCAGGCGAAAAACTCCGGGACCAGTATCACAGGACTTCCCCACCGGCTTGCACCGCCGCCGGCTCTCTGAGGACGGAAGACTCCTGCGTTTTTCCCATCATCGTTGCTGAACGCATACTATTCTATGGGTAATCGGTTGTTTTGTCAAGTCTGTTCTGCGGTTTTCCCACCCGCAGCCCATCAGTCCGCTGTCAGAACGCTGCTGAGATCTACGGGAACACCGTCGCTCCACAGACGCTCCAGAGAATAGAACTCTCTGGCCTCGGCGTTGAACACATGCACCACGATATCGCCGTAATCCAGCAGCACCCAGGTACCGTCACGGTACCCCTCACGCCGCAGGACATGTACGCCCTGCTCATCCAGCGCCTTCTCCACCGAGCCGCACAGAGCATTGATCTGCGTATTGGAATTACCGGTGGCAAAAACAAAGTAATCCGCCAGGCTGGTCAGATCTGTGACCTCGATGGCAGAGACGCCAATTCCCTTTTTCTCATCCAGCGCCTTTGCGGCAGCCAGCGCCATTTCCTTCGGTGTCATATTCATTCATCCTTTCTGTCGTTGAACGTCGGTTTCAGGTGTTACTACCGGCAGTTGTATCTGGTTGTGCAGGAGCCTCTGTCACCATGATCTCCGGCATAACAGACTCCGTGCTTTCTGTTGTATTGCTTTCGCCCGGCTTCTCAGTCGGCACTTCGGCAGAGTTCTCTGGAATACCGGTCTCTGTTCCAGCCGCTGTCTCGCTCTCCCCGGGGTCCGGGGGCGTGGGCGGCGGAAGAGCCGCCTCCTTATCCGCGACTTGGCCGGAGGTAGAGCCAATGCTGCCGTCCGGATTGACATACATGATGTCCAGATCCTCCAGTGTAAATGCCTCTTTATAGGGATTCAGCGATTCATTTACCAGCTTCAGAAGCTCCTCTGCCTTGGGTACCACATACGCCAATGTAGAATACGTTCCCAGCCGCTCCGTGAGATTCCGGCTATATACATCGGCATAGGTATATGGCATGGTGACAAAGGACACATCCTCTACACTCAGTCCCCCCTGAACCGCCTGCAAACCAAACCACAGGATGTTTGTAAAGGACAGACTGGTCTGTACATTCTCCTCAAACACTTTGGCGATTTCCCTGATCCGAGCCACATTCTCTGCCTTCAGCATCTGTACGATCACGGCCTTCAGGAAGTTCTGCTGCATTTTCATGCGGCCGGAATCCCCGATGCCGCCGTGGTAGCCGTGCGGACTGTCCGCATCATTTTTGCGCCAGCGGATTACCTGCATGGCATCCTCACCGCTGAGCAGGCGATAGCCCTTCTCCTGCTCAATGACCAGATCCTGATAAGGATCATGGTAATCCATGGTATACGGAACGTCAAACCAAACGCCGCCGATGGCATCCACCATGGCGCCCACAGCCTCCCATTCCACCACGATCTCATAGTCAGGTTCAAAACCAACCAGCTGGGATATCTCCCTGTAAACCGCCTGCAGTCCCTTATTGCCTTGTCCATAGCTGTTGTATACGGAATTGATCTTCTTTCCGTCCCAGCTGACATTGACCATCGTATCCCGCGGAATGGACATCACCGTGGCTTTTTGATTGGTAACGTCATAGCTGGCCAGCAGCATCGTATCGGTATTTCCGCCGCCGCCGGTATCGCGTCCCAAGATCAGGATCGTGTAATACTTATCCGACTTGCGCTCACCGTAGGTTTTCGGCACAGGGCCTTCGTACACGATCTCCTCTACCGGTTCCTCGGAGCTGCTCCCATCCTGCGTCGCGAACACAGGCGGCTTCTTGTTGTCCACCGTTGGGATCTCCGGCTCCTCGAACAGTGACCGATACCCAATCACACCCAGAACGCAGATCGCCAGCACTACACAGATGGCTGCAAGCCACTTCTGTGCTGTTGTCAGCCGCCAGCCTCTTCTCTCATGCGGATCCATTTCAGGCTGCTCACTCTCCGGTGCTTCCGCTTCGGTCTGTTGGCCCTCCGGTGCTTCCGTTTCGGTCTGTTCGTCCTCCGGTGCTTCCGCTTCGGTCTGTTCGTCCTCCGGTGCT
>CAZQJD010000103.1:3681-6935 GCA_964593575.1 uncultured Oscillibacter sp.
CGGTGCTTCCGCTTCGGTCTGTTCGTCCTCCGGTGCTTCCGCTTCGGTCTGTTCGTCCTTCGGTGCTTCCGCTTCGGTCTGTTCGTCCTTCGGCGCTTCCGCTTCGGTCAATTTAACCTTCGACAATTCTGCCACGGTCATCGCGATCTCCGCCAGCTCTGCTTCCGTCAACTCAACCTCGAACATCCCTGTTTGGCGCTGCTTTGCTTCGGACTGATCCATATTGTTTACTTCGTCACTCACAGCCGTTTTCCTTTCAATTCATCCAATGCCGCCAAAGTTGCTGAATGGACAACATTTCCTCTCCGGCGCATATCCTCCACCGTCATGCTAAGGCCCATCTCTAAACCGGCATCCAGATCTTCATATGTAACTCTGCGCAGTTCATCTACGCCATCAAAATCGCGGGTAGGCTCAATATAATCTGCCATATAGATGATCTTTTCCAGCAGACTCATACCAGTGCGCCCAGTGGTATGCCAGTTGATGGCCTGATAGATCTCCTCATCCACGCCGAAGACATCACGGGCGATCTCCGCACCGGTCTTGGAGTGAAGCAGCTTCAACGCCCTCTTTTCCAGTTCATCCAGCCGGACGCCGTACTTCCGGCAAAGGGCCATCTGATCGTCCATCTCCAGCTTTTTGGTGCAGTCGTGGAGCAGTGCCGCCACCCGCGCCTTGTTCACATCGGCGCCGTAATGCAGCGCCAGCCGGATGGCCTCCTGCTCCGTTCCCAGCACATGGGGAATTCGCTTGTTTTTCAGATAACTCAGCGCCACAGGACGCAGCTGAGACAGTGTCAGATGCTTCAGATCCGCTACCGTACCGTACAGTCCATTTCGCAGGATATATCCGTATACGGCAGGCGCCAGCAGATGGCTGCCGTCACCCTTCACCAACCGTTCACGCAGCTCCGTGGAGGAAATATCCACCACGCCCGGAATGGTCAGTGTAAAAATTCTGGCGCCGGGATAGGTCTTGTAAAGATACTCACGCTGGATGGAAAACAGTTCCTCCGTATCCGCCTCGGTTCTGCCAAAAGCAGCAATACCGGCCAGCTTCAGAATGGCTTCCGGCTTATGCCACGCCTGAAGGGTCAGGAACATGTCCGTTCCCATCAGCAGCCACAGCTCCGCGTCAGGCCAGCGTTCATGGATGGCTGCCAGCGTATCAGAGGTAAAGCTCTTGCCCTCCCGGCGCAGCTCCAGATCCAATACCTCCGCCTGTTCACCCAAACCCAGCTGTTCACAGGCAAGGCAGGTCATCTCCAGCCGCTGCTCCGCTGTGGGACTTCCCTCCGGCAAAGCTTTATGCGGCGGCAGCCCCGCAGGGATCAGCAACAGCTTGTCCAGTTTCAGCATCCGAAATACACATTCCGCCGCCGTCAGATGTCCCAAATGCGGCGGGTTGAAGGTTCCGCCGTAAATACCGATCCGCATACGCGCTTCCTCCATGTTGATTTCGGGCATATGCCCGGTTTTTGCTTCTTTTGGGTTACTTTTTTCCGCTCTTGCGGGCAGCAGGCTTTCTGACCGCAGACTTCGCCGCCGGCTTATTGCTCTTTGCGCCGGCCTTGGCAGCCTTGGGCGCGGCCTTTTCGCTCTTGACCGTCTTGACCGTCTTTCTCTGGCCCGCCGTCACCAACTCGATGCGCTTCTCACGGGGGATCGTATGGCTGGTACGATACAGCACGAACTTCGTACCAATGACCTGCACCGGCTCGCTGCGGGTGAGAACACACAGCTCCTGACAGGCCTCCCGTGCCGTCAGCAGAGAATTTTCCAGCACGCGGCATTTAACCAGCTCACGGGCCTCCAGTGCATCGTCCAGCTGCTTTACCAGATTCTCATTGATTCCGTCCTTGCCCACCTGCAGGATCGTGTCCATAGTATTGGCCAGGCCACGCAGCTGCGCTCTTTGCTTACTTGTCAATTCCATATCGTTTTGTTTTTTCCTTTCACTCCGCCGGGCGGCGAACATTTCTGCTTGAAGATACTGACGTTTATTTCGCCAGATAAGTTTCCAGTTTTTCTACAAATTTTTCCATGGCGCGGCCGCGGTGGGAAATGCCGCTCTTCTCCTCCGCCGTCATCTGGGCAAAGGTTTTCCGCATTTCCGGCACCAAAAACACCGGGTCGTAACCAAAGCCGCCCTCGCCCATGGGTGCAAAGGCGATGGCTCCGTCGCAGCGTCCTTCCGCCGTCAGCGCATCCCCATTGGGGAATGCGCAGGCCACGGCACAGGCAAAGTGTGCCGCTCGGGTGGTAGCGCCACGCAGGCTGTTCAGCAGCAGCCGATAGCGGCCAATGTCGTCCAGTCCCTCGCCGCCATAGCGGGCGGAATACACGCCGGGACCGCCGTTCAAGGCATCCACGCACAGGCCGGAATCGTCGGCAATGGCAGGCAAACCGGAGGCCGCGCAGACAGCCTTGGCCTTCAGCATGGCATTCTCGGCAAAGGTGGCGCCGGTTTCTTCGACATCCACATTGATTCCCAGATCAGTGGGCATGACCACTTCCACATGGAGCCTCTCAAGAATTTGCGCCATTTCTCTCAGCTTGCCCGGATTATGGGTCGCCAGCACAAATTTCTCAGCCATTTATGATTCCTCCCTATCCGCCGTCAGATAATTGCTTCCACGTAATCCCGGGCGTTGAAGGGACGCAGATCATCGATACCCTCCCCCACGCCGGCATATTTCACGGGAACACCCAGCTCCCGGGCAATGGGCACCACAATGCCGCCCTTTGCCGTACCGTCCAGTTTGGTCAGGATGATGCCGGTCAGTCCGGCGGTTTCCTTAAAAGTACGAGCCTGGATCAGCCCGTTCTGCCCGGTGGTGGCATCCAGCACCAGCAGTGTCTCACGGGATGCGCCGGGACACTCCCGGTCAATGATCTTGGAGAGCTTACTCAGCTCGTTCATCAGATTGGCCTTGTTGTGGAGACGGCCGGCGGTATCGCACAGCACCACATCCACACCTCGAGCCTTGGCGGCCTGCAGTGCGTCAAACAGCACCGCGCCGGGGTCCGCGCCTTCCTTCTGACGCACCAGCTCACAGCCTGCACGCTCCGCCCAGATCTGCAGCTGATCCGCAGCCGCAGCACGGAAGGTATCGCCGGCGCAGAACAGCACCCGCTTACCCTGCGCCTTCAGCTGATGCCCCAGCTTGCCGATGGAGGTGGTCTTACCCACACCGTTGACGCCGATGATCAGCACCACGCTGGGCTTTGTGTCAATATTCAGGCCGGAAT
>CAZQJD010000104.1:0-6930 GCA_964593575.1 uncultured Oscillibacter sp.
GAGTACGGCGTGCCCATCTCCGCCGCGGAATTCACCAACGAGCCCAACCTCATCGCCCTGTCCGGTTTTCCCAAGGGCTACACCGCTGCCGACCACGCCCGCGACCACGACCGCTTCGGCGCATGGCTGCGTGAGAATTATCCTGAGTGCCTGTTTGTGGGCCCCTGCACCGTGGGCGACATCAATCTGTTCGGTGCACTGGAAGGCGCAGGCGGCGGTATGGCGGCCGGCTTTGAGATGGTCACCACTGAGGCTCTGCTGGGCGATTACAAGGTCCCCATGGACGTGTTCAGCTACCACTACTACAACGGCGTTTCCGAGCGCGGCGCTGCCATGGGCGGCCACTGGCCTGTGGAGGCCTGCTTCAGCGAGAAGTATCTGGCGGTTGCCGCCAACTGTGCCCGCCAGTACGTTGATCGCCGCGACAAGTATGTGCCCGGCGGCCAGATGTGGGTCACTGAGTCCGGCGACGCCGGCTGCGGCGGCAATACCTGGGCGTCCACCTATATGGATGTTCCCCGCACCCTCAACGAGCTGGGCGAGTTCTGCACCGTCACCGACGGCGTGATCTTCCACAACACGCTGGCATCCTCCGACTACGGCTTCCTGAAGCACGGCACCTTTGAGCCGCGTCCCAACTACTTTGCCGTGCTGCTGTGGAACCGTCTGATGGGCAGCACCGTGTACGCCACGGGTGAGGAGATCCGCGAGGGCGCCCATGTCTATGCCCACTCCCGCAAGGACGGCAAGGAAGGCGTCGTCTATCTCATCATCAACAACTCCACGGAGACCACCACCGTGGAGCTGCCGCAGGCTGCTGTTCGCTATACTCTGTCCGGCGACGGAAAGCTGCGCAGCCGCAAAATGCAGCTGAACGGTGTGGCGCTGGAGCTGGGCGAAAACGATGTGCTCCCCGCGCTGGAGGGCGTGGCGCAGAGCGCCGGTACCGTGGAGCTGGCGCCCGGCACCTGCACCTTCCTTGTGATCTGATTCCTTCATACAGGCCAAATGCCGCCGGCTTCCCGGCGGCATTTTTCCGTTTGCAGGAGAATCCCATGGAAATCTGCCACAATTTGCAGATTGTTCATTGACAGAACTGGCTTTAGAAGGTATGATGGATAATGAAAATTGTGTAACGGGTTTTTTAAAAACCTGTCTGAAAAAAGGGGTCGCATTCTTATGGTTCGCATCGTATCCGATACCTCCACGCTGTATTCCACAGCGCAGGCAAAGGAGGCCGGCTTTGCCGTAGCTCCGCTGTCTGTTACCATCAACGGCCAGACCTACCGTGAGTTTGACGAGATCAGCTCCGAGGATTTTGTGGCCATCATCCGTCAGGGCCATCTGCCCGTCAGCAGCCAGCCTGCCGTGGGCGAGGTGTTGGAGCTGTATGAGGCATGTTCAGAGGATGAGATCGTGAATGTTGCCATGGCAGCCGGACTGTCCGGAACCTATGACAGTGCTGTGGCCGCTGCCGAGCTCTGTGAAAACAAGGTGGGCATCACCGTCATCAACAGCCGTACCCTGTGCGGCCCTCACCGCTATCTGGTGGAAAAAGCTGTGGAGTGGGCAAGGAACGGACATTCCGCCAGGGAGATCAAGGCACGGCTGGAAGCCAAAATGGATACGGCCAAGAGCTTCCTGATGCCTGCCGACTTCGAGTATCTGCGCCGGGGCGGACGGTTGTCCCCGCTGGTGTCCTATGTGGGCAAGGCGGCCAGTCTGGTGCCGGTGATGACCCAGACGGAGGATGGCCGCCGGCTGACCATCGCCGGTATCCGCCGCGGATTCCCGCAGGGCGTCAAGTTTGTCAGCAAGGCGCTGGATAAGCTGGGCGTGGGCAAGGGCTGGCGCGTGTACATCTCTCACGCCGACGCAAGACAGGTGGCGGAGAATGCCCTGCAGGAGCTGCGTGCAGCCATTCCGGATGCTGTGTATGAGATCCTGCCGCTGAGTCCGGCCTTCATTACCCAGGGCGGCCCCGGCTGCGTGGCCATTCAGGTGATCCAGGCCTGATGGGCACAGAATACAGCTGCAGGATGGCTTTTGCGGAAAGATTGTCTTGACATGCGGCGTGTTTTCTGGTATAACGCAGGAGAAGGGGACAGGGTGTGAATCGCTCTGCCGCATGAAATACAGCATATTGCATGATGAGTAAGAGAGCTATGCAAAGGGGATGCAGGAGACTGCGTCTTGTTTGTGTAGCTCTTTTTTTGTACTGAAGGAGAGGATTACTATGTATGATGTAGCAATTGTGGGAGCCGGTGTGGTTGGCTGTGCGGCGGCCCGGTATCTGTCCCGCTACCAGCTTCGTGTCTGTGTGCTGGAAAGGGCGGAGGATGTCTGCTGCGGCACATCCAAGGCCAACAGTGCCATTGTCCACGCCGGATTTGATGCCGCACCCGACAGCAACAAGGCCAAGTACAATGTCCGGGGTAACGAAATGATGGAGACACTGAGCAAAGAACTGGATTTTCCGTTCCGGCGCAACGGCTCCCTGGTGCTCTGCTTTGACCGGGAGGAGCTCCCCCATTTGCAGACCCTTTTGGAGAACGGAGAGAAAAACGGCGTTCCCGGTCTGCAGATCCTTTCCGGTGACGAAGCCAGAGAACTGGAGCCGGCGCTTTCGGACGCTGTGGTGGCGGCTCTCTGGGCGCCCAGCGGCGGCATCGTGTGTCCCTTCAACCTGACGTATGCGCTGGCGGAGAATGCGGCTGCCAACGGCGTGGAGTTTTTCTTTGATACCGAGGTGCAGACCGTTTCCCGCACCGATTCCGGCTATTTGCTGGAGACCGGCAAGGGCAGCTTTGAGGCACGGCTGGTGATCAATGCCGCCGGCGTCATGAGCGATCTGCTGCATAACCAGATCTGCACCGAGCAGGTGAACATCGTGCCCCGCCGCGGTCAGTACTGCCTGTTTGACAAGTGTGATGGCGGTTTGGTTTCCCGGACTATTTTCCAGTTGCCGAGCAAAATGGGGAAGGGTGTGTTGGTGACGCCCACCGTTCACGGGAATCTGCTGGTGGGTCCCACTGCCGAGGACATTCCGGAGCGGGACGGTACCAATACCACTGCCGCCGGACTGGAAACGGCGCTGACCACCGCTGCCCTCAGCGTCCCGAATCTCCCGGTGCGGGATATTATTACCTCTTTTGCTGGGCTGCGCGCCCATATCGTAAGAGAGAATGTGGATTTCCTGGTGGGTGAGAGTGCCGAAGGCTGGTTTGACCTCTGCGGCATCGAGTCGCCCGGCCTGTCCGCTGCCCCCGCACTGGGTCAGGAGGCTGCCGATTGGGCGGCCGGAAAGCTGAAGGCCGCGGAGAAAGCGGACTTCGTTTCCACCCGGAAGGGAATCGTGGATCTGCGCGCCCTCACGCTGGGAGAGCGCCGGAAGTATGTGGAACAGGACCCTGCTTACGGCAATATCATCTGCCGCTGCGAGGAGATCAGCGAGGGCGAGATCGTGGACGCCATCCGCCGCGTTCCCGGCGCAAGATCGCTGGACGGCGTGAAGCGCCGTACCCGCGCGGGCATGGGCCGCTGTCAGGGCGGCTTCTGCGCACCCCGCGTCATGGAGCTCCTGTCCCGTGAACTGGGCGTATCCCCCACGGAGCTGACCAAGTCCGGCGGCGCATCCAGACTGCTTTCCGGCAAGACAAAGGAGGTTTTCTGATGGAGCGTTTTGATATTGTCGTGATCGGCGGCGGCCCTGCCGGTCTTGCCGCTGCCATTGCCGCCAAAAAGCGCGGCGCAGAGCAGGTGCTTATTCTGGAGCGTGACCGTGAGCTGGGCGGTATTCTCAACCAGTGCATCCACAGCGGCTTTGGTCTGCATACCTTCGGCAGGGAGCTGACCGGCCCGGAGTATGCGGCGGCCTTCATGGAACAGATCGCCCCGCTGGGTATTCAGGTTCGGCTGAACACCATGGTGCTGGACGTTTCCCGTGAGCTGGTGGTGACCTGTACCAGCCGCGAGAATGGCCTGGAGCAGCTGCAGGCGGACGCCGTTGTGCTGGCCATGGGCTGCCGTGAGCGCTCCCGCGGCGCTCTGAACATCCCCGGCTTCCGCTGTGCCGGTGTTTATTCTGCCGGTGCTGCCCAGCGTCTTGTGAACATGGAGGGTCTGATGCCCGGCCGTGAGGTGGTGATCCTCGGCTCCGGCGACATCGGCCTCATCATGGCCCGCCGCATGACCATGGAGGGCGCGAGGGTCAAGGCGGTGGCGGAGGTGCTGCCGTATTCCGGCGGCCTGAAGCGGAATATCGTCCAGTGTCTGGACGATTTCAACATCCCTCTGAAGCTCAGCCATACCGTGGTGGATATCCACGGCAAGGAGCGGCTGGAGGGCGTCACCCTTGCAGAGGTGGACGCTGCCCGGAAGCCCATCCCCGGCACGGAGGAATACATCCCCTGCGATACGCTGCTGCTCTCTGTGGGTCTGCTGCCGGAAAACGAGCTGACCAAGGCGGCCGGCATTGAGATCGACCGGGTCACCGGCGGCCCTGTCGTGTCCGATGACTTCTCCACATCGCTGCCCGGCGTCTTTGCCTGCGGCAATGTGCTCCACGTCCACGATCTGGTGGACTTCGTGTCACGGGAAGCAGGGCATGCCGGTGAAAGCGCTGCGGAATATGTGCTGGGTAGGCGGAAGGGACAGCAGGAGGTCGCCATTCGCGGCATGAATGGCGTGCGATACACCGTCCCCCAGCGCGTCTGCATTGATACCATGCCGGATTCTCTGACGGTACGGTTCCGTGTGGCAGAGCCTATGCGTGACCGCAGCATTGCCGTGTATTGCGGCAAGCAGCGGCTGCTGCAGAAAAAGAAGCGTGTGCTGGCGCCGGGCGAAATGGAATTCGTCATCATCAAGCGGGACAGCATTCCCGCCGATGCCAAAGAAATCATTGTGTGCATTGAGGAGGATTGACCTATGGAACGTGATCTGACCTGTATTGGCTGCCCCCTCGGCTGCGCACTGCATGTTTCCGGCGAGGGTGATGTGCTGACGGTCACCGGAAACACCTGCCCCCGCGGCGCGGCCTATGCCCGCACGGAGTGCACCGCGCCTGTCCGCCGTTTTACCGGCACCGTGGCGCTTACGGGCGGCGTGCTGCCCGTGGTCTCCGTCAAGACCCGTGAGGATGTGCCCAAGGGTTCCATCTTCGCCGTTGCGGAAGCTGTCAAGACGCTGCGGGTGGAGGCGCCCGTTGCCATCGGCGATGTGATCTGCGAGGATATCGCAGGCACCGGCGTGGCATTGGTCGTTGCAAAGAACGTGGCCCGTGCCGTATAATAGACTGTATCAAACCATTGGGAGGTCGCAATATGAATACCATTAAGATCGCAATGCCCAAGCCCCGCATGATCGCCCACAGAGGTCTCAGCGGTCTGGAGCGGGAAAACACCTGCGCGGCTTTTGTGGCGGCGGGCAACCGCAGCTACTTCGGTATTGAGACCGATGTGCACCGCACGGCGGACGGGCAGTATGTCATCATCCATGACGACACCACCACACGGGTGGCCGGTCAGGAGCTGGTGGTGGAGGAAACGGACATGGCCACCCTGCGTCAGCTGCGGCTCGCCGACGTGGGCACCGAGCTGCCCAGAGGCGACCTGTGTCTGCCGACGCTGGATGAATACATCTCCATCTGCAAAAAGTACGACAAGGTGGCGGTGCTGGAGCTGAAGAACCGTATGCCCGACGAAGCTGTCTGGGAGATCGCGGAGATCGTCTTGGATCACGACTATCTGGCCAAAACCGTTTTCATTTCCTTCAGTCTGGATAACCTCATTGCCCTGCGGGCCAAGTACCCCCAGCAGAAGGCGCAGTATCTGCTGAGCAGAATCGAAGATCCGGACGCGGTGCTGGAAACTCTGAAAAAGTACCGTATGGACTTGGATGTGAAGCATATCGCCTTGACAGGTGAAATGGTGGAGCGCATCCACGCCGAGGGACTGGAAGTGAATGTCTGGACGGTGGATACGCCCGAAGACGCTGCCCGTGTGATGGACATGGGCGTGGATTACATCACCAGCAACATTCTGGAATGATCGCATTGCAGTGGTATGATGAGGCGGGTTTCCGCCCATACTGTCTGCGAGGTGAGGAAGAATGGATACCCAGCGACCCGTGCCGGAATTTTCCGGAGAGCTCTGGGATGCGGAGCGTCCCATCCCGGAAGGCATCTATCCGGTGATCGATACGGATCTGGCCAGAGACAATCTGGAAAACGACATTCCCGCCGCCGATCTGGAGGATCTGGGCGGGAGACCGTGATGAAAGAGCTGCCTGCCTGAAGATGGTGACTGATAAAGCACAAGACCGAAAACGATAAATTACAAGGCAGTCACCAAGAAACTGCGCCAATGTGACAAAACGAAACAGACCGAAAGGCCACGATTGCAAAATCGTGGCCTTTCCCTATTCAAAGGAGGATACTACCATGTCAAATCCTAACTACTTCCACAGCGGCGAGGCCGGACAATTCAGCTTTTTCCGTATCCCACGGGCACTGATAAAAGACGCCCGTTTTCACGGCCTGTCCACTGACGCCAAGCTGCTCTATGGCCTCATGCTCGACCGCATGGGCCTGTCCCTGCAAAGCGGCTGGCTGGACAATGGAAACCGCGTGTTCATTTACTTCACCCTTGACGAGATACAGGATACCCTTGCCTGCGGCCATAACAAGGCCGTCCGCCTGCTTGCCGAGCTGGAGAAGTACGCCCTCATTGAACGGGCCAAGCAGGGACAGGGCAAGCCCGCCAAAATCTACGTCAAAAATTTCGTCTCTGCCGATAATGACACAGAGGAAACACCGCCCGAAGATCCCCAGGTGCCCAAGGTCAAGACCTGTGAAAATCCCACTTCTGCACTTCCCCTTTTGAAACCTCTGGACTGCCCAAAAGGGGAAGGTATTTATACTGATAAGAA
>CAZQJD010000105.1:0-6905 GCA_964593575.1 uncultured Oscillibacter sp.
ATTGCTGAGCCAGACGGAAATCTCCAGCACGCGCAGCTCATCGCGGAGGACCAGATATTTCTTTGCCTTTTCCGCCTGCTCCCGCAGGGGCTCCACCTGCAGCTCCAGCTCGGCGATCTTGTCGTTGATGCGCACCAGATTCTCCTCGGTACGCTGCAGCTTCCGCTCCGTCTCCTCCTTGCGGTGGCGGTATTTGGAAATACCGGCGGCCTCCTCAAATATCTCACGGCGGTCCGCGCTGCGGGTGGAGAGGATCTCATCGATACGACCCTGGCCGATGATGGAGTAGCCCTCCTTGCCCATGCCGGTGTCCATGAACAGCTCCGTCACGTCACGCAGACGTACAGACTGGCGGTTGATATAATACTCACTCTCACCGCTTCGGTAATAGCGGCGGGTAACGGCCACCTCGGCCTCCTCCATTGCGGGGAAAATATGGCTGGTATTGTCCAGCACCAGCGTCACTTCCGCGAAATTGGCCTGCTTGCGCTTGGCCGTACCGCCGAAGATCACGTCCTCCATCTTGGCGCCGCGCAGACTCTTGGTGCTCTGCTCACCCATGACCCAGCGAATGGCGTCGGAAATATTGGATTTGCCGCTGCCGTTGGGTCCCACAATGGCGGTGATATCCTCACCAAAATTCAGAACTGTTTTATCAGGGAACGATTTGAATCCCTGAATCTCCAATGCTTTTAAGTACACTCTTTCACCTCTGTCGGCTTCTCAGCCAAGCTGATACTATATCCAATATATACTACCAGAGAAAGGCTGGCTTTTCAAGGAGATTTTACCGCTTCTCCCGGTAAAAATACACACCGCCGACAACCTTTTTGTCGGCGGTGCACAGTTCATTCCGTTTTCCTTTCTTCGGCAGCCTCATCGATCTGCCGATACAGCTCCGCCAGGGCGTCGGAAAGACCACCTACTCTGTCAATGATCCCCTTGGAGACGGCCTCCCGTCCATACAAAACACTGCCCACATCCGAGGACAGCTCTCCCATCTTCAGCATCAGGGCAAGAAAATCCTTCCGGCTGATCCGACTGTTGGATGTTACAAACTCCACGATGCGTTCCTGCAGCCGGTCAAAATAGTTGTAGGTCTGGGGCGCCGCGATCATCGTACCGCTCATCCGCACGGGATGCACCGTCATGGCTGCAGAGGGCACGGCAAAGCTGGTTTTCGCCGCCACCGCCAGCGGGATGCCGATGGAATGGCTGCCGCCCAGCACCAACGACACCGTAGGCTTGCTCATGCCGGCGATCAGCTCCGCGATCCCCAGTCCAGCCTCCACATCGCCGCCCATGGTATTCAGCAGAAACAGCACACCGGCAATGTCATCATTCTCCTCCAGTGCCGCCAGCAGCGGCATCACGTGCTCATACTTGGTGGTCTTTGTTCCCTGGGCTGCCAGCGCATGACCCTCCACCTGCCCCACAATGGTAAGACAATGGATGTTTCCGTGAGCCGTTCTGGTAACAGCGCTGCCCATATCCACGATACGGTGCAGTTCCGGCACGGAACCGCTGCTTTCCTCCATGGGTTCTGTGGGTTTCGTTTCTTCGCTCAAGAGATCGCCTCCGTTACTCTCCATAGTTTCTTCCTGTATTCTTTGCGATAATTTCCGTTTTACACAGCTTTCTTTTTCTTTGACGCTGTGATATATTGATAAAATAGCGACCATCAACAAGGAGCTTTTGAATCATGTGGAATAAAACGTGTTACCGCATCGTGGTAAAGGTGGGCACCTCCACCCTGACCCACGATACCGGCGCAGTGAACCTGCGCAGTATGGAAGAACTGATCCGCGTACTGTCCGACCTCAGCGGCTATGGTCATCAGGTGATCCTGGTGTCCTCCGGTGCCATCGCCGTGGGCACCTCCAAGCTGGCTCTGCCGGAACGCCCCAAAGAACTTCGCATGAAGCAGGCCGCCGCCGCGGTAGGTCAGTGCCGGCTGATGCATATTTACGACAAGCTGTTTGCTGAGTACAACCGCTCTGTAGCACAGATCCTCCTCACCGGCGACGATGTGGACGATCCCCAGCGTGCGGAGCATCTGTCCGGCACCTTTGAAGCACTGCTGGAAATGGGCGTCATCCCCGTTGTCAACGAAAACGACTCCGTCTCCTCCGCCGAGATCGAGACGGGACACCATAAGGTGCTGGGCGACAACGACACCCTTTCCGCCATCGTGGCCAAGCTGTGCCATGCCGACCTGCTGGTGCTGTTCAGCGATATCAACGGCCTCTACGACAGCGACCCCCACGCCAATCCCAACGCGAAGCTGCTGCATCGTGTGGAAGACCTGACCCCGGAGATCCTCTCCATGGCCGGCGGCGCCGGCACATGGCGCGGCACCGGCGGCATGGCCACCAAGCTCTCCGCGGCGAAGATCGCCATGGATGCCGGCTGTGATATGGTCATCACCAACGGCGCACGCATGAAGGATCTTTATGGCATCGTGGAGGGGCAGGACATCGGCACACGCTTTATCGCAAAAAAAGGAGTAAACTGATATGACGATTCTCGAACAGCAGGGCGCAGCCGCAAAAGCCGCGTCACGGGTGCTGGCCTGTGCCGGCACCGCCAAGAAAAACGAAGCACTGGCCGCCATAGCAGAGGCCCTGTGGAACGGACGGCAGGAATGGCTGGACGCCAATGCCGAGGATGTGGCCGCCGCTAAGGAGGCAGGCATCAGCGAAGCGCTGCTGGACCGCCTGACGCTGACGGAGGCACGTATTGCCGGCATTGCCGACGCCATCCGGCAGGTCATCGCCCTCCCCGATCCCATCGGCACCGTCACCCGCATGGAGACCCGGCCCAACGGTCTCATCATCGGACGCCGCCGGGTTCCTCTGGGCGTCATCGCCATCATCTATGAGGCACGCCCCAATGTCACCGCCGACGCCGCCGTTCTCTGCCTGAAATCCGGCAACACCTGTATCCTCCGGGGCGGTAAGGAGGCCATCCGCTCCAACCGCTGTGCCGTCCGGCTCATGCGGCAGGCTCTGGAATCTGCCGGACTGCCTGCCGACTGCGTCTCTCTGGTGCAGGACACATCACGTGAATCTGCCAACGAGTTGATGCATCTCAATGACTATGTGGATGTGCTGATCCCCCGCGGCGGCGCGGGTCTCATCCGCTCCGTTGCCAAAAACGCCAGCGTGCCGGTCATCCGTACCGGCGAGGGCGTGTGCCATATCTATATCGACAGCGAGGCCGATCTGGACATGGGCGCGGAGATCCTGTTCAATGCCAAGTGCTCCCGTCCCTCCGTGTGCAACGCCGCGGAGTGTGTCCTCATCGCCGAGGATGTGGCGGAGGAATTCCTGAAAAAGGCCGTTCCCCTGCTGGATCAGAAGCGTGTGGAGCTGCGCTGCTGTGAGAAGTCCCTTGCCATTCTGGGCAGCCGGGGTATCCCCGCCGTGGACGAGGACTGGGACAGTGAGTACGGCGACTATGTGCTGGCCGTGCGCATCGTCAAGGACGCCGCCGAAGCCATGGACTTCATCGCCGACCACACCAGCGGCCATTCCGAGGCCATCGTCACCCGTAACTATTTCACCGCCCAGAAGTTTCTGGACACCGTGGACGCGGCGGCAGTCTATGTCAACGCCTCCACACGGTTTACTGACGGCGGCGAGTTCGGCCTTGGTGCCGAGATCGGCATCTCCACCCAGAAGATGCACGCCCGCGGCCCCATGGGTCTGGAAGAGCTGACCAGCTGCAAATATGTCATCTACGGCGAAGGCCAGGTGCGCTGAGCCGCTACACTGAAAGAGAAACGAGGGTTTACTATGGCGACCTTTGGATTTATCGGCTGCGGCAATATGGGCGGTGCTCTTGCCCGAGCCGTGTGCAAAACCGTTTCCGCGGATCAGGTGTTCCTCACCAACCGCACCGCAGACAAGGCAAAGGCACTGGCTGATGAGCTGGGCTGCTGCGTGGCGCTGGACAACGAAGCTGTGGCCGTCAGCGCTGACTTCATCTTTCTGGGCGTGAAGCCCCAGATGATGGCGGATGTCCTCGCCGATATTGCCCCGGCACTGGCAAAGCGGGAGACGCCCTTTGTGCTGGTGACCATGGCCGCCGGCCTTACCATTGCCTCCATCCGGGAAATGGCAGGCGGTGAATATCCCGTCATCCGCATCATGCCCAACACCCCGGTCTCCACCGGCGAGGGTATGCTGCTCTACACCCTCAGCGAAAATGTCCCCGCTGCCGCTGAAAAGGCATTTCTGGCAGCGCTGGCCGATTCCGGCCGTCTCTCCCTTCTTCCGGAGAAACTCATGGACGCCGGCAGCGCAGTCTCCGGCTGCGGCCCCGCTTTTGTGGATCTGTTCATCGAGTCTCTTGCCGACGGCGGCGTGGCCTGCGGCCTGCCCCGTGCACAGGCCATGGAGCTGGCCGCACAGATGGTTCTGGGTTCTGCCAAACTGGTGCTGGAATCCGGCAAGCACCCCGGCGTACTGAAGGACGCCGTCTGTTCTCCCGGCGGCACCACCATTCAGGGTGTCCGCACACTCGAGGAAGGCGGATTCCGCGGTATAGTCATGGACGCCGTCATCGCAGCCTACGAAAAAACACTGAAACTCAAGCAATAACACAGAAAAACAGCAGCAGGGATCGGTTCGTTTTGAACCGATCCCTGTTTTCTGTTCTGTATTCAGATCTCTTCCCGCAGTCCGGGGAGCCGTTCCTCCCCCACCTTGGTCATGGCAAGACTTCCGGCGGAAAGCTCCGTCAGCCGGGGCTGGAACTGCTCCGCGCCGCCGGTGGGAAATGCCGCGTGGATGGTCACTTCCGCTCCGTAATCCACGGAACGCACCATGCCGCCGCAGGCCTCCACCTCCAGCTTCACCCGCTCAAAGAGCGGATAGGTGCAGGGAATGTCCCAAAGCGTCCACAGGCTGACGCGGCAGACGCCTGCAGCCGTCAGAGCATCCTTGGCGCCCTTGGTGTAGGCACGGGCCAGTCCTCCGGCGCCCAGCAGGATCCCGCCGAAATACCGGGTCACCACACAGCAGACATTGGTGATGTCCTCCCGCTGGAACACATTCAGCATCGGCTGTCCCGCCGTGCCCTGGGGTTCTCCGTCGTCGGAGTAGCGCACTACGCCGCCGTCCCGAATGATATAACACCAGCAGTTATGGCGGGCGTCATAATGCTTCTTTTTGGTAGCCTCGATCTTTGCACGCGCCTCCGCCTCGCTCTCCACCCGCCAGACATAACCGATAAAGCGGGAGCGTTTCTCCACAAATTCGCTTTCCGAATCCTCAAAGGGCACCAGATACTCGCTCACGCCGATCATCCTCCATTCAACGCATATCTTGCAGTTACTGTAAAGCAATATTCCTATACAGAATTCTAATGGTTATTCCTGAATATACGGTGCCATCTGCCCCAATACGCGGGGGTCACAGACGGCTGTCACATCAATGGTCTCGCTGTATTCCACGCTCTCCACCTTGGCCTCACGGTACAGCACATCCAGCAGCGAACCCTTGTCGTAGGGAATATGGATCACACAGCGGCGGGTACCCTTGTCCAGCCGCTTGTCGATGCGTTCCATCAGCCGGTCCAGTCCCTCGCCGGTGCGGGCGGAGACTGAAACGATATCCTCGCCGTGGGGCATGATCTCGCCGGCAGGTACGGCGTCGCACTTGTTGAACACATCGATGCGGGGCAGCTCAGAAGCGCCCAGCTCCACGATGAGGTTCTCCACCACCTGCGCCTGCTGCTGCCATTCGGGGTTGGACACATCGATGACATGGAGCAGCAGATCCGCGTATTCCAGCTCCTCCAGCGTGGCCTTGAAGGCCTCCACCAGCTGGTGGGGCAGCTTGCGGATAAAGCCGACAGTATCGCTGATGACCACATCCATGGTATCGCTCACCGTCAGAAGACGGCTGGTGGTATCCAGCGTGTCGAACAGGCGGTTATTGGCAGGAATGCCGGCGCCGGTCAGCTTGTTGAGCAGTGTGGATTTTCCCGCATTGGTGTAGCCCACAATAGCCACCACGGGGATCTCGTTTTTCCGGCGCTGCTGGCGCTGGGTACTGCGGACACGGCGCACATCCTCCAGATCCGCCCGAAGCTTGTCGATCTTCTTGTGGATCAGGCGGCGGTCAGTCTCCAGCTGGGTCTCGCCGGGGCCTTTGGAACCGATGGGCCCCTTGCCGCTGGTACCGGCCTGACGCTCCAGGTGGGTCCACATACCCGTCAGGCGGGGCAGCAGATACTTATACTCCGCCAGCTCCACCTGCAGACGGCCCTCACGGGTCTTGGCCCGCTGGGCAAAAATGTCCAGGATCAAACCGCAGCGGTCCAGCACCTGCACACCCAGCAGCTCCGTCAGCACACGCTGCTGAGAGGGCGACAGGTCATTGTCGAAGATGACCATGGTGGCATGGGTGTTCTCGCAATACAGCTTCACCTCTGCTACCTTACCCTCGCCGATAAAGGTGCGGGGGTCCGGAGAGGCGCGATTCTGCAGCACAGTGCCAACCACCTCGGCGCCGGCAGTCTCCACCAGAGCGGCCAGTTCCTCCATAGTGATCTCATCGGCATTTTCGTCTTTTTTCAGTACCGGGGAATTCAGACCCGCCAGTACGACCTTGTCTCTGATCTGATTTGTGTCCTGCATAGCTTCCTTTCCGGGGCATCTCGCTCCGTCCAATGGTGTAGTAATGATCGGTTCTATTATATGACATTCCCGCGGATTTGCAAAGGAAATGCGAAAATACCTGCAAAAAATCCCCGCATCCTTACGGATACGGGGATCTTGTGACGTGTCGCTTAGTTCAGGCCGAACTTCTTGTTGAACTTGGCCACGCGTCCGCCGGTATCAACCAGCTTCTGCTTGCCAGTGAAGAAGGGGTGACACTTAGAGCAGACTTCCACCT
>CAZQJD010000106.1:0-6869 GCA_964593575.1 uncultured Oscillibacter sp.
CTGCCGTCAGGCCGGCATCGGCTGCTGGGTGGGCGGCATGATGGAGAGCGACATCGGCAAGGCCATCTGCACCGAGCTGGCCGCCATCCCCAACATGGTGTATTCCCACGACATCACTCCCGCTTCCATCAACTATCCCTTCACCATCACCAAGCGCGTTCTGACCATGACCCCGGACAAGAAGCTGGAGCTGGCCACCGAGACCGGCGCGCCGGTGAAGCCCGACATGGACAAGCTGCTGCAGAAGGCCACGCAGTCCGCCAAATTCGGCGTCTGCGCGGAGAAGTAACCCCATATTCAACGAAACAAGAGGGTAATTGCCATGTATGATTTTTCTCTGGAAGCGTATCTGAAGGATCTGGAAGTTCTCGTCAACATCGACAGCGGTCTCGGCGCAAACGACGGCGCCACCCAGACGGCGCTGCTGCTGGCAGAGCCGCTGGTGCAGCAGGGCTGGCTGCTGGAGCGCCACAAGGTCTCCGACCAGTGCGGTGAGTGCATCGTGCTGAAAAACCGGGAGGCCGAGCATTATGACGTGCTGCTGGTGGGCCACACCGACACGGTCTTCCCCGCCGGCGAGACCCAGAAGCGTCCCTTCCGCATGGATGAAAAGCGCGCCTACGGCGTGGGCGTCATCGACATGAAGCAGGGCTGTCTGGCCATGACCTACATTCTCCGGGATCTGCCCCGTGACGTGCTGGACAAGCTGAACATCGCCGTGGTGTTCAACCCCGACGAGGAGATCGGCAGTCCCTATTCCAAGGAGCTCACCGACAGCATCGCCCGCCGCACCACCTATGCTCTGGTATTCGAGGCGGCAGGCAGCGCGTGTACCCGTACCATCCAGCGCAAAGGACTCATGCGCGTGTTTGTGGAGTTCCACGGCAAGGCCGGACATGCCGGCTACGCCTTTACCAACGGCGGCATCAACACCGTCAACGAGATGGCCTACTGGATCTGCGAGCTGGCCAAGCTCCACGATCCCAACACCGGCACCACCATCAACGCAGGTGTTGCCAACGGCGGTCAGGCAGTGAACATCATTCCCGATCACGCCGAGCTGCAGCTGGATATCCGCTTTGAGAACATGGAGGAGATGGAGCGCGTCACCGCCCTGCTGGACGAGCTGGCAAAGCACGCAGCGGAAAAGGGCGTGAAGCTCACCGAGCGTCCCCGCCGCTGCACGCCTCCCATGGTGCCCTCTGAGACCACCTATGAGCTGTGCCGCATGGCAGAGGATGAAGCCAGCCGTCTGGGCCTGCCCTTTGCCCTGAAGAAGCGCGGCGGTCTCTCCGACGGCAATCACATCGCCGCCTGCGGCTGCGCCACGCTGGACAGCATGGGCCCCACCGGCAACCACGACCACTCCGTGGACGAGTATCTGGATCTGGACACCATCGCGCCCAACCTCCGCTGCGCCTACGCACTGCTGTGCCGTCTGGCGGAGGAAAAGAAGTAATTCGATATCTGCCAAAGCTGGGGGCGCTGCAAAATGCAGCGCCCCCGTGAAATTCCGCAAGAGGTCACAGACTTCTTGCGGAATTTTCGCCTGCGGGCTGGTGATTCATACTAAAACTTGTTAAAAAGCTTTAAAAGCTTTTTTATAGCGCGAAGCGCGTCAAGTTTTTATGAGACGGTGAATTGTGCCGTTGGCACAATTCAAGCGTGCGCAGCACGCGGGATTCTCGATTAAAGCTTTTAATCGAGAATCAGTATCAATCCGTGAAGGGGGCTCCAAGACCGCCCCCTTCACGCATCCCCTGCCAGGAGCGCCCGCTCCTGGCAGGCATTCTTATTTTGCGGCAGGTCTGTTTTTCCGGTCAGGGCATATTCACCGTGCCCACGAACAAGGGTATCCCATCGGTACAGATGGCAAAGACAAAGGGGCGGTCCAGAACAAAGTCGATGATCTCATCCGGCGGAGCAGCCGCACCGGCGCCGAAATCCAACAGAATGTAGCTGGCAGCGGTGACGCCCTCTTCGTCGATGGTCACCCGGGTGTCCTGGTTGATGCTGTCCAGATATACAGGCAGTTCGCTGTCGATGGAGGGTGAGAAATCATTGCCGACGGGCTCAAATATCTTCGTCAGGCCCATGCGCCGCAGGCCCTCCTTCAAATCCACACTGGCGGACACGTCAAACCGCGGCACAGAGAGATTGACCTTCATGTATTTCCGGTTTTCTTCCGGGAACTCCTCGCTCTGGGTGATCATATGGATGTAATCGCCGTCAGCAAGGATGTCGTCCACCGTCTTGTCCTCGTCCGGCAGGAGGAACCACATACAGGAGCCGTTTTCCAGATACAGCTGCACCGCGCCGTAATCCTCCGCCCAATAGTAATTCATATGATACTCTTCCTTGTGCATGAAGGTACAGGTCACATCTCCGGATACCGCGTGGAACGGTCCCTCCGTATTCTTACCGCTGTCAAACTGATCGTTCCACTGTGCCTGAAAATAGACCGTGGACGCCATGGCCAGCATACTGTTGGGGATCAGCGACACCTTGCCGGTGCGGTTTTTCAGGAAACCGCCGGTCTGGTTGTTCAGCCAGTTGGTGATGGCTCCGTTGGTGCGGCTGCTGCCCAGATCCCCCTGATAGACGGAAGCATAATAATCGTGTGCCAGAACCTCCATGACCTCCTGCCGGTACGTCACAGCATCATCCAGCCACAGGGAGTTTGCCAGCACGCTGATCTCCCGGCCATCATTCTGATAGACGTCCTCCCACACGGCGCTCACGTTTTGACGCAGCTGCGCCAGATCAGAAACGCCCAGCACATCCAGCACCTCACTCCGGGTAACGCCGCCGGTCAGCTCCGCCGTCATGGCAAGGGCAATGTAGGCATTGACCGGAGACCATACGCGGTTCTCGCTGTCTGCGCCGGAAATCACTTCCCGGGAGCAGCCTTCCGCGAAGGCTGCAATGGGCGAGCGGATATCGTCCACCAGCGCAGCCCGCAGCTCCCGTTCAGCCCGCCAGCGGTCAAACTCGTCCGAGCGGATATCAGGGCGCTCCATTTTCCGGGAGTCCGACGCAATGCTTACCGCCTTTGCCGAAACGATCAGCGGGAGCTCGGGAATATGCCAGAGCATGGCCAGCACCAGAACCGCGGCAACAGCCGCCTTGAGAAAATAATGTCTGCGCTTCTTCCGTTTGCCGGCTTCTACAATGTACCTGTCATCCACATGGCCCAAAGCCTGCGCCACTTTTTCATTCATCCACATATCCCTCCTTGATCAGATAGCTCCGCAGCTGCGTGCGCAGCCTGCCAAGCCGGACGCTGACTGCGTTCTGCCGCATACCAAATGCTCTGGTAAGTTCCTGCACCGAGTCTCCGAACCAATATCTGCGCAGAAACAGAGCACGGTTGTCCGCGCTGAGGGTGCCCAGAAAACGATTGATGGCACGCCCCAGCTCCCTTTCGTCCATCGTTTCTTCCAGCGCGGCGGCAGGAATGCAGTTCGCCAGCTCGTCTATGGAAACATCATATCTCCCATCCCGCTTCTGTGCAGTATTGTGCTTCAGCTTATCCAGCGAAATATTCCGGCCCGTTTTATACACATAGCCCTCCAACGGCGCCGGCCTGTTGGGCGGGATCGTATTCCACACCGCCAGATAGGTATCATTGACAGCTTCTTCCGCATCCTGATGAATGCCAAGGATATTCATGGCTATGGACATGAGCCGCTTTCCAAACCGCTTTGCCAGCGCATCCAGTGCGCTTTCCGCCCGTTCCCAGAGTAGTTTCAGTATTTTTTGATCGTCCATATGATCCCCTCCTTACCTATGTAATAGAATTCGAGAAGGAAAATGTTACATAATTTCCTGTTTTTTATTTTACCATACCTCCGGGCTTTTCTCAATTCGCTCCTGCCGGCAGAACACACCGAAGCAGACCAAAGCCTCCGGCTTCACTTCGGTGAAGCCGGAGGCTTTGAAAAGCGCTGCGGAGGCATGGTCCATGCAATGAACACACCCATTATCCGTCCTGTTCCGATTATCCGTCCTGTTCCGCAAATCCGCCGGGATGTGCCTTATGCCATTCCCACGCGGTAGCAATGATGGTCTTCAGCTCAGCATACCGCGGCTTCCAGCCCAGCACCTCCCTTGCCTTTTCCGAAGATGCCACCAGCTGTGCCGGATCTCCCTGGCGGCGCGGCGCGATCTCCGCCGGGATCGGGTGTCCCGTGACCTGCCGGGCGGCTTCGATCACTTCCTTTACCGTGAAGCCAACGCCATTGCCCAGGTTGAATACGTCGCTCCCGCCTCCGTCCAACAGATAATTCAAGGCAAGGATATGGGCCTGTGCCAGGTCCGTGACATGGATGTAATCCCGCACGCAGGTCCCGTCACGGGTCGGATAATCGCCGCCAAAGACAGAGATCTTCTCTCTTCTGCCGGCCGGCACCTGAAGGATCAGAGGGATCAGATGGGTTTCCGGATCATGCGCCTCTCCGATCTCGCCAGATGGATGCGCGCCGCAGGCATTGAAGTACCTCAGAGCCACATACCGGAGGCCGTGGGCGCCGCCAGTCCAAGACATCATTTTTTCCATGGCCAGCTTTGTTTCGCCATAGCAGTTAGTGGGCTCCGTTCGAGCATTCTCCAAAACAGGGATCTGCTCCGGCTCACCATAGGCGGCAGCACTGGACGAGAAAACAATTTTGTCCACCCCGTGCGCCACCATGGACTGCAGCAGCACAGTGGTACCACAAAGATTATTATCGTAGTATTTCAGCGGGTCCCTCATGGACTCGCCCACCTGAGAAGACGCCGCGAAATGGATCACACCCTCTATGGACTCTTTATCAAACAGCGCATCCATTTCCCTGCGGTCACGGATATCGATCTGGTAAAACCGCGCTCCGGGGTGAACAGCGGCGCGAAACCCCGTCAGCAGGTTATCCGCCACGACCACATCCTGCCCGGCATCAATGAGTTCGTATACTGTGTGAGAGCCGATGTACCCAGCTCCACCCAAAACCAAAATCGCCATTTCTGAACCTCCTCACGCTGTTACCGCACACCCTTGGCGTATACGGTCATCCAAATACAAGTAATCAGAATCGTCCAGCTGCCGGATCGGTGTCAGCAGCTCCGCAAGCGATCCGGCATACCTGTCCGAAGCCTTCATGCCCGCTCCCGCTTTGACACCGGGGGCGGCTTCTATTTTCCCGAATGGCAGCGGGCGCAGGGCTTGTACCCTCCGGCCTCCGCGACGGCAGCACTCTCCAGCTCGATCCGATTGCTCTCTTTCATATCCTCAATAGAGGAACAACCCAGTTCGTGGTACTTCTTGCTGTTCTTGTTGCCGATGACAACGGGGCCTTCCTCCGGCTCTTGGGCAGACGCAGGCTCGGCAGCCGGCTTCTCCGGCTCCAGCGTGGGGGCAGGCTCAGCTGCCGGTTCCTCCCCCTCAGCAGGTTTCTCAAGCTGTGAAGCAGCAGCGGTCACAGACTCCAGCGGAGATTTCCGGCTCTGTACCGGTTCACCGGAGATGGAGGATGCAGCGGTCGAATCTCCGCCGCAGCCGGACAGGAGCCCCAGGCTCAGGATCACCAGCAACACGATACCCACGGCCACCAGCTTGCCGACCAGCGCGGACTTGTCCTTCTTCTCAGACTTGCTGAAGTTGAGCCGGAGGGGGCCGACCTCCATGCTCTTTCTCAATTGGAATCCCATCGTACATCCTTCCCGGTGTCCAAATCGGACACCGATCTCTCTTTTGAATTTGCCGCTCAGCTCGACAACATGGCCGATGATACAGGCAGGATCTTCTGCAAGCATTCGTGCGGCTTCAAAATCCGGCCCGGCCCGCTCCGCCCCGTCTCATGCTTGGCATATGCAGGCCGCTCCCCCAGCTTCGCAGAAGCTTCAGCCCGGGCCAACTGCTCTCGTTTTCGCACCCCCCCGCGCCGATCCATAATTTCGCTTCTACCCCAATTGTATGTGAAAGCGACCCACATTTCAAGACATACATCAACAACGAAAGAAAACGCATTTCCGCTGGATCCGCAATCAGACTGACTTATGTGTGTCATTTTCTGAAACAAAGCATATTATGTAACGGGCCCTTCATTTTGTAAGTTATTATAGGGGGAGCATAATGAACAAACAAAACCCTTTTAACGATAACGGCTATAAGCACTATTGCGGCAGCCAGCTCCGCTGTGATGGCCATCCGTCAAAATCCTGCAGCGAGGAAAGATGTCCTTGTTCCTGCTGTGTAAAGTGCCCTCCGGGGCCTGTTGGTCCACGAGGTCCAGTCGGTCCACAGGGGCCTGTTGGTGAGACCGGTCCCGTCGGTCCTCAGGGGCCTGCTGGTGAAACCGGTCCCGTCGGTCCGCAGGGGCCTGTTGGTGAAACCGGTCCCATCGGTCCGCAGGGGCCTGTTGGTGAGACCGGTCCCGTCGGCCCACAGGGGCCTGCTGGTGAAACCGGTCCCGTCGGTCCACAGGGGCCTGTTGGTGAGACCGGTCCCATCGGCCCGCAGGGGCCTGTAGGCGAGACCGGTCCCGTCGGCCCGCAGGGGCCTGTTGGTGAGACCGGTCCCATCGGTCCGCAGGGGCCTGTAGGCGAGACCGGTCCCGTCGGCCCTCAGGGGCCTGTTGGTGAAACCGGTCCCGTCGGTCCGCAGGGGCCTGTTGGTGAAACCGGTCCCATCGGCCCGCAGGGGCCTGTTGGTGAAACCGGTCCCGTCGGCCCACAGGGGCCTGCTGGTGAGACCGGTCCCGTCGGTCCGCAGGGGCCTGCTGGTGAAACTGGTCCCATCGGCCCACAGGGGCCTGTTGGCGAAACCGGTCCCGTCGGCCCTCAGGGGCCTGCTGGCGAGACCGGCCCTATCGGCCCTCAGGGGCCTGCTGGCG
>CAZQJD010000107.1:0-6841 GCA_964593575.1 uncultured Oscillibacter sp.
CTCCCGTACCATGAAGAGCGAGAAGCAGGGCCGCATGACCTTCTACAACATGATGGTTCTGGAAGGCTTCATCGCCATGGTCTGGGCTGCGGCTGCTATGGGCGTCATCAACCTGGGCATCGTCCAGGCCACCGGCAGCGCTACCGGCACCGTCATCGCTGTCTGCAAGGACATCCTGGGCCCCGTTGGCGGCGTCATCGCTCTGGCTGGCGTCGTTGTTCTGCCCATCACCTCCGGCGATACCGCTCTGCGCGGCCTGCGTATGACCGTTGCTGACGTTCTGCACATCGATCAGAGCAGCAACAGCAAGCGTCTGGGCCTGTCTGCCATCATCTTCGCTCTGGTGGCTGCCATCCTGGTGTTCGCCAAGACCAACTCTACCGGCTTCAACATCCTGTGGCGCTACTTCGCATGGTCCAACCAGACCCTGTCCCTGTTCGCCTTCCTGGCTATCACTGTCTGGATGTTCGAGAACGGCAAGAAGAAGTATGCCTTCATTCCCCTGATCCCCGGCGGCTTCTATGCCTTCATCACCATGACCTACATTGCCAATGCCCAGATCGGCTTCCGTCTGCCTTGGGGCGTTGCCTATGCAGTCGGTATCATTCTGGCTGTCGCTTATGTGGCCGGTGCCATCTGGTTTGGCAACAAGCGTGCTGCCAAGCTGGGCGTTAAGTAAGAAATACCTCTCTCCCTTTTGTTGCCCCGCCGCACGGTGCAGTGCGGCGGGGCAGCTTTCATAAAAAGACCGCCGTGAAACGCTTTTGGAGGCGCTTCGCGGCGGTTTTCTGTTGTGTGGGGATCAGCCGATATAGGCGGAAAGGAGATCGTAGGTGGCGGAAAGACCGTCCCGGTGGCTTCGCTCATATCCGTGGCTGGCGCTGACGCCTGCGCCGATGACACAGTGGCGGACATCGTAGCCGGCCCGCAGGGCTGCGTCGGCGTCGGAGCCGTAGAAGGGATAGATGTCGATGGCATGATCCACATTGGCTGCTTTTGCCGCGGCTACCAGCCCGGACACCAGCTCGTAGCTGGAGGGACCGTTGGAGTCCTTGGCGCAGATGGAGACCTGATGCTCCGTGCAGGAGATGCCCTTGCCCACGCAGCCCATATCCACGGCGATGGCCTCCGTCACATCCGGCGGGCAGAAGACGCAGGAACCGTGGCCCACTTCCTCATACACCGTGAAATACAGGTAGACCCGGCGGCCGGGGGTGTGGTTTTCGTCCTTCAGCTGCTTGGCGTATGCCAGCAGGATGCTGCTGGAAAGCTTGTCGTCCAAGAAACGGCTTTTGATATAGCCGGAGGAGGTGACGGTGAACCGGGGCTCGAAGCTGACGAAGTCGCCCACCTCAATGCCCAGCGCCCGTGTCTCGGCGGCGGAGGCAGTCTTTTCGTCGATGACCACCTCTGTCACATCAAAGGTCCTGCGGGTAGTCTCAAAGTCAGGGTTGACATGATAGCTGGGATCTACCAGCTGGAAGGTACCTTCGTAGGGTTTGCCGTCGCGGGTATGGATGATGACATTTTCCGCCTCAGTGTTGTTAGGACTCAGCAGACCCACGGGGCTGAGCCGCAAACGGCCGTTTTCCTTCACTTCCGCCACGATGCCGCCCAGCGTATCCACATGGCAGCTGAGGAGGATGGCGTCGCCCGCGGGACCGCCCAGATCCACCCAGACGCCGCCCTTGTTGGTCTTTTTGGGCTGATAGCCCATGTTGGTCAGCTCGTCCATCAAAAATGCGGATACCTTGCGGGTAAAGCCGCTGGGGCTGGGAATGCTTACAATGGCCTTCAGCGTGTTCAGCGCATAATCGAGGTAGTTCTGCTTCATAAGAGAAGCTCCTTTCACATTCACTTATTTGTCCGGATGCGGAAGTCGCCCCGTGCGGCGGCGTTTGCCCGGGACTGCTTGTCCTCTGCCAGCAGCTCCAGCAGCCGTCCGATGATCTGATTGGACAGCAGGAAGCCCTTTGGGGTCAGGCGCCAGCTGCCGTTGGCGGCGCAGACGGCGTAGCCGGCCTTGCGGCAGTCCTCCAGAAAGGGAAGGAAGCAGTTGAAACGGCGGCGGAACCGTTGTTCGAAGTCGGCGGGGCGGATGCCATCTGCAGTGCGGAGTCCCAGCATCAGATATTCGGTGTCCCGCTCCTGAGGCGGAATTTCCAGTGACTCCGACAGCATGGGCGCACCTTGGGTCACGCCCTGAATGTAGGTGTCCAGATCCTTTTCGTAGGCGTAGCGCACGCCGCCGAAATCCGAGTGCGCGCCGGGGCCGAAGCCGGCATATTCCCCCAGCGTCCAGTATTTCCGGTTGTGGCGGGATTCGAAGCCCGGACGGGCAAAATTGGAGATCTCATACTGGGGATAGCCGCAGCGGGCCAGATACTCCGTGGTGTAAAGATACATGTCCGCCTGAGCCTCGTCGTCCGGCAGCGCGGCGCTGTTCCGGCGGGTGAACAGCGGCGTGCCCTCCTCGACCTTCAGCCCGTAGCAGGAAAGATGCTGCGGCTCCAGAGCCACGGCGGCCCCCAGCGTGGCTTGCCACTGCTCCATGGACTGTCGTGGCAGACCGTAGATGAGATCCAGAGAGAGGTTTTGAATGCCGGCCTTCCGGGCGGCTTCCACGGCGGCGCGTATCTGCGCAAAGGTGTGGACGCGTCCGATGTCCCGCAGCTCCGCGTCGCAGGCTGACTGCATTCCCAGAGAGATGCGGTTGAAACCGGCTCTGCGCAGTGCCCGCAGCTCCCGCCAGTCACCGGCGGAGTCCGGGTTGGCCTCAAAGGTGATCTCCGCGTCCCGGGTGACATCGTACTTTTTTAAAATGACCTTCAGAATACGGGTGAGCCGTCCGGCACCCAGCAGGGAGGGTGTGCCGCCGCCGAAGTACACCGTGTCTACCCGGTGATGAGCCGCCTGAGGCGCCGCTTCGGTAAGGTGCGCGGCGAGCGCGTCCGTATAGGCATCCATCCGGGCATCTGTGGCGCCGGGAAGGGAATAGAAGTCGCAGTAAATGCATTTTGCCTTGCAGAAGGGGATGTGGAGATACAGTCCCAGCAAGGGCGCGTCGGATCGTTTCATATCGGTCTCCTGATAATGCGTTTTTGCTGTTTCTACCATTTTACCCCCGGCGGGCGGTGCTGACAAGGCATATTTCTGCCCAGCAGGGACAAAATAGGGACAAATCGTGGAAATGAGGGATGCAAATGGATATGACGCCTCAGGAGTATCAGGCGTATGTCAAGAAAGTAGAACCCAAATCGCCGCTGCTGAAGGATCTGCTGCTGGCCTTTGTCATCGGCGGCGCGATCTGCACGGTGGGCCAGCTGATCCAGAACGGCTGGAGCGCAGCGGGGTTGAGTCAGGAGGATGCCGGTACGGCCACCTCCTGCTCCATGGTGCTGCTGTCAGCGGTGCTGACGGGGCTGGGGCTTTACTGCCGGCTGGCCCGGTTCGGCGGTGCGGGGACGCTGGTGCCCATCACCGGTTTTGCCAATTCCGTGGTGGCACCGGCGGTGGACTTCAAAAGCGAGGGTCTTATCACCGGCATGGCAGTGAAGATGTTCACCATCGCCGGCCCGGTGATCGTATATGGCACGCTGGCCAGTGTGATCTACGGCATTGTTCTCATGATATTGCAGCGCTTTTGAACAATTTGGGGGCTGTAAAAAACTCTGAAATTGAAAATTCAGCAAAAGTATTCCCCGCAAAAGTAGTGATGTTTTACCTGCCTTCTGCGGGGAGTTTTCAACGTTTTGCTGGGGATGATTTTTTAAAAGGGAGTTTTTTTACAGCCCCTATTTTATCTGTGTTTTGAAGTCAACCCTGATTCCGGGGCTCATTAGCTGTGTTTCCCACCAGGGCACCGTGGGCGTGATACGCTATGTTCAAGGACAAGGCGTGAAGAGATCCCTGGAACATTGAACAACGGTGGGCTGAAAAGATCGTGCTGAAATTGTTGTTCAGCGGGGAGCAGCTCGGCTTATGCAGCTGCTGCAGCTACGCTGTCCTCAGCAGGCTCCTTTGCCAACGTTATCCAACGGGAATTTCAAGAACCTGGCCTACGCGAATGAGATCAGGATCACGAACCGTCTCCAGATTTGCCTCGTAGATCATGCTCCACTTGGTGCCGCTGCCGTAATACGACCGGGCGATCTTCCAGAGAGAATCGCCGGGCAGGACAACATATGTAACGGCGTCTGCCGGTTCAAGGGGCCGCTCGGAAGAAGTCCCGGAACCGTCCAGAATGGTGATGCGGCCGCTGCCGCTCACGTCAGCATAGCCGCTGTCGGCGGTGATGGTGGGCAGACCGGTTTTCGAATTGACCGGGAAGGACTGCACATAGTTTGCCAGGACCATATAGTCCTCTGCCGCATAGTCCAGCACGTTGACCGCACCGTCGAACATGGCGAAGCCGCCGCCCAGATCCCGGAGGGTGTAATTATAGCCTGCCAGATTATAGGAGGCGGTGAGATCCAGCGGCTCGTATTCGCCGGTTTTCCGGTTCAGGATCTGAACATCCTTTACCCGGTATTCACCGGTAGGCCCGCCGACCCAAACACCCTTGTCATCCGCCTGCGAGGTGGAAGGGATGGTCAGATCCAGGCTGTATTTCATGCCGGAAACATGAAGGAAGCTGCCGTCTTCCACAGAGCCATCAGCCCGCAGCTCCCTGGAGCCCCATTCCAGTGCGTCCAGAAGCTGCTGTCCGGTAACTGTCAGCAGACAGGCTACATTGCCAAAGGTGTGGATCTCCTTGCAGGTGAGGTAGGTCAGTTCTTCGGTGACAGCGGCGTTGCGGATGCCGCCGCCATTCATCACGGCCGCGTCCACATCCATTCCCATCTCGTCAAACAGATGATACAGGGCATCGGCGGCAAAGTCGCCGGTATTGGTGCTCTGCTTGCGCACCAGACGGTTCCCCTCGCTGTCATAGTTACCCAGCGTGACCTCCGCATATCCGATGACGGTGCCCAGCTTGCCGCTGATCTCGTTCACCCAGGCGTCCTCCATGGCTTTTACCTCGGCATTTGGCGCAAGCTCAGCCAGATCCTCACCTGTCAGAAGCTCAGTGGTGATGGTTCCGTCAGCGGAGACGGTCAGCTTGCCCACTGCATTGAGATAAGAGCCGGTCTGGCTGAGAACGACAGTCTCTCCGCTCTTATCCGCCACCTGTTCCATGGCAATGGTGGTGTGGGAGTGGCCGTCGATGAAGGCGTCCAGCCCCTCTGTATGGGCGATGACATCCCGGCTGGTCCAGGGAGAGGAGGAAGCATCCACACCCAAATGTCCAAGCGCGATGATTACGTCCGCACCGGCAGCCTCTGCGTCATCAATAGCGGTCTGTACGGCGGCGTACAGTTCCGCACCGTCCGCACCGCCAGCGATGCCGTAGATGTAATTGCCTTCCTCGTCCTGAAAATAGGCGGGCGTGGAGGAAGTAAAGGTCTCCGGCGTGGTGATGCCGATCAAGGCGACCTTTTTGCCGCCCGCTTCCGCGATCACGAAGCTGTCCAGCACCGTATCGCCCACCGTTCCATTTGTCTCATGCAGAAAATTGCAGGAGGTGTAGAGGTACTCCGCGGCATTGATGGTGGCTATGCAGCCGTCCATGCCGTAGTCAAATTCGTGGTTTCCCAGCGTTGCCGCGTCATATCCCGCGGCATTCATCAGCCGGACAATGGCGGCGCCGTTATCCATGCTGCCGTAAGCAGTTCCCTGGATATGGTCGCCGGCGTCCACCAGGATGGCGTTTTCCTCGGAAGCCTTCAAAGCGGCCACTTTAGAATAGGTCAGTGCGTTTTCGTCATCCACGCCGTTGTCGATGTAGGCATGGACGTCGTTGGTATAAAATACCACGATGCCCCCGCCGGCCGCCAGAGCCGGTACAGTCAGAATGACCGCCAATACAACGCAGAGCGGGATCGTGCGTATTTTATTCTTCATAGCTGCCTGCCTTTTCACGAATGCCCAAAAGATTCATAATGATTTTTCCCCATGTGGAAGCTGAAGGCGGCGCTCTCGCCCGCAAGCCGCAGATGCACCGAACCCGTCACATCTTTCAGCCAATAGTCGATAGAGAGGGAGTCCTCCGAATTGAACTCCAGTTCATCCACGATCTTGTCATCGTTTACGATGACCGCCCTGAAATTGCCGCTGGTGACAGTCAGGTTCGTCAGCCGGAGGTTAAAATCCGACTTCATGAAATAGTTCTCATACAGAACATCATATACGCCTGTGAAGCCCTCCGATGAAATGGTGATCCCGTCGCCGATGAGGTCGTCTTTTATCCGGATCCCGCCGACCGCTCCCATATCCCGCTTGATGATGTTTTGGTCCGTGATGACCTGCAGCGCATAGTTATCCGCACCGTTGGTGTCCGCGATGGATTCTGTGTCATCCAGAAGGAACCACACCCCGCAGACAACCACCATGACTACAGCAAAGAGCCCCCAGAGTATATTTTTCCAAGATTTTGTCATGCGCCTCTCCTTTCCGGGAACTTTTATCCGGTGATCGCTGCGTCCTGATCAGCGGGTAAGTACACCGCGCTGAACCAGAATATCCTTGATGACCTCCTCAGCATGGTTGGTCTTCAGGGAAAGGTTGATCTGGATTCCCGGCTTGTTCCGCCCGGTCACCTCATCGTAGAGCGCTTTCAAATCGCGGGTCTTCATGTCTTCGCACCGTTCCCGGAACACAGCCTTATAGCCGTTCAGCGTCAGTCCCTTCGCCTCTTTCATGGCCTCGCCGACAGCTTCCATGCTTTGTCCCTGCGCCCATTCATAAGCGGTCTTGTACTCGTCTGCCGCTGCGGCAGCCTTTTTCTTGATGTTGTCAAAGA
>CAZQJD010000108.1:0-6805 GCA_964593575.1 uncultured Oscillibacter sp.
AATACTGATTCTCGATTAAAAGCTTTAATCGAGAATCCCGCGTGCTGCGCACGCTCGAATTGTGCCAACGGCACAATTCACCGTCTCATAAAAACTTGACGCGCTTCGCGCTATAAAAAAGCTTTTAAAGCTTTTTAACAAGTTTTAGTATAAGTGACGCAGCGGCGGAATGCAACAGGAAAGGATGAAAAATGCGTCATACCATGCCGTGAGCCAGCATGGCGTCGGCCACCTTCAGGAATCCGGCGATGTTGGCGCCTGCCACCAGATTGCCGGGTGTGCCGTAAGCTGCGGCTGCGTCGGCCACATTGCGGTACAGGTCGCGCATGATGGTATTCAGTCGTGCGTCCACCTCCGCGAAGTCCCAGGACATACGCATGGAATTCTGGCTCATTTCCAGCGCGGAGACGGCTACGCCTCCGGCGTTGGCGGCTTTGGAGGGTGCAAACAGGATGCGAGGCTGCAGGAAGTCCATGGCCTCCGGTGTGCAGGGCATATTGGCGCCTTCCGCCACGGCAAAGCAGCCGTTGGCCACCAGTGCTTTGGCGGCGGTGATATCCAGCTCGTTTTGTGTGGCGCAGGGGAGGGCGATGCCGCAGGGGATCTGCCAGATGCCGCTGCAGCCCGGATGATATTCTGCGCGGGGGCGTAGTCTGACATATTCCGAAATGCGCTTTCTCCGGATTTCCTTGGTCTCTTTGAGGGATTCCACATCGATGCCGTCTGGATCGTACACATAGCCGGCGGAATCGGACACGGCGACCACCTTTGCGCCCAGCTCGTGGGATTTTTGGCAGGCGTAGGTGGCCACGTTGCCGGAACCGGAGATCACCACTGTTTCTCCTTCAAAGCTGCGCCCGTTGGCACGGAGCATATTTTCTGCAAAATAGCAGATGCCGTAGCCGGTGGCCTCTGTTCGGCAGAGACTTCCACCATAGGTCAGGCCCTTGCTGGTGAGCGTGCCGGAAAACTCGCCGCGCAGCCGCTTGTACTGGCCGAACAGATACCCGATCTCTCTGGCTCCCACGCCGATGTCACCTGCGGGTACGTCGGTATTGGGGCCGATGTATTTGAAAAGCTCACTCATAAAGCTCTGGCAAAACCGCATGACTTCGGACTCGGAGCGGCCCTTCGGGTCAAAATCGCTGCCGCCCTTTCCGCCGCCGATGGGCAGTCCGGTGAGGCTGTTTTTGAGGATCTGCTCAAAGCCCAGAAATTTGATGATGCTCTCGTTGACGGAGGGGTGAAACCGCAGACCGCCCTTGTAAGGGCCGATGGCACTGCTGAATTGTACGCGAAAACCGCGGTTGATGTGGATGTTTCCGTCGTCGTCCTCCCACGGGACACGGAACTGGATCAGCCGCTCCGGCTCCACAAGGGAGTCCATGACGCCCCGGGAGATCAGCTCCGGGCGGGCATTGACCACGGGGGTAAGCGAGATCAGCACTTCGCGGACGGCCTGATGAAATTCGGGTTGGTTGGGATCACGCTGAATGATACGTTCCATAAGCTTCTTCAGATATTCGTTTTGAATTTGCATAGGCGATCTCCTTACACGCTGAATTTCTGCCCGCTGCAGATCACGGGGTGATTGCAAACGGTTATAGCACACCACAAAATGCAAGTCAATACAAAAAACTTGCAAAAATTCAAACTTTGGGGATTTTGATGGAATATTATGATTTATGCCGGTTATGTGTGTGTAAAATGACGCATATGTTGTTAAATTGATTAAAAAGCCGTTTAATTGTGATTAAATTTAAGAAAATTCGGATTCTTCATTCTATTTTCCTTATACTGCCGATATGAAACAGATCTGATTACAGCATTCGTTTTTGCGGAGCGGAAGGATGCTGTGATATTTCGAAAATAGTATTGCATTTTTGGGCGGATGTAGTAAAATTTTATTGGAAACAAGCGAAGGAGGACATATTCCATGGCATTTCTGGAATTCCATTATTACTCCAAGGCTCTGGATAAAAACGTAACGGTGAATGTGATTTTGCCGGAGCGTGCAAAGACGGAGCCGGAAGCCGGTATTTGCGGAGTGGTTCCCTACAGGACGCTGTATCTTTATCACGGACTGAACAGCGATTATTCGGCATGGATGCGCAGAACCAACATCGAGCGCTATGCCGCGGAATACAACATCGCCGTGGTGATGCCGGATGTGGCCAGAAGCTGGTACAGCAATACCCAGTACGGCGCCAATTACTTCACGTTTGTGTCTGAGGAGCTGCCGGAGGTTTGCCGCGGATATTTCAAGGATATGTCGGACAAGCGAGAGGATAACTATGTGGCAGGCCTCTCCATGGGCGGATACGGTGCGGTGAAGGTCGCGCTGCACTGTCCTGAGCGCTTTTGTGGCTGCGCATCCCTCTCCGGTTCTCTGGATATTACCCGGAAGGGAAGAACAGTCAACCTGCCGGAGTGGAGAAGTATCTTTGACTTCCGGATGGAGCAGGCTTCGGAGCTGGAGGGTACAGAGCATGATCTCTATGCCGTGACCCGGAAAAATGCCGCAGCGGGACTGCCGTTCCCGAAGCTGTATCTGTGGTGCGGAACGGAGGATGTGCTGATTCGTGTCAATCGCGAGTATCGCGATCTGCTGACGGAGCTGGGCGTGGATCACCGCTTCGAGGAGTCGGAAGGCGACCATACCTGGCAATGGTGGGATCTCCATATTCAGGATGCTCTCCGCTATCTGCTGAAAGAGGAATAACAGAAGGGACTGCGGCACGCTTGACAGATGCGGTGCAGTTTGTTATATTAAAGCGAGAGCAAGAGAGCGGAATGTACAGGGTGTACTCTGCTCTCTTGTGTTTTTTGCAATGTATGAGAGGTGGATGCGGATTGCCGAAGATAAAAGAACTCCTGATGGATGCGCCCATCATTGCGGCAGTGAAGGACGGTGCGGGTCTGCAGAAAGCGCTGGACTCTGACTGTAAGGTGATCTTCCTGCTGTACGGAACGATTCTGAATATCGACACGCTGGTACGGCAGGTGCAGAGCCGGGGCAAGCTGTGCGTGGTGCACATTGACCTGGTGGACGGCCTCAGCAACCGGGATATTGCGGTGGACGGACTGGTCAAGCTCTGCAGCCCGGACGGGATCATTTCCACGCGGGTGCCGCAGATCCGCCGTGCCCAGCAGCTGGGGATCCTTGCCATCCAGCGTACCTTTATGCTGGACTCGATCTCTCTGCAGAACCTTCTGACGCAGATCGAGACCCACAGGCCGGATTTCATTGAAGTGCTGCCCGGCATCATTCCCGGTGTGATCCGTGAGATCACGGAGAAAACCACCATCCCGCTGATCGCAGGCGGCCTGATCCGCAGCAAGCAGGATGTGATCCAGGCGCTGCAGGCGGGCGTCATCGCGGTGTCCACCACTTGCCGGGATGTCTGGCAGATGTGAGGTGCAGGAATGAATATACTCTGGGATTTTGACGGCACGCTGATGGATACCTATCCTGCATATGCCAAGACATTCAAGAAAGCGCTGGATGTACTGCAGTCGGAGGAAGAGATCCTGTCGCTGCTGAGAGTTACCTTTGGACATGCCTTTCGGGCACTTGGTTTGAGTGGAGAACAGATCGAGCATCTTCGTTCACTGGAACGTCAGCTGGAACCGGAGGAATTTCAACCGTTCCCTCACGTGGAAGAAGTGCTGGCCGCGGCGGATATCAACGTGATCATGACCCACAAATACCGCGAAGGGGCACTGAAGATCCTGTGCGCGCATGGATTGGAAAAGTACTTTACAGAGATCGTGACAGTTGACGATGGATTCCCGCTGAAGCCGGATCCCGCCAGCTACCGGTATCTGCACGACAAATATCATCTTGATTTGGCGGTAGGCGACAGGGAACTGGATATTTTGCCGGCCAAGGCCATCGGCATCAAGACCTGCCTGTTCCAGAACCATACCCCCAGCGCGGATTATTATCTGGACAGCTACGAGGATTTCTTTGCCGTCCTGGGACGGAAGAACGATATATGAATACAGGAGGATATGAAAATGGCGAAAACTTCTTTGATCGCAACAGGCGATGTGTTTATTACCCGGAGACTGGGGGCAAACGGCTATGAAGGCTTCGAGGAAGTGGCCGAGATCATTCGCGCCCATGACGTGGGCTTTACCAATCTGGAGATGACCTTCCACGATGCGGAAGGGTTTCCTGCAGCGGAAAGCGGCGGCACCTGGGCTATGATGGAGCCCGGTGCGCTGGATGATGTGCAGCGCTATGGCTTCAATATCTACAACACCGCCAACAACCATTCCGGCGACTACGGCACCGGCGGCGTTCTGGCCACCATCAGGCATCTGAAGGAGCGGGGGATGGTATTCTCCGGCACCGGCGCCAATCTGGCAGAGGCGTCCCGCCCCTGTTATCTGGATACCAAACATGCCCGTGTGGCGCTGATCTCTGCCAGTGCGTCCTTCCATGCGGCAGAGGCTGCCGGCAGCCAGAGTCCCGATTTGCCCGGCAGACCGGGACTGAATCCTCTGGGCATCGTCAAGCGGTATCATGCCGACCCGGAGACCTTCCGTACGCTGGAGGAAATTGCATATAAGCTGGGTATTCATTCTTCACAGAGCGCCAGTATCAAAAACGGTTATACCAGTCCTCCGCCGGAAGGTACCTTCAAGTTCGGCGCGGAGAACTTCATCATGGATACGGAAAATTTCCAGGAGACCAGACCCGATCCAAAGGACATGAAGAGGATCGTGGCGGAGATCGAGGAAGCCAAGAAACAGGCGGATATCGTACTGGTGAGCATTCATGCCCATCTTACCAAAGCATTGTGTCCCCAGTACGTCCCGGCGCAGTTTCTGGAGACTTTCGCCCGTGCCTGCGTGGATGCCGGTGCGGATGCCATTCTGGGCCATGGCCCCCACGAGCTGCGGGGCATTGAGATCTATCAGGGCAAGCCCATCTTCTACAGCCTCGGCAACTTCATCTTCCAGACGGAGACCGTCTCCACCCAGCCGGTGGACGCCTATTTAAAGAAGGGCATGCCGGCAGATACCAAGGTGGGCGCTTATATGGCCAATCGCAGCGCCAACGGCACCCGCGGCTACGGCACGCAGAAGCCCATCTGGAAGGCCGTCATGGGTGCGTTCACCATGGAGGACGGCAAGGTGACGGGCGTTACCTTGTATCCTGTGGATCTGGGGATGGGTATGCCCAGCTCCAAAATCGGCTGGCCCCGCATGGAGCACGGCAATGAGACGCTGGAATATCTGGCTGAGCTTTCCGCCGCCTATGGTACGAAGATCCGCATTGAAAACGGCGTAGGCTATATTGACCTGTAAGGGGGAGACAGCATGAAAAAGATCCTGTTTGTGGGAAACAGCTATACCTACTACAACGACATGCCCCTGCAGATTTTTGCGGCAAAGGCTGCCGCAGCGGGACTGGCGGTAGAGGTGACTGCTGTCACCCGCGGCGGCTGGACGCTGTCCAAATTTGCAGACCCCGAAGACGAGGAAGGCCGCCGCCTGCGCAGCGTAGTGGAAGGACAGCACTATGATTATGTGGTGCTGCAGGAGCAGAGCTGCAGACCTGTCGTGGCACCGGAGAAATTCTTTGATGGCGTCGGCAGTATGAAGGCGCTTCTTGCCGGACAGGCAGACCGCTTCTTCCTGTATGCCACCTGGGGCAGAAAGCCGGGGAATGAGAAGCTGCAGGAGCTGGAACTCACCAATGAAGAGATGACGGAAAAGCTGGCGGCGGCCTATGATGAGGCTGGAGAACGCTTTGATATGCCGGTGGCTCATGCCGGCAAGGCCTTTGCGGCGTATCGGGCAGCCCATCCTGAGGTGGAGCTCTACGATCCGGATGGCTCCCATCCTGCGTATAAGGGCAGTGAGATCGCGGCGGAGACGATCCTCTCCATGATTCTGGGATAAAGAAAGGAAACGATATATGGGTCAGATGGGAGAAAAGCGGCTGTTTCTGCTGGACATGGATGGCACCATCTATCTGGATGAGGATCTCTTTCCCGGCACAAAGCCGTTTCTGGCAGATGTGAAGCGGCTGGGGGGACGGTATCTGTTCCTGACGAACAACTCCTCCAAATCCGTGAAGGCGTATGTGGAGAAGCTGGGCAGACTGGGGATCGAAGCCACAGAGGAGGATTTCCTTACCTCCGTGGACGCCATGATCGATCACCTGAAGGGGAGAGCCCCCTACAAGCTGTGCTATGTCTTCGGCACGGAGAGCTTCCGCAGCCAGCTGGCGCAGGCCGGTATTCCGGTGACGGATACCCTGTCGGACGCGGTGGACTGCCTGCTCATCGGCTTTGATACGGAGCTGACCTTCCAAAAGCTGGAGGACGCCTGTATCCTGCTGAACCGGGGCGTGGATTTCATCGCCACCAATCCCGACTGGGTGTGTCCCACATGGTACGGTTCCGTGCCGGACTGCGGCAGCGTCTGCGAGATGCTGTTCCGTGCCTCGGGCCGGCGTCCGCTGGTCATCGGCAAGCCCCAGCCTGCCATGGTGCAGCTGGCGGTGAAAAAGACAGGCTATGCGCCGGAGGCAACGGTGATGATCGGCGACCGGCTGTATACGGATGTTGCCAGCGGCGTGAATGCCGGCGTGGATACCATCTTTGTGCTGTCCGGCGAAGGCACGCTGGAGGATCTTGCACAGAGCGACGTGAAGCCTGCGTGGACCATGCAGGACATCGGCGAGGTGCACAGCCGCTGGCTGGCCGCCATGGAGAACTGATACGAAATGAGGAAGGACCTGTTGCAAAATAAGAATACCTGCAAGAGGAGCAGGCACTCCTGGCAG
>CAZQJD010000109.1:0-6730 GCA_964593575.1 uncultured Oscillibacter sp.
CCTTCAAAACGCTTTCTCAGGCGTCCGATATGGACTGTGACAGTTTCCCAGCCAGTGTCGCTTTCTGTACCCCATATCTCGTCCATGAGTTGGATGCGGGTAAAAATCTTTCCGGGGTAGGAAAGCAGCTTATACAGAAGCAGGAACTCTTTTTGTGGCAGCTCCTGTGTTTCGACATTTTTTGTGACCGTGAGCGCGTCATAGTCCAGCACGATATCACCGATCGTCATTTTGTGTTCACTGGCGATCTGTGCTCTGCGGAGGAGCGCTTTGATGCGAAGGAGCATCTCCTCTTCATCGATGGGCTTTGTCATATAATCATCCGTACCCACGATGAAGCCTTTATGCTTGTCCTCGGGGAGATGCTTTGCAGAAATCATCAGGATCGGCAAAGTGCTTCGATTCTCGCGCAATGTCCTGGTAAACTTATAGCCGTCCATCCTCGGCATCATGATATCCAGAACCACCAAATCGATGTGCTCCCTATCCATGATCTCAAGCGCCGCTTCACCGTTTTCGGCTGTAAACACGGTGTAGCGCTCTGCTTCCAAAACAGCTCTTAGCAAGATTCTTGTATTTTTATCGTCATCGACGACCAGTATACGGAACATGCATATCACCTCATATATACCATACTACGAAAGTCTAAATTCAAAATAAACTATATTTCTTCAATTATAAAACCTTCCCTTATATGCAATCAAGAGCGTTTTTCGGTATGTCCATTCTCAAGCTGGGTGCTTGTCAGTCGGACGGGCGCGTTCTCAGGCAAGAAAGTTTCATTGTTCAAGGCAACTACCAGTTGACCATTTCGCTCCTTTACAGTGCACAGGTCTTGCGTTGTTAAATTATGCTTCGCACGAAAACTTGATACAAAGGCGAGCAGCCACCCCTGCTGGGATGACTGCTCGCCTTTTTAGTTATTTTGTAGCGGTCCATTCTTGTTGTCAGCCTTTTGTTACGCACAAAGCGTCATCCAGCAGGACGATACGGGCAGTGTCACCTGCAGCCAGCTTGCCTTCCAGCAGCTGCTCTGCCACAGCATCCTCCACTTTTTCCTGAATGGCACGACGCAGAGGTCTGGCTCCGTATTTAGGATCATAGCCGTCCTTTGCCAGCTGTGCCACTGCTTCATCAGCAGCTTCCAGCTTTACTTCCATGGTCTCCATTCGTTTGGCCGTGGAGCGGAGCATACGGCGGGCGATCTCGGTGATATCCTCCTGACTGAGCCGATGGAATACAATCGTCTCGTCGATACGGTTCAGGAACTCCGGACGGAAGGTGCGGCGCAGTTCCGCCAGCACCGTCTCTCTGGTGCGTTCCATCGCCTTGGCCTCATCGGCAGCGGCCTCCGCCGCGTCAAAGCCCAGCTTGCTTCCGCCGCCGGCCAGAATATGGGATGCACCCACATTGGAGGTCATGACAATGATGGTGTTCTTGAAGTCCACAGTACGCCCCTGGGAATCGGTAATGCGGCCGTCCTCCAGAACCTGCAGCAGGATATTCCAGACATCCTCATGGGCCTTTTCGATCTCGTCGAACAACACCACGGAGTAGGGCTTACGCCGGACCTTTTCCGTTAGCTGTCCGCCGTCCTCATGACCCACATAGCCGGGAGGAGAGCCAATGAGTCGGGACACGGTGTGACGCTCCATATATTCGGACATATCGATGCGCACCATGGCATTCTCATCACCGAACATGGACTCTGCCAACGCCTTGCACAGCTCGGTCTTTCCGACACCGGTGGGGCCAAGGAACAGGAAGCTGCCGATGGGACGGCGGGGATCCTTCAAGCCCACACGACCGCGGCGAATGGCGCGAGCCACTGCGCGGACCGCCTCTTCCTGACCCACTACGCGCTCATGGAGCACCTCCTCCATCCGCAGCAGACGCTGGCCTTCATCCTCCGTCAGCCGAGTGACCGGGATCCCCGTCCAGCCAGCCACCACAGAGGCAATGTCCTCGGCGGTAACAGGACGGTGACAGCCGCCTCTGCGGCGCTTTTCCTTCTCCATCTCCATCTGCTCCAGATAGTCCTTCTCGATATCTCGCAGCTGTGCAGCTTTTTCAAAGTCCTGTACTTCCACGGCGGCAGCCTTGTCCCTGGTCAGCGCCGCGATCTTCTCCTCCAGACTTTTCAATTCCGGAGTGGTCTCTTCCTTCTCCATCCGCACACGGGACGCTGCCTCATCCATCAGGTCGATGGCCTTGTCCGGCAGGAATCGGTCGGAGATGTAGCGAATGGAGAGCTTCACGGCAGCCTCCAGTGCCTCGTCGGTGAGACTTAGCTTGTGATGCTCCTCATACTTCTTCCGCAAGCCCTTCAGGATCTCCAGCGTATCCTCCGGTGTAGGCTCGTTGACCTGCACCGGCTGGAAACGGCGCTCCAGCGCAGCGTCCTTTTCGATATACTTGCGGTACTCATTGAGGGTAGTGGCACCTACCACGCGGATCTCTCCGCGGCCCAACGCAGGCTTGATGATATTGGCGGCATCCACAGCGCCCTCGGCACTGCCGGCGCCTACGATGGTATGCAGCTCGTCGATAAACAGGATCACATCGCCGGCCTGCCGTACTTCGTCCAGTGCCTTCTTGATGCGCTCCTCAAACTCGCCGCGATACTTGGTGCCGGCCACCATGCCGCTGAGATCCAGAGAGAGGATCCGCTTATTCAGCAGCTCATCCGGAACATCGCCCACGGCGATCTTCTGGGCCAATCCCTCCGCGATGGCGGTTTTGCCCACACCAGGCTCACCGATGAGGCAGGGATTGTTCTTGGTACGGCGTGAAAGGATCTGGATGGTGCGCTGGATCTCCCGATCACGTCCGATGACAGGGTCCAGCTTCCCGGCTCTGGCGCCGGCAGTCAGGTCACGGGTAAATTCACGCAGCGTCTTGCCGCGGCCTTCCTCTCTGGCTGCGGCTCGCGGCTCCGCATTGGCTGCTCTGGGCCGCTGGCTCAGCCTCTGCATCAGCGCGGTATACAGCTGCTTCGGTTCGCAGCCGGTGGTCTTCAGGATGCGAACCGCCACATTGCCGCCCTCCCGCAGGATGCCGGCCAGCAGATGCTCCGTTCCTACATAATTGCAGCCGCTGCGGACAGAGTCCTCCATGGCGATCTCCACCACCCGGCGGGCACGTGGGGTAAGTCCCTGAGCTGGATTGCCTCCGGGCAATCCCACACCCACACTCTTGCGGATGATCTCCGCGATGATCTCCTCTGTCAACCCCGCCTCGGTCAGAACCGTATGTGCAACGCCGTCCTCCTCACGGATCAGGCCCAGAAGCAGATGCTCCGTTCCTACATAGCCGTGGCCCAGCTCCCCCGCGGCCTCCTGAGAGAGCCGCAGGACCGTTTCCGCACCGGCAGTAAACTTATTGTCATTCATTGTTTCAACCTTCTTTCTTCACGGCGGAGCAGCTGCCTGTCAGGCACTCTCCTTATGCTCCTGTTCCAGCGCACGGATCTCGTCACGCAGCCTTGCCGCCTGTTCAAAATCCTCTGCGCGCACAGCCTTCTTCATTTCCAGCCGCAGGGCGTTCAGTCTGCGCATCCGCGCGAAGCGTCCCTGCTCCTTTTCCTCCACCAGCGTATCCTTCTTTTCCACAGCCGCAGGCTTCTCCTGCGCTTCTGCGGTCAGAGCGGGCATTTCCCGGAAAAAGTCGTCAAAAATCTCCTCCCCCAGCGAATGAACACCCATCCTGGGCAGCAGGAAACCGTCCAGCATGCTTCTTCCAAAGAAATCGTCACCAAAAAAACTCCGCATCAGTCTCTCATGGCTCTCCGCCAAACTGCGGGTATAGCCCTGCTCAGCTGCGCATCTGCTGCACAGATGCCTCTCAGTGATCTTACCGTTGATATTGCTGCGGTAAACAAAGGTAACTTCATTGTTGCCACAATTCTCACATTTCATAATCAAAAACCTCCTAAAAAGCGTGGTCAAAGCAACAAGACTCGAATCCGTGCCTTATACAAATTGGATCAACACCTGTTTCATGATGTCCGCTCGGACACTATCACGGAATTGTCTGGGTACCTGAATCAGTGCCTTATCGCCGATACCGGCCAGCAGTGCACGGCCTGCGAGCTCCTCCAGCGCACCGGCAGATATCAGATTGCCGAGGATGGCCCGGGCAGAGGGCATATCCACCGCCGAGCCCAAAGAATTGATCACATGCATCAGCAGTGTCTCACGATCCATCCGCACGCGGGTGATGCGAATATAGCCGTTGCCGCCCCGCCGGCTCTCCACAATGTAGCCGTGCTCGGGAGAAAAGCGGGTGGACATGACATAATTGATCTGGCTGGGCACGCAGTTGAAGCGTTGGGCCAAATCGCTGCGCTGCACTTCCAGCACACCGTTCTCAGCCTCCTCCAGTCCTTCCAGCAAAAAGCTTGCGATCAAATCCGAAATACCCATCGGTCAGACTTCCTTTCCATATATTAGATCGAGTTTTGACTTTGACTTTCTTTGACCTTCTTCCTGACTGTAGTATATCACATCCGGCGCAAATGTCAACAAGTCATTTTTGACTTTCTCTGACCTTTTTGAAAACAATCTGTGAACGGCTGCGGCGAAGCTGGAAATTATGATAAATTCCCTGCGCCCTCTTGCATTTTTGAAAAGCTATGATAAAATGAGATTACATTCTGTATGGAGGTACTACTTATGGCTTACAAGATCAATGCTGACGCTTGCATTAGCTGCGGTTCCTGCGCAGACGTTTGCCCCGCCGGTGCTATCAGCCAGGGCGATACCGCTTACGTCATCGACGCTGGCGCTTGCCTGGACTGCGGCACCTGCAGCGACACCTGCCCCAACGGCGCTATCTCCGCTGACTAATCAACGGACTGCTGTGCAAGACAAAAAGATTCCCGATGAGTCTGCAAACCCATCGGGAATCTTTTTATTATACCCCACGAGGAACCTTCCTGCCGATTTGGCGGTTGTTTTGGCAAGGCTTTTCGTTTATAATTTGGTAGGAATAAGGCAACCGAGCTCGGGTCCTGTTGCCCTAACACAAAAGGAGGAGGCCCAGTCATGGAGCGCACGGATCATCTCAATGGCACCGGATGGCAGTATCACTATGACGACGCCTGTTTTCCTCCGGGAACAGACTCTTTTCTGCTCTCCTCCCTGCCGCGGCTGAAACAGGGGATGCAGGTCCTGGATCTCGGCTCCGGTGCCGGACTTCTGGGGCTTCTGCTTCTGCGGCGCTGTCCGCACATCTCTGTCACTGGTATTGAGCTGGATATGCACGCCGCCGCGCTCGGACAGCGCAACGCGGAGGAAAACAGCCTTTCTGACCGGCTTTTCTTCCGGCAGGGCGACCTGCGGGAAGCTGCTGTGATCCCGGCGGGAGCCTTTGATCTTGTGATATGCAATCCCCCGTATTTTGCCGCAGGCCACGGCGCATCCGCACCCAACGCCGCACGGCGCGGCGCACGGGAGGAGATCAACTGCTCACTGGAAGATGTATGCGCCGCCGCCGCCAGAGCGCTGCGCTGGAGCGGCAGCTTCTGCATCGTGCATAAGCCGGATCGGCTTACCGATCTGCTGTGCGCCATGCGGACCGCCCGACTGGAACCCAAACGGCTGCGGTTCGTTCAGAAAACGGCAGAAGCCACGCCCTCCCTGCTGCTGGCAGAAGGCAGACTGGGCGGCAAACCAGGCCTGACCATAGAACCATCTCTGATCCTGCAGCGTCCCGATGGTACACCCACCGCCGAAACAGACGCCATCTATTACCGAACCACCCCAACAACGGAGGAAACCATATGAGCGGAACATTATATCTGGTGGCCACGCCCATCGGCAATCTGGGTGATTTTTCGCCCCGTGCGCTGGAAACGCTGAACACCGTGGATTTCATCGCCGCAGAGGATACCCGCGTATCGTTGAAGCTTCTGAACCACTTCTCCCTGAAAAAGCAGCTGGTCAGCTATCATGAGCACAATCATGTCAGCGCTGGACAGTCCATACTAAACCGGCTGCTCTCCGGCGAAAGCTGCGCTCTGGTGACAGACGCAGGCACACCCGCCATCTCTGATCCCGGCGAGGATCTGGTGCGTCTGTGCGCAGAGAATGATGTTCCGGTGATCGCCATCCCCGGCTGCTGCGCCGCCGTCAATGCGCTGGCGGTATCGGGTCTTCCCACGGGCCGTTTCACCTTTGAGGGTTTTCTTGCCATGAATAAAAAAAGCCGCCGGGAGCATTTGGAATCTCTGAAGCGCGAGGAACGCACCATGATCTTCCACGAAGCACCCCATAAGCTGTGCACCACGCTGGAGGATCTGGCAGCCACGTTTGGTGCGGACCGACGCATTGCTCTGTGCCGCGAGCTGACCAAGCTGCACGAGGAGACCCGCCGCTGTACCATCGGCGAAGCCATTGCGCATTTCCGCGCCACGGCGCCCAAGGGCGAATTCGTACTGGTGGTGGACGGCGCCGCTCCCCGCATTTCCGAGGAGGTCACGCTGGAACAGGGTGTGGAGATGGTGCAGACCCTCATAGAGGGCGGCACCCGGCTGAAGGACGCCGCAAAAGAAGTAGCGGAACACACCGGCCTTTCCAAAAACGAGCTGTATCATGCGGTGATCTCCGCCCAGTCCGTTGAGCAGTAATTTCCCTTTACACACACTGCTGTATCACGCTTTTACAACTAAAAACGGATCGAGTAGGGGCGGTTTTCCGCCCCTCTCACACCACCGAGTGTGCCGTTCGGC
>CAZQJD010000110.1:0-6685 GCA_964593575.1 uncultured Oscillibacter sp.
CACCACAGTGGCGCGAGCCATGTAGCCACAGTCCTCCAGCAGAGCGATGAGGACGTACATCACCATGACCAGGGGCAGGAAGCCGATAACAGCGATCACGCCGCCGATCACACCGTCCACCAGCAGAGCCTGCAGGATGGGAGAAGCATTCTCCACCATGCCGCCGATCGCGCCCTGAATACCCTCCAGCCAGGCCACAAGCGTATCTGCGATCCAGGGACCGACAGTAGACTGAGAGATATCGAACACCAGGAACATCACCACGGCAAAAATCGCGAGACCCAGCACAGGATTGGTGAGGATGTCGTCGATCTTGTCCTGCGCGTTCTTATTCTTAGTGAGAACCTTACGGGTCTCCACCTGCGCAACGATCTTATTGACAAACTCGAAGCGCTTGCGGTCAGCAGCCTCAACAGCAGCCTTGCTGGTCAGATCCACATTGCCCTGAACATAGGGTGCCTTCTGGCTCTGGCCCTTCAGGTCGGCTGCGGCCTTTACGAGCTCCGCCAGACCGCTTGCAGAAGTGGAGATGGTCTCCACCACGGGGCATCCCAGCTTTGCAGACAGTGCGGCAACGTCGATCTTGGTTTCCTTCTTCTGGTTGATGTCGGCCTTGTTCAGTGCGATGACCACGGGAACGCCCAGTTCCAGCAGCTGCGTGGTGAAAAACAGGCTGCGGCTCAGGTTGGTGGCGTCCACGATGTTGATGATGGCGTCAGGACGCTCGTTCCGGACATAGGAACTGGTGATGCTCTCTTCCGAAGTGAAGGGAGACATGGAGTAAGCGCCGGGCAGATCAACGGCGATGAGGTCTGCGCCGCCTGCATAGGTCTTCTTGATGGGCGCCTCCTTCTTGTCGACAGTGACGCCAGCCCAGTTGCCGACCTTTTCGTTGCGGCCGGTCAGGGCATTGTACATGGTGGTCTTGCCGCTGTTGGGATTGCCCGCAAAAGCAATTCTCATGTTGATTTCCTCCTCCTAAAAATACAATAACATTGCTTTGTTATTTGCTTTTTCTTTTTCCGTCTTTTTGAGTTAGCAGACGCTAACCGTTTTCCAAAAAATAACGGCCGCCTTACAGCATCCGTTATTTGCACCTGTCCACTCAAATCAGAATGGCCGATGCCAGCTGATCATCGATATTATACCGTCCATCCTTGATGGAAACGACACAACCGCCCTTCTTATGAGCGATCACCGTGATAGGCTCGCCGCTGTAGCAGCCCAGAGAAAACAGGAATGCATCCAGCTCCTCGTCATCGGTCTCGATGGCGCGGATGATATATTCCTTTCCTTCCTGTGCGCTGGTCAGGTTCATATCGTTTCTCCGCCTTTCGATCATTCAAAGTTAGCCTTTTCTAACTCATTGACAATATACGCCTGCCTCCTCCGTTTGTCAAGTGCTTTTGGAAAATTTTTCGCTTTTTTACAGGGCGAAAAAATCCGCCTGACGCAGATGCATCAGGCGGACAAAGGCAGGGAAGATTACACGCCGGAATAGGCGGAGAAACCGCCGTCCACAGCCATCACGGTACCGGTAACGAAACCGGATGCCTCATCGCATACCAGATACAGCAGAGCGCCGATGAGCTCATCGGGAGTTCCGAAACGACCCATGGGCGTGGCAGCCAGGATCTTGCCGGTGCGGGCGGTGGGGGTACCGTCCTCATTCCACAGGAGCTTGGCGTTCTGGGCAGTGGAGAAGAAGCCGGGAGCGATGGCGTTGACCCGGATGCCCACGCGGCTGAAGTGGACGGCCAGCCACTGGGTGAAGTTGCTGATGGCGGCCTTGGCGCCGGAGTAAGCGGGGATCTTGGTAAGGGGGGTAAAGGCGTTCATGGAAGAGACATTGATGATGCTGCCGCCGGTGATCAGCATATCCCTGGCAAAGACCTGCGTGGGCAGCAGCGTGCCGGTGAAGTTCAGGTTGAAGACGAACTGCACGCTCTCGTCATCCAAATCGAAGAAGCTCTTGGTGTCGGCATCAATGTCGCCGGGCTCATAGTATTCCTTGTCGGTGGTGGTCTTGGGGTTGTTGCCGCCGGCGCCGTTCACCAGAATGGCGCACAGGCCCAGCTCCTCGTGGATCTTGGCAGCTGCGGACTCCAGTGCGGCACGATCCAGCACGTTGGCCTGATAGGGGCGGGCAACACCGCCCATGGCGGTGATCTCGTCGGCCACCTTGGTCAGAGGCTCCATGGTACGGCCCAGCAGCGCCACCTTTGCGCCGCACTGTGCCAGTGCCTTGGCCATCTCGCTGCACAGGACGCCGCCTGCGCCGGTCACAACGGCGACCTTGCCGCTGAGGTTGATTTCAAAAGGAAGCTTCATTTTCAATCCTCCTTAAAATTTAGCCTTATCCGCCCAGAGACCCAGAGCGGGATTGCTGATATAGAAGAAAGGCTTGCCGTCAGCGCCGGTATGCCAACCGTCTGTCAGGATAGCAGGATCATACTGCTTTACCGCCTCGGCGTAGGGGATGTAGCCGAAGCAGACGCCCTCCACCTCTTCCCTGCTGACCTTTTCGGTGCAGTAGGTGATGGAGAAGCGGCCGTCGCTGCCGCCGTGGATCATGTGGGCCGCAGCAGACATGTTGGCCTTCAGATCCTCCTGCACGGCGCACAGCTCGATGACCTTCTCGCGACCGCAGTAGCCGTACTTGCGGATGAGCCGGTCGATCTCCGGATCCTCGCCGAAGGTCTCCACGCCGGGCGCAAGCACGATGAGCTCGCCGCCGTCAGCGATGGCCATGCGGGTGCGGTAGACGGACTTGTTGCCCAGCCATGTGCTCTTGAACTCCTCAGGGTTCAGATACACCACCACCTTATCCATGGGTGCATCCACAAGAATCAGATTGGTCTTCTGGGCCAGCTCCACAGCCTTCTCAAAGCAGCTGCGGTCGGCGCTGATGAACAGGCCGTGGGTGTTGATGACGCCGCCGGGTGCGGTGCAGACGGTCTGGATGAAATGCAGGGGCAGGTGGCTGAGATAATGCTCCAGCGCATAGTCGAACACCATGCGGACGGGAGTCTTGTCCCGGCCCATCATGCGCTCCATGCCGTAGAAAGCGCCCAGAGAGTGGGAGGAATTGATCATGGCGGAGCCGCCGATGCCCACGAAGATATTCTTGGAGTGGTTGGCCATGCCCACCACCTCGTGGGGCACCACCTGACCCATGGAGATGATCAGATCGTAGCCGCCCTCCACCAGACGGCGGTTGACCTCCACATCGATGGCGTTGGTCATGAGGCCCTCGCTGACCTCGGCGACGAATTCGGCGGGGACTTCACCCAGCTTCACCACATCGCTGCGCCAGTCGTGGGGAATGAACTTCTCAAAGGGGATATCGCCGTACATATCAGAGCATTCCCACTCGGTCATGGGGAAATGCGTGCCCAGCGCCTCGATCAGCTCCACATCACAATCCGCAAGGGTGTGATAGATGGTGTTGGCGATGAGGCCGGCGTTGGAGTGGTAGCGGGTATAGTCGGGTACAATGAGCAGCACCTTCTTGCCGCTGCCCACATACTCGCCGACGGACTCCGCCACCGCTTTTTTGATCTCCTCACTGCTGAGGGTGGACGCGCCCTCAGCAGGATACAGGTACAGATCCTTCATGCCGCCTGCCCTTATGCGTTGTAGGTGGAGGAGGCGGTGCTGCCGCCGTGGCCGGTCCAGTTGGTGTGGAAGAACTGGCCGCGGGGCTGGTCGATGCGCTCATAGGTATGGGCGCCGAAGTAGTCACGCTGGGCCTGCAGCAGATTGGCGGGCAGGCACTCGGTGGTATAGCCGTCGAAATAGCTCAGAGCGGAGGAGAAAGCGGGCATAGGGATGCCGGCCTTGACAGCATAGGCCACCACCTCGCGCCAGGAGGCCACCAGAGTCTTCATGGTCTCGGCGAAGTAGTCGTCCAGCAGCAGGTTTTCCAGAGTGGGGTTCTTGTCGTAGGCTTCCTTGATTTTGCCCAGGAAGACGCTGCGGATGATGCAGCCGCCGCGCCACATCAGGGCGATGCCGCCGTAGTTCAGGTTCCAGTTGTAGGTCTTGGCGGCGGTGCGCATCAGGGTGTAGCCCTGCGCGTAGGAGATGATCTTGGAGGCATACAGAGCCTTGCGGATGGCCTCGATGAAGGCAGCCTTGTCGCCCTCGAAGGCGGGGATCTCCTTGGGGAAGACCTTGGAGGCGGTGACGCGCTCAGGCTTCTGGGCAGACAGGCAGCGGGCAAACACGGCCTCACCGATGAGGGTCAGAGGCACGCCTTCGTCCAGCGCGGAGATGGCCGTCCACTTGCCAGTGCCCTTCTGGCCGGCGGTGTCCAGGATGTAATTGACGGTGGTCTCACCCTTCTCATCCTTGTAGCCCAGGATGTCGCGGGTGATCTCAATGAGATAGCTGTCCAGCTCGGTCTCGTTCCATGCGGCGAAAACGTCATGCATTTCATCGGGAGTCATGCCCAGACCGTCGCGCATCAGCTGATAGGCCTCGCAGATGAGCTGCATGTCGCCGTACTCGATGCCGTTGTGAACCATCTTCACGAAATGGCCGGCGCCGTTCTCGCCCACCCAGTCACAGCAGGCAGCACCGTCTTCCACCTTGGCGCAGATGCCCTGGAAGATGGGCTTCACATACTCCCATGCAGCGGGGGAGCCGCCGGGCATCATGGACGGGCCGTTGAGAGCGCCCTCCTCGCCGCCGGAGACGCCGCAGCCCACATACAGCAGGCCCTTGCTCTCCACATACCCGGTGCGGCGGACAGTGTCGGGGAAATGAGAGTTGCCGCCGTCGATGAGGATGTCGCCCTCCTCCAGATGGGGGATCAGCTGGTCGATGAGGCTGTCCACGGCAGCGCCGGCCTTCACCATCATGAAGACCTTGCGGGGCTTTTCGAGGCTGGCCACCAGCTCCCCAATGGAATAGCAGCCAACGATGTTCTTGCCGGCGGCGCGGCCTTCCACAAAGCTCTTCACCTTCTCGGTGGTGCGGTTGTACACGGCAACATGAAAGCCCTTGGACTCCATGTTCATCACCAGATTTTCGCCCATGACGGCCAGACCAACCAGGCCGATATCACACTTTTTCATATTTATAATCCGCCTTTCTGCGAAAGGCACCGACGGGGTTATGAAACTCGGTGGCGCTTTCGCTGGAAATTAATGTTTGCTATACTATCCACGGAAGTGTTCGGTAAACTACACAGGCCGTGGAGGTGAGTGGCGGGGCTGTATAGCGGCAACCCCGCATATTTATATGGTTCGGCCACCCGTTAAGGTATCAACGAATGGCGCATTAAAGTAGCCCGTAAACTTATCTCTTTCAAATCGACTCGATTTTGCCGGGTGACCAGTCACTGCCGAGCCTTCCCGATTTGTATTTGGAGGAATGGCATGGCTTTTAAGATTCTTCGAAAGAACTGCTGTGGACTGGATGTTCACAAAACATGGATCTATGCCTGCATCGGCATTACCGATGAAAACGGGCGAACGGAATACAAACAAGCTCGCTTTTCCTCGTTCTCCAAGGGCTTGCGGGAATTGGCTGACTGGCTTGCAAAGTATTCCTGCTCGGATGTCTGCATGGAATCCACGGGTAAATACTGGATACCCGTATTCAACATCCTTGAAAAGACCTGCTGGGTCACTTTGGCACATCCCAAATACACGAAACCGCAAAAGGGCAACAAAACCGACCGCAAGGATGCCAAGTGGATCTGCGACCTGTATATGTGTGGCATGGTCAACCCCAGCTTTATTCCACCTCCGGATATCCGGCAGCTCCGAGATCTGATGCGATACCGTACAAAGCTCACGAATATGCTGACGGGGGAAAAGAACCGCGCCCAAAACTGTCTCACTGTCTCCAATCTCAAACTGGATGATGTGTTTTCTGACGTATTCGGTAAGTCCTCACGTTCCATCATCCAATATATTTTGGATCATCCTGGTGAGGAGTTTGATGTGGCTCCGTTTATTGATCGGCGCTGCAAGCACCCAGTTGAAGAAGTACAGGCTGCCGTTAACGGGGCGGTATCCCGTGAACAAGCTGTAAAACTGAAAGAATGCTTGCAGCACATCGACCAACTCAACGAACATCGCAAAAATGTTGAGAGCGAAATCCTTCGGCTTGCTGAGGAATATCCGTATCAGTTGGAGTTGCTTCGCACAGTCCCCGGTTTCTCCGCTGCACCGATGACTGCCGTTGCCTTAATTTCCGAAATCGGCGTAGATATGTCGGTTTTTCCATCCGCCAAGCACTTGGTGTCCTGGGCGGGCTGCTGTCCCCGAAACGACCAGAGCAACAAGAAAGTGAAGTCCACTCGCATCTCCCGTGCCGGGTGCTATCTAAAACCACTGCTGGTTCAGGTGGCTAATGCCGTTATCAAGTCCGATAAATACCCGGAATGCAGGGAGCGCTACCGCAGAATCAAGGCTCGCCGTGGTCACAAGAAAGCGATCATCGCTGTATGCAGGATGCTCCTGACCGCTATCTGGAATGTCCTGTCTAAACTGGAGCCTTATTCTGCAAAAGGCTATCTGGAAGATAAGCTAACCGAACATTCTGTGGTGATTTCCAAGGCACAAGGTTTGGAATTGCTTCGTAAACGTGGTTACATCTTCCGAGACGAGATAGCAACTGCCTCGGGATAATTCTGGTTCTATACTGTTTTTCGCTGCAGTTTCTGCGGCTG
>CAZQJD010000111.1:0-6628 GCA_964593575.1 uncultured Oscillibacter sp.
CATTGAACGCCGCGGTCATACGACTGGAATGATCGCCATCCCACAGGCAGAAAAATGGACCTGCTGCAAAATAAGAATACCCGCAAGAGGTCACAGACTTCTTGCGGAATTTCACGGGGCGTTGCAAAATGCAACGCCCCCACTCTTTATATTATACATTTCTCACCGTTCCGGCGATCACTTCTTCGCCTTCTCAGCCTCTTCCTGGGCGATGAGCTCGGCATAGAGCTTGTCAAACTCCTCAACATCAGGCAGCTGATCCAGATAGGGAGAATTGGCGCAGCTGAGCTCCACAGCATCGTCCCTGAACCGCTCAACGGCAGCGGCGGCATCCTTCAGAGGACGGATGGTGCCGGCGCCGGCAATACAGCCGCCGGGGCAGGCCATGCCTTCCAGCAGATAGCCGTTGCGCTGGCCGGCTTTGGCCTTGGTCAGCATCTTCTTGCAGTCCTTCAGGCCGGTGGCAAAATCGACCTTCAGCTCCAGCTCGGGATTGATGTGCTTGACAGCCTCTACCACGGCAGCTGCCACACCGCCGGAGACGGCGAAGCCGCGGGCCATACCGGTACCGTGCTTGTAATCGTCCAGATTGGGATCTTCCTCGATGGTGGCGAAGTCGATATCCTTGGCGGCAAACATGCCGTTCAGCTCCTCAAAGGTCAGGACGAAGTCCACATAGGAGCGGACAGACTTGCGGCTGGCCTCCAGCTTCTTGGCGGCGCAGGGACCCACGAAGACGATGCGGGCATCGGGATACTCCTTCTTCACCATACGGGCGGTGATGACCATGGGGGTCAGAGCCATGGAGATGTTCTCACGCATGGTGGGGAAGGACTTCTTCACCATGGAAGCCCATGCGGGACAGCAGGAAGTGGCCATGAATGGAATCTTGGCGGGGACTTCCTCCAGGAAGTCATGTGCTTCCTGAATGGTGCACAGATCGGCACCGATGGCAACTTCCACCACCTCAGAGAAGCCCAGCTTCTTCATAGCGGTCAGGATCTTGCCGGGAGTGGCATCCTTGAACTGGCCAACGAAAGCGGGAGCCACACAGGCGACGACCTTGTCGCCCTTGCGGATGGAGTTGACGACCTGGAATATCTGACTCTTATCCGCAATAGCGGAGAAGGGGCAGTTCACGATGCACTGGCCGCAGGAGACGCACTTGTCATAGTTGATCTTGGCACGGCCGCGCTCGTCGGACTCGATCGCCCCCATACCGCAGGCGGCAGCACAGGGACGCTCGATCTTGGAGATGGCGTTGTAGGGGCACTGGCTGTGGCACTTGCCGCACTTGATGCACTTGCTCTGATCAATGTGGCAGTGGTTGTACTCATCGGTGTAGATGGCGTCCTTGGGGCAGACGTTCATGCAGGGATGAGAAGTACAGCCCTGGCAGTTGTTGGTGATGCGCAGCTGCTTGGGCGGGCAAGCGTTACAGGCAAAGGGAATGATGTTCACCAGGGGCTCTTCGAAGAATCTCTCCGTGATATCGGCCTTGTCGATGGTGGCGCTGATGGGCACCTGGTTGGCAGCAGACTCAAAGGGCATCCCCAGAGCCAGGCGGACGCGCTCGGTGATGATGGCGCGCTGCAGGAACACGTCGCTGCGCTCCTGAAGTGCGTCACGGCGCACCATTTCGTAAGGGATCAGGTCAACACGCTTCAGATCGCCGCCCTCGTAAGCGAGCTTGGCAACTTCCCTGAACACGTCCCGACGGATCTCGTCAACAATGCTGTGAAATCCTCTCATAATTCTCCTCCATAGTTCTTCGAGCGCGGCCTTCTTCCCCGCCCTCTTGTATTAACATAAATCCGCAAGTGACTTCGCGGCGTTTCTATTATGATGGATGTATCTCTCTTTTTCAACAGCTTCTTTGCTTTTTCTCGCCTCTGAAACGCGGCTTTTTCAGGAAATTCCTCCCATTCGGGCATAGAATTTTTGCAAATTTCTCGAATTATTCACCACTTTACTTTGATTCGTGCTACAATAGGAGCATCCTGCTTGCGAGGTTACTTATATGAATGATTTTGTGCGCTTTGAGCATGTGAAAAAGACTTATCAAATGGGCGACGTGGCCATCCACGCCCTGCAGGACGCCACCTTTACCGTGGGTGAGGGGGAGCTTTGCGTTATTGTAGGCCCCAGCGGCGCCGGCAAGACCACACTGCTGAACATTCTGGGCGGCATGGACACCCTGACCGGCGGTAAAATTCTGCTGGGCGGCAAGGAGATCTCCGCATACTCCGCCCGGGAGCTGACCACCTACCGCCGGCATGACATCGGCTTCGTGTTCCAATTCTACAATCTGGTGCCTAACCTCACGGCGCTGGAAAACGTGGAGCTGGCAGCTCAGATCTGCCGCGATCCGCTGGACGCCGCGCAGGTGCTGGAGGCCGTGGGTCTGAAGGAGCGGATGAACAACTTCCCTGCCCAGCTTTCCGGCGGCGAGCAGCAGCGGGTGGCCATCGCCCGTGCGTTGGCCAAGAACCCCAAGCTGCTGCTGTGCGACGAGCCTACCGGCGCTCTGGACTACAACACCGGCAAGGCCATTCTGAAGCTGCTGCAGGATACCAGCCGGCAGAAGGGCGTCACCGTTATCATCATCACCCACAACAGCGCCCTCACCGCCATGGCCGACCGGGTCATCCGGGTGAAAAACGGCGCCGTGGTCAGTGAGACCGTCAACTCCGCTCCCATCAGCGTGGAGGAGATCGAATGGTAACGACACTGCTGAAATCCACCCTGCGGGAGATCCGCCAAAGTCTGGGGCGGTTTCTGGCCATTCTGGCCATTGTGGGTCTGGGCGTTGGTTTCCTGGCGGGCCTGCGAATGAGCCAGCCCGCCATGATGGCGACCGGCGTGAAGTATCTGGATGCATACGATTTTCACGACTTCCGCCTGCTTTCCACTCTGGGCTTCACCGAAGAGGATGTAGAGGCCTTTGCCGCACTGGACGGCGTGAAAGCCGTCAGCGGCTCCTGGTACACGGAGTTTCTCTGGAAGCGCACCGATGACAGCGAGGTCGTTCTCATCGCCCACTCTCTGACAGAGGGCATGAACCGTCCACAGCTTACTGCCGGCCGGTTGCCGGAGAACGGCAGCGAGTGTCTGGGCGACGCCGCTTACTTCACGCCGGAGGATATTGGCCGCAAGATTCGTGTCTCCGACAACAACGACGAGGACACGCTGGACCTTCTGCGGTACGAGGAGTACACGCTGACAGGCCTGGCTGCCTCCCCCATGTATCTGAACTATGAGCGGGGCACCGCTTCCATCGGCAGCGGCAGCATCAGCGCATTCCTGCTGATGCCGGAGGACGCCTTTGACGCCGACGCCTACTATGAGATCCATTTGACCATCCTCGGCGACGCTCCCGCCTATTCGGACGCTTATACCGCGCTGGCAGATGCAATGGAGCCAAGGGTGGACGCGCTTCTGGCCCAGCGGGCGCAGCTGCGCTACGATACCCTGCACGGCGACGCCATGAAGGAGATCCGGGACGGCGAGAAGGAGCTGGCGGACGGCTGGCTGGAATACCGCACGGAACGCGCCGACGCGGATGCCGAGCTGGCCGATGCCTACCGGGAGCTGCTGGACGGCGAACAGGAATATGCTGACGCCCTGGCCGATCTGGAACAGGGCAAGAAGGACTACGCGGAAGGTCTTGCCGAGCTGGAAGACGGTAAGAAGGAGTACGCAGACGGCCTGAAGGAATATCAGGACGGTCTGAAGAAATACGAAGACGGCCTGGCCGATCTGGAAGATGGCAGGAAGGAATACGAAAACGGCCTGACGGAGTATCTGGACGGCTTGAAGGAATACGAAGACGGCCTGGCCAGTCTGGAACAGGGCAAGAAGGAATACGAAGACGGTCTGAAGAAATACCAGAACGGTCTGAAGAAATACGAAGACGGCCTGACCGAGTTGGAAGATGGCAAGAGGGAGTACGCAGACGGCCTGAAGGAATATCAGGAAGGTCTGAAGGAGTATGAAGACGGAGAGAAGGAGCTGAAATCCGCACAGCAGCAGCTGGCTCTGTCTGCGATCCAGCTCAGCAATGCTCTGAAGCAGCTGGAGGAAGGCGAAGCCGCTTACGCCCAGCTTTCCGCGCTCTACGGTGCCGCACAGCAGATGGCGCTGCGCATGGGCATGAGCGATCCCCAGCAGCTGATCAGACTGCTGAACAGCGGCGCCGCGCCGCAGCTGAACGCCGCGGTGGACACGGCCCTTCAGGCGGATGGCAGCAGCCTCGCGGAATTTCTGGGAGGCTGGGCCGCCGCGGAAGCACAGATTGGGGAGCCTCTGACCCAGGCGTATCTGGACGAACTCCAGGCCACCCTGGCTCAGGGGCGGAAGGAATATGATGCCGGCTATCTTTCCTACGTGCTGGGCTTCAGACAATACAACAACGGAAAGCAGCAGCTTGAGGAAGCCGCCGCAGAACTGGATGACGCCAAGGCACAGCTGGACGAGGCCAAGGCTGAGTTAGACGACGCCAAGGCACAGCTGGACGATGCCAAAGCAGAGCTGGACGATGCCGAAGCGCAGTTGGCTGACGCATGGCAGGAAATTTTAGACGGCGAACAGGAGTTGGCCGAGGCCAAGGCGGAGCTGGACGACGCGGAAGCGCAGCTGGCTGACGCGTGGCAGGAACTGCTGGACGGTGAGCAGGAACTGGCCGATGCCAGGGCAGAGCTGGACGATGCGGAAGCGCAGCTGGCTGACGCATGGCAGGAACTGCTGGATGGCGAGAAGAAGCTGGCGGACGCCAGGGCAGAGCTGGATAAGGCGCCCGGCGAGCTGGCCGACGCCCGCAAAGAACTGGACGACGGCTGGAAGGAATATCAGGACGGTATCGCCGAGGCCAACGCCGAATTTTCAGACGCGGAAAAAGAACTGCGGGACGGTGAGCAGGAGATCGCCGACGCCTATGCGGCACTGGAGGATCTCAAGCCCGCGGATACATACACCCTCACCCGCAGCGAGAACACCGGCTACGCCTGCTTCGACAGCGACGTTGCCATCGTGGCGGCTATTTCCGTGGTGTTCCCTGTGTTCTTCTTCCTTGTGGCCGCGCTGGTCTGCATGACCACCATGAAGCGCATGGTGGAGGAGCAGCGCACCCAGATCGGCGTACTGAAAGCCATTGGCTACAGCCGCCATCAGATCATCGGAAAATACCTCTTTTACTCCGGCAGCGCCGCCATCATCGGCAGCGCTGCGGGTTATACACTGGGCAGCCGGGGACTGCCGTTGGTGCTGTGGGAGATCTACGGCATCATGTACGGCTTCGCGCCGCTGGAACGGGTCTTCGATCCCATGCTGGCAGTGATCTGCTTCGGCGCGGCCCTGCTGTGCTCCATGGGCTCCACATACCTCTCCTGCCGGGCAGAGCTGGCCAATCCCGCCGCGGAGCTTCTGCGGCCCCGCAGTCCCAAGAGCGGCAAGCGCATTCTGCTGGAGCGCATCCCCTTCCTCTGGAAGCGGCTGAGCTTCCTGCGGAAGGTCTCTATCCGGAACGTCATGCGCTACCGCAGCCGCCTCCTGATGATGATCCTGGGTATCGGCGGCTGTACGGCGCTGCTGGTCACCGGCTTCGGCATTCAGGACTCCATCGGCTCTATCGCCGACGATCAGTACGACAAGATCACCCTCTACGACTACGCCGTTAATTTCCGGGACCCGCTGACCACGGACACGGCGGCACAGTATCTGACAGAGCAGGGCCGGGACAGCAGGGACGGTCTGCTGGTACACAGCGGCAGCACCGACGCCGTATCGGAGTCCGCATCCCAGTCCGTGTATCTCATCGCTCCCGCCGGGGATTCCCTGGAGGGCTTTATCTCCCTCCACAGCGGCGATACGGTCATACCCTTCCCCGGCCTGAATGAGGCGGTGATCAACCGCAATCTGGCAGAAGAGCTGGGCGCAGAGGCAGGCAGCCAGCTGCGGCTGCGGAACGACAAGCTGGGCACTGTGGAAGTGACCGTCAGCGGCATCTGCGACAACTATATGTTCAACTACGTCTATGTGTCTCCCGAGACCTACCGCCAGCAGCTGGGCACAGCCCCGGCCTTCAAAACGCTGCTGATACATGGCAGTCCCGACGCCGACCCCTATGAGGAAAGCGTCCTGCTGGCCGACAGTGATGATGTCAGCAACGTTTCCGTGAACGAAGACGCTCGTCAGCGGATCAGCAGTCTGCTGGACCGGCTGGGTCTGATCGTCATCGTTCTGGTACTGTTTGCCGGCGCATTGGCCTTTGTGGTGCTGTACAACCTTACCAACATCAACATCACCGAGCGCATCCGGGAAATTGCCACCATCAAGGTGCTGGGCTTCTATCAGAAGGAGGTGGCCGCTTACGTCTTCCGTGAGATCATCATGCTTTCCACCGCGGGCAGTCTGGTGGGTCTCCTCATCGGCAAGGCGCTGCTGACCTTTGTGATCCTGCAGATCGATGTGAGCGGAATGTTCTTCCCCACACAGATCTTCCCCCAGAGCTACCTTTTCTCCTTCGTACTGACACTGGTTTTCACCGTGGTCATCACATGGAGCATGCGGCCCCGGCTGCGGAGGATCGACATGGCAGAATCCCTCAAATCCGTGGAATGACAAAATCCAT
>CAZQJD010000112.1:0-6539 GCA_964593575.1 uncultured Oscillibacter sp.
CACAGGGCATTCAACTGTTGGGGATGCCCACGGAGGCTATTCACACACCCTTTATGTCGGATCGCTACTTGTCGATCGAGAATGCCAAATACATTTTCGGTAACATGAAGAGTATCGGGGACGAAATGGAATTCAAGAAAGACGGTATCATCCAGAGCAGGGCAAAAGAGGTGTTAGACAAGGCCATCGTTTTGCTGGAAAATATTGAACGCGAGGGATTATTCACGGCGTTGGAGAAGGGAATCTTTGCCGACATCAAACGCCCGAAAAATGGCGGAAAAGGCTTGGACGGTGTGGTGGAAAAAGGCGCCAATTATTACAATCCGTTTATAAATTTAATGTTGAACCATCATTAAATCAAGAGAATCATTATGAGTGGAGGATTATATTCAACAGAAAAGAATGATTTCGATCAGACGTTGGATCTGAAAAAGATAAAGCCTTATGGCGACACGATGAACGACGGGAAGACGCAATTGAGCTTCACGTTGCCTGTGCCCGCCGGAGAAGAGGCCATCGAGGCGGCTAAACAGTTGCTGAAAAAGATGGGATTCGAGAATCCGCAGGTCGTGTATTCCAAGGAATTGACGGAGGGATTCACCTTCTTCAATTGCTATGGAAGTTGCACGCACACCGTGGACTACACTGGTATTCATGTGCCGAAAGTGGAATCCACCCGTTGGGAAATGGCCGAAACGGATGCTTTCATTCGGGAGCATATCGGTCGTCCAATCGTGGTGGTGGGGGCCAGCACCGGGACGGATGCCCACACGGTGGGTATTGATGCCATCATGAACATGAAAGGATTTGCCGGGCATTACGGTCTGGAGCGTTACGATATGATCGAGGCCTACAACCTGGGCAGCCAGATCCCCAACGAGGAGTTCATCCGCAAGGGTCTGGAGCTGAACGCCGACGTGCTGCTGGTCTCTCAGACCGTTACCCAGAAGGACGTCCACATCCAGAACCTCACCGAGCTCATCGAGCTGCTGGAGGCCGAGGGCCTGCGTGACCGCTTCATCGTGGTCTGCGGCGGCGCCCGCGTCACCCACGAGCTGGCCAAGGAGCTGGGCTATGACGCCGGCTTCGGCTCCGGCACCTATGCTGACGACGTTGCCAGCTTCGCCGTGGCGGAGATGGTCAAGCGCGGCATCAAATAAAATAATGAGGATTTGAACATGAAGAAGAATAAGTTTATCACCGCGCAGGAAGCGGCGGCCATGGTCAAGACCGGTGATTTCGTCATGGTCGGCGGATTCCTGGGTCATGGCACTCCCGATTCCATCATCAACGCTCTGGCTGACAGCGACGTTACCGATCTGACCATCGCCGTCAACGACACCTCCTTCCCCGAGGGCGCTGAGAAGTACGGCATGCGCGGCGTCAGCGAGCTGATCGCCCGCCGCAAGGTCAAGACCCTGCACGTCAGCCACATCGGAACCAACCCCGAGACCGGCAAGCAGATGAGCGAGGGCACTCTGGAGGTTATCCTGACTCCCCAGGGCACTCTGGCTGAGAAGATCCGCGCCGGCGGCTTCGGTCTGGGCGGCGTGCTGACTCCCACCGGCGTGGGCACCGATGTTGCCAACGGCAAGCAGGTCATCAACGTGGACGGCAAGGACTACCTGCTGGAGACCGCCATGAAGGGCGACGTCTGCCTCATCAAGGGCTCCATCGTGGATAAGCTGGGCAACGTGTACTACAAGGGCACCACCCGCAACTTCTGCCCCCTGATGGCAGCCGCCTGCAAGACCGTCATCGTTGAGGCGGAGAAGCTGGTCGAGCCCGGTGAGATCCCCCCCGAGAACGTGATGACGCCGTTCATTCTGGTGGACTATATCGTTGATGGAGGAAAGAAATAATGGAAGACGCAAAGGTTGTAATCTCCAAACGCGCTGCCCGCTTCCTGAAGGATGGCGACGTTGTGAATCTGGGCATCGGTATGCCCGAGATGGTGGCCAACTACCTGCCTGAGGATGTGGAGATCATTTTCCAGTCCGAGAACGGCATCATGGGCATGGGCCCTGCCGCGACCCCCGAGAACGAGGATGTGGATATCTCCAACGCCGGCAGCAAGTATGTCACCGTCATCCCCGGCGCCATGTTCTTTGACTCCGCCACCTCCTTCGGCCTGATCCGCGGCGGCCATGTGGACGCCACCATTCTGGGCGCTCTGCAGGTGGACGAGGAGGGCTCTCTGGCCTCCCACATCATCCCCGGCAAGATGGTCCCCGGCATGGGCGGCGCCATGGATCTGGTGTCCGGCGCTGAGAACGTCATCGTCATCACCACCCACACCGACAAGAAGGGCGGCGCCAAGATCCTGAAGAAGGCCACCCTGCCTCTGACCGCCTACAAGCGCGTCAAGTGGATCATCACCGAGCTGGCCGTTATCGAGGCCACTCCCGAGGGTCTGGTGCTGCGTGAGGTCAATGAGAACAGCTCTGTTGAGGAGGTCGTCTCCAAGACCGAGGCCAAGCTCATCATCCCGGAGACTGTCGGCACCTTCTGAGAAGGAGTGAGCTGAGATGGAACGGAAGAACAGCGAGCGCTTTTTCGCCAACCGGGAATGTCCGTATTTTCCGTGCCATCCCAAGGCAGACCCGGAGAGCTTCAACTGCCTGTTCTGCTACTGCCCCCTGTATGCGCTGGGGGAGAAGTGCGGCGGCAATTTCCGCTGGACGGAAGCGGGGATCAAGGATTGCACAGACTGTCTCGTGCCGCATTCCGCGGGGGGATATGACTATGTGCTCCGGAAATTCCCGGAAATTGCAGAGCTGGCGAAACGGAAATGATATATCAGTAAAAGGAGGCAAAGGATGCGGGGATTTGTGGCAGACGCGTTTTCTTCGGAGCTGTTCGGAGGAAACCAGGCCGGCGTCATCCTGCTGGAGGAGGGAAGCCCCTTCCCGGCGGAGGAGCTGATGCGCGCCATCGCCGGGGAGCTGAAGCACTCGGAGACGGCGTTCGTCCGGCGGCTGACCCATGACCGGCTGCACATTCGTTACTTCACCCCCACGGGTGAGGTGGAGCTGTGCGGCCACGCGACCATTGCCTCCTTTTCCGTGCTGCGGGAGCTGGAGCTTCTGCGGGACGGCGTCTATACCCTCGTCACCGCCGCAGGCGAGCAGACTGTGCGGGTGGAGGACGGGAAGGTGTTTCTCACCATCCGTCCCGTCCGCATCCTGCGGGAGCTGACGGAGGAGGAAAGCGCGGAGGTGCTGGCGGCCTATGGACTGGGGCGGGAGCATGGCTGGCCCGGCCTGAAGGCCGCGCTGGTGAATTCCGGCCTGACAGACATTCTGCTGCCTGTCCGGGACCGGGAGGCGCTGATGGCCGCCGTGCAGAATGAGAAGGCCGTCAGTGAGCTGTCCCGCCGCCACGACGCGGTGGGCGTGCACATGTTCTGCCCCGGCGAGGGGGAGACCGCCGCCCGGTGCAGCAATTTCGCGCCGCTGTGGGGCATTCCGGAGGAATGCGCCACCGGCACCGCCAACGCCGGACTGACGGCGTATCTGGTGAGCCGGGGCGTGCTGACGGCAGAAGAGGAGCATCTGATCGTGCAGGGCGAGCACATGGGCCGCCGCAGTGAGATCCGCACCCGCGGCGTCGGTGACGACGCGGTGGAGGTGGGCGGCACGGCGGTGATCTCCATGGAGCTGCTGCTGCGCTGCTGATGCCGGCATTTTTACAAAACTGGAGGATCAACAATGAGCACTACCAAGGAAGCGCTGCTGCGCGGGGTGGAGGCCGTGGCGGACGAAATGTTTGCCATCGGCTGCGACATTTTCGACCACCCCGAGTACGGCCGCACGGAGGTTTACGCCAGTGATCTGCTGGTAAAGGTTCTGGAAGAGAAGGGCTTCACAGTGGAGCGGGGCCTTGCTGACCTGCCCACTTCCTTCCGCGCCACATGGGAGCGGGGCAGCGGCGGCCCATCCATCGGCATCCTGATGGAATATGACTGCCTGAAGGGCATGGGTCACGCCTGCGGTCACCACCTGCAGGGGCCCAACGGCATCGCCGCGGCGCTGGCTCTGCGTGACGCTTATCCCGGCGACTTCAAGCTGGTGCTGTACGGCACGCCGGACGAGGAGATCGCCGGCGGCAAGATCGACATGGTGAACGCCGGCTGCTTCCGGGATGTGGACGTTATGTTCGGCACTCACACCGGTCAGGGCACCAGCGCTTCCTATAAGAATATGGCGCTGGCGCCCACGTGGGTCACCTTCCATGGCGCCCCGGCCCATGCCGCCGGCGCTCCGTGGAAGGGCCGCAGCGCCATGGACGCCATGCTGCTGTGCTTCCACGCACTGGAGATCATGCGCGAGCACGTAAAGGACGGCTGCCGCATCCATTACACCATCCGGGAAGGCACCGGCCCCTCCAACATCGTCCACGAGACGGCCAGCGCCCACATCACCCTCCGCTCCCACGATCGTCTGTATCTGGAGCAGGACATGGTGCCCCGTATGCACGACATCGTCAAGGGCGCCTGCATGATGACCGGCACCACGGCGGAGATCACGCCCCGTCCCGTGTACTGGAACCACGTGCCCGTTATGAGCCTGCGTGAGCTGGTGCTGGACTGTGCCGAGGAGCTGGGCGCACCCAAGCTCAACCGTGTTCCCAAGATGAGCGGCGGTTCCACGGACATCGGCAACGTCAGCTGGGTGGCTCCCACCACCAACGTCACCGTGTATTACAGCGACCATAACGGCCACACCGTTCCCTACATGAACGACGGCAAGAGCGAGCAGGCCAGAAAGTCCCTGATCAGCGCCGCGCAGATCGTGGGTCTCAGCGCCCTGAAGCTGCTGGAGAAGCCCGAGCTGCTGGAGGCGATCCGGGAGGAGCACCGTCAGGCCATCAGGGGCGAGGACTGATCGCGGAGCAATTGAGAGGATAATGAACCATGAATGCTATCAAAGAAAAGCTGATGCAGAGCGTAGACGCCTGCACCGACGAGCTGTTTGCCATTGCGTGTGACATTTTCGACCATCCCGAATATGGCCGCACGGAGGTTTACGCCAGCGACCTGCTGACGAAGTATCTGGAGGAGAAGGGCTTCACCGTGGAGCGGGGTCTTGCTGACCTGCCCACCTCCTTCCGCGCCACATGGGAGCGGGGCAGCGGCGGCCCGTCCATCGGCTTCCTGCTGGAGTATGACGCGCTGAAGGGCATGGGTCACGCCTGCGGCCACCACCTGCAGGGCCCCAACGCCATCGCGGCCGCGCTGGCTCTGCGGGAGGCATGGCAGGGCGACTTCAGGCTGGTGCTGTACGGCACGCCGGACGAGGAGATCGCCGGCGGCAAGATCGACATGGTGAACGCCGGCTGCTTCCGGGATGTGGACGTTATGTTCGGCACTCACACCGGTCAGGGCACCAGCGCTTCCTATAAGAATATGGCGCTGGCGCCCACGTGGGTCACCTTCCATGGCGCCCCGGCCCATGCCGCCGGCGCTCCGTGGAAGGGCCGCAGCGCCATGGACGCCATGCTGCTGTGCTTCCACGCACTGGAGATCATGCGCGAGCACGTAAAGGACGGCTGCCGCATCCATTACACCATCCGGGAAGGCACCGGCCCCTCCAACATCGTCCACGAGACGGCCAGCGCCCACATCACCCTCCGCTCCCACGATCGTCTGTATCTGGAGCAGGACATGGTGCCCCGTATGCACGACATCGTCAAGGGCGCCTGCATGATGACCGGCACCACCGCCGAGATCACTCCCCGCCCCGTGTACTGGAACTATGTGCCGGTGGACAGCCTGCGCAACGCCGTGCTGGACACCGCGGAGGAGATCGGCGCACCCAGGGTGAACCGCACGCCCATCTTCAGCGGCGGCTCCACGGACATCGGCAACGTCAGCTGGGTGGTGCCCACCGTGAATCTCTACACCTATTACAGTGACCATCCCGGCCATACCATCCCCTATATGGAGGACGGCAAGAGCCGGAAGGCAAAGGAATCTCTGAACTGGGCTGCCAAGACCGTTGGCATCACCGCCATGAAGATCCTGAACGATCCGGCGCTGCTGAAGACCATTCAGGAGGAGCATAAGACCGCAATCCAGCCCAAGGATTGAGGCCGGGGCGACAAGATTTCACTATTTTTTAATATTTTTTTAAAAATTACTTGTAATTTTCGACAAAGTGCATTATAGTTTTAGAAGTGCTTATTCATGCAAAAGGAGGATTTTGTTATGATTTTTGGCGTATTGAAGGACATTAAGGAAGGCGAATGGCGCGTTATCTGCACTCCCATGGAGGTCGCTTCCATCAAGGCCGCGGGCCACACCGTTCTGGTGCAGGCCGGCGCAGGCGTGGGCGCGGGCTTCTCTGACGAGGCTTATGCCAAGATGGGCGCGGAGATCGTTGCCACCGCCGATGAGATGTGGGCCCGCTGCGACTTCCTGGCCAAGGTCAAGGAGATCGACCCCTCCGAGTTCCACTACCTGCGTGAGGATCAGATGATCTATTGCTGCATCCATCCCGCCGGCCATCCCGAAGAGGTTCAGGCCATTCTGGACAGCA
>CAZQJD010000113.1:0-6506 GCA_964593575.1 uncultured Oscillibacter sp.
TGGAGGGGATGCCCCGCAACGCCTCCACCCATGCGGCCGGCGTGGTCATCACCAAGCGGCCGGTATATGAGTATGTGCCGCTGGCAAAGAACGATGAGGCAGTGGTCTGCCAGTATATCATGACCACGTTGGAGGAGCTGGGCCTGCTGAAAATGGACTTTCTGGGCCTGCGGAACCTGACGGTTCTGGACGACGCAGTGAAGACGGTGCAGCGGGAGCATCCGGAGTTCCGGCTGGAGGACATTCCTGAGGATGATCCGGCTACCTTTGAAATGATCGGACAGGGAAAGACCTCCGGCGTCTTCCAGATGGAATCTACCGGCATGACCGGCGTATGCGTGGGTCTGAAGCCCCACAGCATTGAGGATATCACCGCTATCATCGCGCTGTACCGTCCCGGCCCCATGGACTCCATCCCCAGATTTATCGCGTGCAAGCATGACCCGTCACTGATCACCTATAAGCACCCGTCACTGGAGCCGATTCTGTCCATCACCTATGGCTGTATCGTCTATCAGGAGCAGGTCATTGAGATCTTCCGCCAGCTCGGCGGTTACTCACTGGGTCAGGCGGACATGGTGCGCCGCGCCATCTCCAAGAAGAAGGCGGCTCAGATCCAGAAGGAGAAGGATACCTTTATCCACGGCGATCCGGAGCGAAGGATCCCCGGCTGTGTGGCGGGCGGCATCCCGGCACCTGTGGCGGAGGCCATCTATCAGGAGATCTACGATTTTGCCAACTACGCCTTCAACAAGGCGCACGCTGTCAGCTACGCCGTGGTGGCTTATCAGACGGCGTATCTCAAGTGCCATTACTGCAAGGAGTACATGGCGGCGCTGATGACCAGCGTACTGGACAACACGGAAAAAATTGCCGGATATATCAACGAGTGCCGCGACTGCGGTATCCGGCTGCTGCCGCCGGACATCAACCATTCCTGTGACAGCTTTGCTGTGGAAGGGGAGGGCATCCGCTTCGGTCTGGCAGCGGTGAAGAATATCGGCCGCGGCTTCATTCAGGCGGTGGTGCGCGAGCGCAGGAACGGCGATTTTACGTCCCTTCATGATTTCTGCCAGCGGATGCTGGGCAGCGATATGAACAAGCGTGCGGTGGAGAACCTCATCCGCAGCGGCGCTTTCGATTCTTTGGGCGCCCGGCGCTCTCAGCTGATCGCTGTGTATGAAAAGGTGATGGATTCCATCGCCTCCACGCGGAAGCAGAATATCGAAGGGCAGATGGACTTCTTCTCCATGGCGATGGGGACTGCGGAGACAGCGCCTGCGGCGCGGGAAACGCCCCTGCCGGATATCCCGGAGTTTACCCCGCAGGAGCTGATGACCATGGAGAAGGAGACTACGGGCCTCTATCTCTCCGGTCATCCCATAGATGCTTACCGGGGACAGCTGAGAAAGCTCGGCGCGCCGCCCATCGGCACCATTCTGGCGGATTTTGCACGGGAGGACGGCCCCGTACAGTTTGCGGATGAGCAGCGCATCACCATTGCCGGCGTCGTGACCTCCAGCAAGACAAAGACCACCAGGAACAACAGTCTCATGGCCTATGTAACGGTGGAGGATGACACAGCATCCATTGAGCTTCTGTGCTTCGCACGGGTGCTGGAGCGCTGCGGCAGCTACCTGAAGGAAAACCAGCCGGTGATCATTCAGGGCAAGCTGTCCGTCCGGGACGAAAAGGCGCCCCAGATCATGTGCGACAGCGCCTATCCCATCGACACGGCGGTACTGCCTCCCGCGCCGGAGAGACGGCGCGGCGGCAGCGGGAGCTTCCTGCGGGGCGGCGTGCTGTACCTGAAAGTGCCCACTGTGGACAGCCCCCAGATGCTGCACATCAACCGGGTCTTCAAGCTTTTCCCGGGAAAAACACAGGTGAAGATCGTGGCGGCGGATACCCGCAAGGTCTATGCCGGCGCCTGCGTGCTGCATCAGGCGCTCATTGATGAAATGAAGGAAGTTCTGGGCGCGGACAACGTGGTCATTAAATAACAATTCGATAACATAACAGCAGCCCTCCGGCGGGATTTCCGCCGGAGGGCTATTTTTATAAAGAGTTGTTTATATATAAGATGGGAAATCAGACTATTTGAAAACGGGTGAAATCCTTCCAATTCGCAGGCGGGCATGGTAAACTTTGACACAAGAAAGCGCTCAGATGTTGTCCGGCAGGAGACTTTCCAGATAGGGCCGCTCTGCCAGATATTCCCGGCAGCAGCTGTAGAACGCCTGAAGAATATCTGGTCTGGAAAAGCTTTTGGAGACGATGATATTTCCGTTGCGTGTCGGAAGCATGGGAGATATCTGACGATATGTAAGCTGGCCCGGGTATTCGGCTATCAGATGTTCGACAATGGTGGAAGGGACAAAGGCCCAGCAACGGGAATCCCGGAAATAAAGATGCGTATTCAACGCGTTCGTTACAACGGGGAAGTGCGAGATGGCGTTTTCCGGGAAGTGCTTCTGCCGCCAGAGTATCATTAGTTCCGACATAAAGGCACTACGGAGCTCGAAGGCTGGATCCAGATCTTCCGGTGTCAGGACTCTTTCAGGCAATGCGGTGTCCGCGGGGCAGAGGACGAGCATCAACTCCTGAAAGAATGGCACCTTGATGCAGTACTGCGAGGAAGCCGTAGTGTTTGCATAGTAGTAGACGCGCAGAGCAACATCGAAATGCGGCGGCTTTGACATGAGGGCCATCTCTGTGTCCGGGATGATGTATTGCTGTGTCTCCAGTTGCGGAAAAGCTTTTTCCAGTTTTTCGATCAGCTGACGGGTGATGTGGTCGTGCCGGCCGCTGATGGCCCCAAAGCGCAGAATAGGTTGTCGGTAAGTGTCCTTATAGCTCTGCAGAGTGCGCTCTGCAATTACCCATTCTTTGGCCACCGGGATAAAGGCGGTACCCTCCTGCGTCAGTGTGATCCTGCTTCGCCCCCGCTGCCGCTGCAGAAGCTGGACGCCCAGCTCGTCCTCCAGCGTTTTCAGCTGGGCGGAGACGGCCGGCTGCGTGATATACAGTGCACGGGCGGCGGCGGAAATGCTCTGGTGCTCCACGATGGACAGGAAGATTTTGGCGCCCTGATAGTTCATAACGAGCCCTCCGGAAAAGCGCGGTAAAAATAAATAATTGGTTATGTATTTGCTTTGATTATAGAAAGTCTTCCGCCGGATGTCAAGCGGCAGAGAGAGCGGCAAATACATTTGCGTTGCTGAAAGGCGGCGGCAGGAACCTCCTCCTGATGATGTGCTCTTTTCTTTTCATGGGTCCCTGTTGATCTTCCTGCTGCCGCTTTTTGGAATCATTTCTTGTGGTCATTGCTTGGCGCACGGCCAAGCGAATGATAGATAAAAAACATAGGAGGAAAACACATGAAAAGAGTTTTGGCACTGATCCTTGCCCTGGTCATGACCATGGCACTGGTGGCCTGCGGCGGCGATAAGCCCACCACCAGCACCCCCAGTACCGACAAACCCGGCACCAGCTCTCCCGCAAGCTCCGGCGGCATCACGCTGGAGCAGATCGAGACGCCGAAGGACGCTGCTACCGACGAGGAAGAGAAGGCCCGTTACGGCGGCGATCTTGTCGTCGGCAGCTCCAACGCTGTCAACACGTTGGATGTCCACCAGACCAACGGCGGTCTGGGCAACACCCGCTATCTGATGCACATCTATGAGAATACCTGCGTCCGCGACGTCAACGGCAAGGTCTACGGTCAGGTCTGCGACTATGAGGAGTCTGCCGACGGTCTGACCATCAAGCTGACCCTGCGTGAGCGCTATTTCTCCAACGGCAAGAAGATCACCATTGAGGATGTGGAGGCATCTCTCCGCCGTGCCATCGCCCTGAGGACGCAGGACACCTATGATGAGACCTGGAAGGATGCCACCATGAAGGTGGAAGGCAACACCATCACCTTTACCAACACGGTTCTGAACCTGAACTTCCTGAACGCACTGTGTGGCGCTCAGTGCGACTATAAGATCATGCCCAAGGAGATCTGCGACAAGTATCCTGTCACCGGCGGCGAGGTCCAGGCCAACGGTCTGATCCGCGGCGGCACGGCTGAAAAGATCGGCAATGTGGAGGACGTCATCGGCTCCGGCCCCTATACCCTGACCGAGTATATGACCGAGAAGATCGTCCTCACCCGCAACGAGAACTACACGCCTCACACTGTGGGCAACGAGGACGCTATCGGCGTGGCCGCTCCCATCAAAGCCTATCTGGATACCATCACCCTGTCTTATAACCCTGAAGCGGCTTCCCGTACTGCAGCCATGCTGGGCGGCGAGTACCATATCTCCGATATCCAGTCTTCCGTGTGGGAGACCGCGCTGGCGCAGGGCATCCAGCTCAACGATGCCGGTACCTCCTGGACCCATGCCATCTTCTTCAATCTGGACGAGTCCAACAGCGACAGCCCCGTTTATGATGTGAATGTCCGCAAGGCCATCCGTGCAGCCATTGACTGCAAGGCTGTCATTATGTCTGTTATCCAGGGCCGTCAGGAGCGCACCATCTTCCTGGAGCCCTCTCCCATCGTTTCCACCAGCCCCTACTACAACGACATCATTGAAAGCACCGAGTGGAATATCGCTGACGTTGAGCTGGCCAAGGAATATCTGAAGAAGGCCAACTATGATGGCACGCCCATCAAGTATCTGACCAATGCCACCGGCAACTTCTACAATGCTGCCATGGCCGTTATCCCCATGCTGGAGGCTGTGGGCATCAATGTGGAGCTGATGGCAGTTGACGGCGGCTCTCACGGCGCACTGCGCAAGGATCCCGCTACCGGCCACGACATCGGCGTCTGGGAAACCCAGAAGACCGAGATCAACCCCGTGCTGCAGTCCACCTTTGTTACCGGTTCTCAGGGCTGGTGGAAGAGCGACGCCAAGGATGCCGCCATCGCCATCATGAAGTCCACGCCCACTGGCTCCGCTGCGAGCATTGCCGCCTATAAGGATTGGTGTCAGGCGGTTGCAGATGAGGTTCCCTTCGTGATCTTTGGTCATCCCATGGGTACCTCCTGGGCTCAGCCCGGCGTCCATCGCAATCATGTCGGCCAGACTACTTACTACTGGAACGACTTCATCGACGCAGAGGCCAGAAAATAAGCTTTTGAAAACTTTAAACGACCTTGCAGAAGAAAGAGGCGCACCCATACAGGCGTGCCGGATAAGCAAGTATTTCTCTATTGAAAGAAGATGGCACAGCGTTTCTGCTGTGCCATCTTCTTTGTCTGCTGTTTCCTGAAAATATGTTCGCATTTACTGCGTCTGCGATTTCTTTCTGTATATGCTCGGAAGCATATCATATGATTCCTTAAACGCAGCCGTAAATCTGCTCTGACTCTCATAGCCAACAGCAAGAGCGACCCGGGCGATGCTGTCATTCGTTTCCCGCAACAATTTTGCTGCATGCTCCATCCGATGCTGCTTCACATGTGCTGCAAGCGACATGCCATAAACATCTTTAAACGCCTTTTTCAATGTGGTCGGATTCATCAAAAATTGCTTTGACAGGTCCTCGATGGTAACTCTGTCTGCAAGATGCTCCAGCAAATACTCATGTATGCGGTGAATGATTTCTTCCGTGGTGCTGTTGTAATCTACGGCCTTCTCCGGACAAGCGATTTCCATGACCTGTTCAACCGTTTTGTGCAGTAAGTCGCACCCGTCTGTTTCGGAAACCTTGTAATATACTTCTTTTCCATCGCGTCTGCCTGAAATCAAACCGCTGTCATGCAGCGAGCGCAGATGATGTGAAACAGCAGGACTGGACATATCCAGCAAGGCGGCGATGTTGACCACACATTCTTCCTGATGACACAGCAGCCAGAAAATCTGTAATCTTGTCGGATCGCTGAGCTGCTTAAATATCTCTGCTGTAGCGGAAAAATGAGCAGTCTTTGCAAGTTCGGCTTTTATGCTTCCAATGTTTTTTTCGCCGTGTTGATGCGGTAAGGCAAATTCATTCATATGAAACTCTCCGGATTGTACTTTTTGGAAATCTTCTTCGCCCTTTTGGTAGTCCAGAACCATAGTGCATTGATTTTTGGTGTGATCCTCATTATACTGCAAATGCAATGATTAAGCAATGCCTTAATCGATATAAAATGTTACAGAAAGGATCCAATGCTATGAAAAAGACCTACAAAATTGAAGTGGACTGTGCCAACTGCGCTAACCTGATGGAGGATGCGGCTCGCAAGACTGCTGGTGTCGCTTCCGCCACCGTGAACTTTATGACGCAGAAGATGATCGTTGAATTCGAGGATGGTCAGGATGCGGGCAAGGTCATGCAGAATGTGCTGAAGGCCTGCAAGAAGGTCGAGCCCGACTGCGAGATCGAGCTGTAATCAGAATATATACCGAGTAGCGTTATGAATAAAAAGCAAAAAAAGATGCTGATCCGCATCATCATAACCGCAGCCATGCTGGTAGGCTTGAATTTCATCCCGGTAACCGGAATCCTGCAGCTTGCGCTGT
>CAZQJD010000114.1:0-6481 GCA_964593575.1 uncultured Oscillibacter sp.
GTGTGGCTGGCGGACAGGGCGCGGGCCTCCGTCTCGGAGATCTCGTTGGCGGGGTCCACATAATCCTCGTCTGCCACAACTGCCTTCTGTACATACATTTTCAGGGTCTGGTGCTCTTCGTCCACATCCACGATGACGTTCTCCACGCCGTCGTGGTCGCGCTTGTAGGCGGTGGTCAGAGCCTGAATGATCTTATCCATCATAAAGGTCTGGGGGATGCCGCGCTCCTTCTCCAGCAGTGCCAGAGCGGCAAAGATCTCCGCGCAGTTCATGCCTACGGGTTCCTTCTGCTTCTTGCGTTTCATTTGACCGTTCTCCTTTTTTATCTGATATACATCTTTTTCTTAGATCGCGCCCGGCAGGACGCCGGGGCGGGGCACACAACTTTAAAACTCCACCCGCAGGCGAACCAGAGCCACCTCGCTCCTGGCGAAGGTGATGTCCTCCTTGCCGATGGTGACGGTGACGGCGCCGGTGGCCTCGTCGTAGGCCTTCAGATGACCGGCGAACTCCTTGCGGCCATTGCGGTTCTGATACAGCTTCACCGTTACGGGGCTGCCCAGGAACTGGGCAAAATCGGAGGGACGCTTCAGCGGGCGCTCGGCGCCTGCGGAGCTGACCTCGAAGGTATAGCTTCCCTCGATGGGGTCCGCCTCATCCAGCAGAGGCTCCACGGCCCGGGAAACCTTTTCACAATCCAGAATATCCACGCCGCCCGCCTTGTCGATATACAGGCGGAGGTACCAGGCGCCGGCCTCCCGGACATATTCCACATCCCAGAGGGTGCAGCCTGCGTCGGCTACGGCGGGGGCGGCCATCTCGGCTACCAGCTCAGTGATTTTTTTCAAAACGATTCCTCCTCGTAACAGGGTATTATCAGGCGGGTGGAAAAAACTGGAATTTTTGAGACACTCAAAAAGACCAACAAAAAGAGCGGACCGCCGGCCCACTCCGTAAACTTACACTTCTGACATAGTCAATATAGCATAGGCGGGAAAGGAATGCAAGCACTTTCTTTCCCAAAAATGGAAGAAAAACCGGGGAAACCGCAGAAAATATGCGATTTCCCCGGTGATTTTCAGCGCTTTCGCAGACGCTGGACGCAGCAGGCCGCCAGAAAAACCGTGAGGTCTGCCACCACCACGGAGGCGCCTACCGGCGTGGACAGCAGGAAGGAGGCTGTCAGGCCGACGGTAAAGCACACCACGGCGGAGACGCCGGCGCAGATCACCACGCCCCGGAAGCTGCGGAACAGGCGCATGGCTGTCAGCGCCGGGAAAATGATGAGAGAGGAGATGAGCATGGCGCCCATCATCCGCATACCCAGCACGATGGTCAGGGCGGTGAGGATGGCCAGCAGGGAATTGTAGACCTCCACCCGCAGGCCGGTGGCCCGGGAAAAGCTTTCGTCAAAGGTGACGGCAAAGAGCTTATGGTAAAACAGGACGAAGAGGATCAGCACGGCGATGCTCAGCGCCACGGAAAGGGCAACATCCAATTCGGTCATGGCCAGTACGCTGCCGAACATGTAGTTGTCCACGTCGGTGGTCATGCCGGTGGTGAGAGAGATCACCAGAATGCCCACGGCCAGAGAGGATGCGCTGAGCACGGCGATGGCGGCGTCATTGTTCCAGTGAGGGTGGTCGGCCATTCGAAGAAGGAGGAAGGCGGCCAGGATCACCACGGGGATGGAAAAGTACAGCGGCGTGAAGCCCAGCGCCACGGCGATGGCCAGTGCGCCGAAGGATACGTGGGAAAGACCGTCGCCGATCATGGAGTAACGCTTCAGCACCAGGGACACGCCCAGCAGGGCGCAGCACAGGCTTACCAGAACACCGGCCACCAGGGCGCGCTGCATGAAGGGATAGGAAAGCATCTGCAGGATCATCACAATCCCTCCTTTCGGAAGCGTCTGCCCTGGGGAGAGGCAAAATACTCCTCCCGGGTACCGAAGAACCAGCCGGTGCGGCCGATATGCAGCACCGTGCGGGCGCTTTGCAGGGCGGCGTCCAGATCGTGGGTGACCATGACGATGGCCATGCCCTCGGTTTGGTTCAGATATGCCAGCGTCTTATAGAGATCCTGGGCGGCGGCGGGGTCCAGACCGGTGACCGGCTCGTCCAGGATCAGCATACGGGAGGCGGCACACAGGGCCCGTGCCAGCAGCACCCGCTGCTGCTGACCGCCGGAAAGCTCACGGTAGCAGCGGCCCTTCAGCTCCAGCACGCCCAGCTTACCCATATTCATCAGTGCGCCGGCTTTCTGTTCCCGGGTGTAGAAAAAACGGAAGCCCTTCTGGTTGAGATAACCGGAGAGCACCACCTCGTACACTGTGGCGGGAAAGTCCCGCTGGGCCTGGGTCTGCTGGGGCAGATAGCCCAGTGCGCCCCGGCGCAGGTCCGGCGCGCGCCAGATCTCACCGGACAGGGGTGAGAGCAGTCCCAGCAGTCCTTTCAGCAAGGTGGATTTTCCGGAGCCGTTATCGCCCACGACGCACAGATAGTCACCGGCGCAGACCCTCAGATCCAGATGCTCCAGCACCGCATGTCCCTCATAGCCAAGAGAGGCATCCCGGCAGACCAGCAGTTCATGGTTTTGTTCGCTCATACAGTCTCCTTTGCGGCAGAGATATCAATGATCATATCTTATCGGCGGGTGGGAAAAATGTCAATCCTGTCGGGAAAACCACAGTCAGCGGTTGCAAAATACGGCGAAATCGAGTATCCTGATAAAAATAGTTTCATGACAATCCGGAAGCAAAAGGAAGGTACACGGTATGAAGGTTTCTCTGGTGATCATGGCTGCGGGACTGGGCTCCCGGTATGGCGGCAGCAAGCAGGTGGATGGCATCGGCCCCAACAAGGAGATCCTGATGGAGTATTCGATCTACGACGCGCTGCGGGCCGGCTTCAACAAGGTGGTGTTCATCATCAAGCCGGAGATGGAGCAGATGATGCGGGAGCTGGTGGGCGACTATCTCAGCCGCAAGACCGCCGCCGACGGCTCTCCCGTGGAGGTGGCGTATGCGTTTCAGGACTTCTCCTCTGTCCCGGCCTTTTATCAGATCCCGGCGGAGCGCACCAAGCCCTTCGGCACGGTGCACGCCCTGCTGTGTGCCGGTAAGGTGGTGAACGAGCCCTGCTGCGTCATCAATGCCGACGACTATTACGGCATCGACGCCTTCCGCACCATTTATCAGGAGCTGGTCACCCTGCCGGAGGACGGCAAGGGCGCCATGGTGGGGTATCTGCTGAAAAACACCGCCAGTCTTCATGGTACAGTTTCCAGAGGCGTCTGCACTGTGGAGGACGGCAAGCTGCAGTCTGTGCGGGAGGCTTTGAAGATCCAGCTTTATGAGGACGGCACGCTGCGGGATCTGGCGGAGGACAGGGAGCTGGCCCCTGACACAGTGGTCTCCATGAACTTCTGGGGCTTCGCGCCGGGGATATTCCCCCGCCTGCAGGCGTATTTTGAAAATTTCCTGCGCAATGAGGCAGGGGACAACATCAAGGCGGAGTGTCTGCTGCCGGTGATGGTGGACAGCGAGATGCAGGCCGGACGGCTGGAGGTCTCCGTGCTGAGATCCGCGGACCGCTGGTTCGGCATGACGTATCGGGAGGATCGTGAGCAGGTGGCGGAGGAGCTGCGCAGGCTCCATGAGGCCGGCCTCTATCCGGCGAGTCTTCGGGCGTAAGCTGATGCCGCCGCAGATAACCATTGCAAAATGCGGAAAAACGTCGCATAATGGAAACAGAAATACGCTGTGCCGCGGCATGGCGACACATTAATTAACACACAGGAGGAACTTACTATGGGTAAATTTGCGATCAACAAGACGAATACCGGCTTCAACTTCCAGCTGAAGGCTGGCAACGGCGAGCCAATCGGCATTTCCGAGGTCTACGCATCTCTGGCTTCCTGCAAGAAGGGCATTGCCTCTGTGCAGAAGAACGCTCCCGTGGCCGGCGTGCAGGATCTGACCGAAGAGGGCGCTGCCGCTGTCAAGCACCCCAAGTTCGAGGTCTATACCGACAAGAAGGGCGAGTTCCGTTTCCGCCTGAAGGCCACCAACGGCGAGGTCATTCTGGCTTCCGAGGGCTATGTCAAGAAGGCCGGCTGCCTCAACGGCATCGAGTCCGTCCGCAAGAACGCCGATTCCGAGATCGTTCTGCCTGAGGAATAATTCTTAACCGTATGCGCTCCCTGGTACATCCGTGTGCCGGGGAGCTTTTTTTGCGCTTTGGGAAGGAAGAACGGAAAAATTCATCAAAACCCAAGCAATTTTTCAGCGGCGTTTAAGAATTGTTCATGTACTTCGGCAGAAAAAAGTGGTATACTAACTGCCAGAAAAAGAAGCGGCTGCAGAATGCGGCCTGCCGGCTGCTGTGCGTTTTTGAAGGAGCGTGAGAGCGCGTGAAGGTACTGGTTTTGAGTTGTGACACCGGCGGAGGACACAATACCTGCGGCCGGGCGGTGGTGGAGGCCTGCCGGAAACGGCAGATCCCCTGCGAGATGGACGATGCGTTCCGCTTCGTTTCTCCCACACTGTCCCGCTGCGTATCCTATGGCTTTGACCGGGTCTACCGGCATACGCCCAAGCTGTTCAGCGCGGGCTGGCGCTATTCTGAGCGGCACCCCCGCGCATTCCGCAGAAAGTCGGCGGCATACCGGTTCTGGATCCTGGGGGCCAGGAAGCTGGCGCGGCTGATCCGGGAGCGGGGCTATGACACGGTGGTCTGCACCCATATGTTCAGCGGCCTGCTGGCCACGGAGGCGCGGGACCGCCACGGCCTTTCTATACGGACGTGCTTTGTGGCCACGGATTATACCTGGTATCCGGGCTGCGGCTCCTATGATCTGGATGTTTCCTACATACCCCACGAGGAGATGACCGATGGCTATGTAAAGGTGGGGGTGCCCCAGGACCGGATCGTGGCCAGCGGCATCCCGGTGCGGGAGGCCTTTCTCCACCGTGAGGAGCGGGCGGCCGCCCGGCGTGCGCTGGGCTTGCCGGAGGATTGCCGCCACCTGATGATCATGGGGGGCAGCATGGGCTGCGGCCCCATTGCGGAGCTGGCGGCGCTGCTGCCGAAGCTGCTGCCGGAGGACTGCCATGTTTCCATCCTGTGCGGCAATAACCGCAGCCTGGCGGAGGAGCTGGAGCAGCGCTGCGCAGGCGATGCGCGCTTCCACATCTATGGCTTTACCGATCTGGTGCCCCGCCTGATGGACAGCGCGGATCTCTACCTCACCAAGCCCGGCGGCATCAGCGTTACGGAGGCCGCGCACAAGCGATTGCCCATGGTATTTGTCAACGCCGTGGCAGGCTGCGAGACCCACAATCTGAACTTCTTCCTGTCCCACGGCGCGGCGGTGACGGCGGACACCCCGGCGGAGCTGGCCCGTACCTGCCTTGCCCTGCTGGACGACCCGGCGCGGCTGGCAGAGATGGCGGCGGCCATGGAGCCGGTGGCGGAGCAGGACCCCTGCGAGACCATTCTCAGCCAGCTGGAGGAGATGGCGCCCCGGACAAGGAGCGCGGTATGACGCCGGAGGTGAATGAGTATGATGATAGACACGAAGCAGATCATAACCGTCACAGAGGCGAATCAGAATTTTTCCAGAGCGACTCGTATTGCGGATGAAACCGGCGCAGCGTTGGTATTCAAGAATAACCGGCCTAAGTACAAGCTGATCAATCTCGAGGCCGAACCGGACCTGGAACTGACGGATGATGAAAAAATCGATGTTGTGGCCCGGCGGATCATGCAGCGGTTTAAGCCGGCGTTTCTGGAGTTGGCAAAATGATCAGGTTTTCAAAAGAAAAGGTTTTGCTGCTGCACCGGCTTATTGCAGAAGAGACTGGCGGCAGCATCGGCGTTCGTGATGAAGCGCTGTTGGAATCTGCGCTGGAAGCTGCTTTTGCGAGTTTTGATGGAAAAGAATTTTATCCGACCAAAGAAGAAAAGGGAGCACGGCTGGGATATGCGCTGATATCCGCGCATGCGTTTATATGACCGCTGCCATGGACGGGATACGAGAACTCAGCGGAAATACCACTATCCACTATAATAAATATTTTGATATCCTGCGGCTCTTTGGGGCCGCAGGATGTTTTTGTAACAAGCAGCGTGTAACATTTTGTGTTATGTTACAGTTATGTAACAATCAAAGGAATTCTCTTGCAAAACAAAAAAGCGCTTGATAGAATGCAACCGTAAAATAATGACGCTACCTCAGTGTGCCGAAGCAGATACAGGAAAGGCATGCCACGGTATGTGCCCCGGAATGCTGGGCCGGCTGAGTTATTTTACAAACTCACATGCCGGCGGGCATCCGGCACGGCAGGCGGACAAACCTCTCCCGCTCTTGTGGTGTAGGGAGCGGGCGGGTACACACCTCCGCGAATCGTGGCGAATACCCAATGGTAAATTCAAAAGGAGGAAATCCACATGAAGAAGTTCCTTTCCCTCATGCTGGC
>CAZQJD010000115.1:0-6382 GCA_964593575.1 uncultured Oscillibacter sp.
TAAATGGCGTTTTTCACCACAGAGATGGAAAGGCCCGCAGAAATATTCTCGATGGTGGCGCCGTCCTTCTGGGCCTGCTTCACGTTGGAGTTCATAAACACGGTACAGCGGCTGCCCAAATCTACCGGACGGTCCGCAAACAGGCCCAGCTTGGAAAAGGACTCCATATCATGTCCCAGCGCCTGCGCAAAGGTCTGCAGGAAGCTGCCGCAGCCGGAGGAGCAGGCTTCATTCAGGAAGATATTGCTGATAGCGCCGCCCTCAATCTTGAAGCACTTCATATCCTGGCCGCCGATATCGATGATAAAATCCACATTTGGCAGGAAATGTCTTGCCGCCGTAAAGTGCGCCACCGTCTCCACCACGCCGTAGTCCGCGTGGAAGGCTGCCCTGGCCAGCTCCTCACCGTAGCCGGTGGTGGTAACAGAGGCCACCTGCAGGGCAGGATGCTCCTCGTACAGCTCCATCAAAGTGCGGTGGATCAGAGGAATGGGATTTCCCAGATTGGGCCGGTAATCGGCAAACAGGATGCGGGCGTCCTCGTCGATCACCGTCAGCTTCACCGTGGTGGAGCCGGAGTCGATGCCGATATGCACCGGCGCGGCATAATCTGCTCCGAACGGCATCCGGGGCACCGTTGCTTTGGCGTGCCGCGCCCGGAACGCCTCATATTCCTCCTTGCTGTCAAACAGCGCCGGCTGGCTCCGATATCCGCCTGCGGCGCCGCTGCGCTGCAGCCGGTCCGCGGCATGGAGCAGGTCCAGCTCCGTATCTGCATACAGAGCCGCACCCATAGCCACAAACAGCAAGCTGTTCTCCGGGCAAAGACCCTTCAGCCCCAGTGTCCGGTCAAAGCTGCCGCGCAGACACCGGGAAAAGGTCAGCGGGCCGCCCAGATAGAGTACATTTCCGCCGATAGGCCGGCCCTGGGCCAGCCCTGCAATGGTCTGATCCACCACTGCCTGATAAATGCTGGCGGCAATATCCTCAGTCCTGGCGCCCTGATTGATCAGGGGCTGCACGTCGCTTTTGGCAAACACGCCGCAGCGGGACGCAATGGTATAGAGCTTCTCCGCCTTCTGCGCCGCCCCATCCATGGCCGCGGCGTCCATCTTCAGCAGCGTCGCCATCTGGTCGATGAACGCACCTGTGCCGCCGGCACAGCTGCCGTTCATGCGCACCTCAAGGCCGTTGGTCAGAAACAGGATCTTGGCGTCCTCGCCGCCCAGCTCAATGACCACATCCGTTTCCGGTGCAAAGCGGGTCACAGCGACACGTGTGGCAAACACCTCCTGCACAAAGGGGACCTCCGCCTTATCCGCCATGCCCATGCCGGCAGAACCGGAAATGGCCAGTCTGGCCCGTCCCCCGGGGATCCACTCCTCCGCAACGCGGCGCAGCAACGCCTCAGACTTCTCCAGGATATGGCTGAAGTGACGTTCATATGTGCTGTATAAAATCTGATCCTCATCATTCAGCACCACACACTTGATGGTGGTGGAGCCCACATCCAGTCCGACTTTCAAGGACGCTTCCTCCTGTTCCATAAAAAAATGGAGTACGCAGCATCTCCCCATGCCGCATCCCCCAAACACATTAAAATTATACCGCAATTTTCACCGGGTGTTCAATAACGAATATCCGGATTCCCATAAAGATTTCGTTAAGAGATTGCTGAAATCATTTTCTCCGGAAACAACTTTTTCAATCATTCCAACAAAAATAGACATTTCCTGTATTCTGTGATATAGTAAAAACAATAGCTATCCCCTCCGGAGGTCAACAAATCATGGATAACGTCTTGCTTCATTGCTGCTGCGCCCCCTGCTCCCTCAGCTGCATCACTCCTCTGCGGCAGGAAGGCATTGAGCCTGTGGCATTCTGGTACAATCCCAACATCCATCCCTGGAAGGAATACGAGGCCCGCCGTGACTGCCTTGTCAGCTATGCGCCCACCATCGGCATGGAGCTTCATGTGCAGGAGGATTATGGCCTGCGGGAATTTGTCCGCCATGTGGCAGAGGATATCGAACACCGCTGCACCTATTGCTATGAACACCGTCTGGAAGGAACCGCTCGGTATGCGGCAGAGCACGGCTATGATGCCTTTACCACCACCCTGCTGTGCAGTCTCTATCAGGATCACGACGGGATCGCCCGAGCCGCGGAACACTTTGCAAAACAGTACGGCGTGGAGTTCCTCTATCGGGATTTCCGCCCCAATTTCCGTGCCGGCAATCAGCAGGCACGAGAGCTGGGCCTCTATATGCAGAAGTACTGCGGCTGTGTCTTCTCCGAGGAAGACCGTTACCAAAAGCAGATCCTCAAGGCCCGTGACCATTATAGCAAGGAGGTCTGAGCATGAACCTGTTTGTAGATCTGGTTCTCTACGTACTTTGCGCCTGCTGCGGCTACTTTTTTGGCTGTCACAATCTGGCGCACATCCTTTCCAAACGGCGCGGCTTTGACATCCGCGCCGTGGGCTCCAACAATCCCGGTACCTCCAACACCGTTATCACCATGGGCTGGAAGGCCGGCATCATGGTGGGCGCCCACGATATTTTCAAGGCCTTTATCCCTGCCGTGCTGGCAGGTCTTCTGCTCCCGCAGCTGACGCTGGCCTCCAGCGTGACCGGTGTGGCGGCGGTATTGGGCCATATTTTCCCGGTCACGCTGGGCTTTCGCGGCGGCAAGGGTTTTGCCCCCTACATTGGGATGATGTTTGCCCTCAACTGGAAATTCGCTCTGGTGCTCGCTGTTCTCATTGTCCTCATCACACTGATCACGGACTATATTGCCGTGGCCACCTTCACCACAGTGATCTCTTTCCCGACATACTCCGCACTGGTGACGAAGCATTACTGGATGGCAGCCATCATAGCCATCGCCTCCGCAGTGATCGTATACCGGCACCGGGAAAACATCGTACGCATTGCCAACGGCACGGAGATCGGTCTTCGCCGCGCAAGAAAAACGCCAGACTCCCACCACTGATACCCGAAAAGCACATTTCCTTTACAAGCATTGAAAACAGATGCTCGGAGCTGCACTGCAGCTCCGAGCATCTGTTTGACCCATCGTGTTATACGCGAGCTTGCTAATACTGATCCTTGATAAAAGCTTTTGATCGAGGCTCCGTCTTATTCGTCAAAGAATCTGGCGTGAACAGCTTTCACAGCCTTGTTGACATCGTCCTCATGGACCAGCACGGAGAGCTTGATCTCCGAGGTATTGATCATCTGGATATTGATGCCTGCATTATACAGTGCCTCGAACATCTTGGCCGCCATGCCATGGTTGCTGAGCAGGCCGGCACCCACGATGGACACCTTGCCGATCTTGTCATCGGTCTCCAGCTCCTTGAATTTCAGAAGCTGCTGATTCTCTGTCAGAAGCTTCACCGCATCCTCCAGATCCTTGCGATTCACCGTAAAGCTGATATCCTTTGCATCCACGTTGCCAAAGGACTGGAGGATGATATCCACGTTGATGCCGTTCTTGCTGAGCAGATTAAACACCTGGAATGCCACGCCGGGATTGTGATCCAGGCCCTTCAGGGCGATGGTGGCGATGCTGGTATCCTTTGCAACACCTGCGATGCTGGTCTTTTCCATTTTGACGACCTCCTTGATCTTGGTTCCGGGCTTTCTCTCCAGACTGGAGACAACTTCCATATTGATATGATATTTCTTTGCCAGTTCCACACTGCGATTGTGCAGCACCTGCGCACCCAGAGAGGCCAGCTCCAGCATCTCATCATAGGTGATCTCATCCAGCTTTCTGGCGTTGGGTACCAGACGGGGATCGGTGGTATAGACGCCGTCCACATCGGTGTAGATCTGGCACAGATCCGCGTGGAAGGCTGCCGCCAATGCCACCGCACTGGTGTCGGAGCCGCCGCGGCCCAGTGTGGTCACATCGCCGCGGCGATTGACGCCCTGGAATCCGGTGACCAGAACGATGCGCTTCTGATCCAGCTCGCCGCGAATGCGCTCCGGATCGATCTTACGAATGCGTGCCTGGGAATGGGCGCCGGTGGTCTGGATCCCCACCTGCCAGGCTGCCAGCGATACACAGGGCAGGCCCATGCTCTCCAGCGCCATGGCGCACAGCGCAACGGAGATCTGCTCACCGGTGGACAGCAGCATATCCATTTCCCGCCGGGATGCCTTGGGGTTGATCTCCTGCGCCTTTTCGATCAGATCGTCTGTTGTATCGCCCTGGGCAGACAGAACGACTATAACATCGTGTCCCTCCAGATAGGTCTCCGCGATGATCCCCGCCACGTTCTTGATGCGCTGGGCATCCCGGACGGAGGAACCTCCAAATTTCTGTACGATCAAACTCATAACAGTTTATCCTCTCTTCTCAAAATCGTATTGGTGAATGGCAGCCGAACATATCGGCAGAATGCTGGCTTCAAGCCAGCACGCGCATTCGTGCCAACACCTTCAGAGGCTGAGACAGCCGGTCTGCCTGCTTTCCGCTGACGCTCTCCGTCAGGAATGCAGTCTCTCCACCCTCGGACAGTACTTCCACCTGCCCGAAGGCCGCAGCGGCATCCGCCGCGCTGCCGGCGATGCGGAAGTAGAACCGGCTGCTCAGCCGGGCGGGATCCACAAACGCGCCGTCATCCTCCTGCCAGCCGATCTCCGGACGGTACTTCGTATTCTGCAGGGCCTCCACCACATCGGACACACAGGCAGACGCCGTGGGCCGCTCTCCGGCGCCCCGGCCATAGAACATAACGTCTTCCGTGGCGTTTCCGCGCACCACCACAGCGTTGAAAACATCCTCCACATTGGACAGCGGCAGCTCTCTGGACACCAGATGAGGCGCCACATAGGCAGTGCGTCCGCCGCGGGGCATCCGCAGCGTGCGGCCCACCAGCTTGACGCCGTAACCGGCAGACTCCGCAATGCCCACATCCTTCAGGGACAGCTCCGCAATGCCTTCCATAGGCACCTTCTCCGGAGACACCTCCACGCCGAAGGCAAGGTTTGCCAGAATACAGGTCTTGCGACCCGCATCGATCCCCTGCACATCCGCGGTGGGATCTGCCTCGGCATAGCCCTTGGCCTGAGCGTCCCGCAGAACATCCTCAAACATGGCGCCGTTGCGGGTCATATTGGTCAGAATAAAATTGCTGGTACCGTTGAGAATACCGTACACCTCATCGATGCGGTTGGCCACCAGCGTCTGGGTCAGTGCGTGCAGAACGGGAATGCCGCCGCCCACGCTGGCCTCAAAGAGATAGTTGACGCCGGCCTCTTTGGCGATCTGCAGCAGCTCGCGGCCCTTTTCCGCCACCAACTGCTTGTTGGCGGTGACCACATGCTTGCCGGCAGCAAGCAGCTGACGGGTATAATCATAGGCAGCGCCTACGCCGCCGATGGTCTCCACCACCACACGGATATCCGGATCTTCCAGAATATCCGCAAAATCCATCGTCATTTTGCTCTGATAGGGGCCTTCCTTGATACGACGCACCAGAATCGACTTTACCTGCAGCGGCTCCCCCAGCTTCCGCTGGATAGACGCCGCATTTTCGTCCACCAGCCTGGCCACGCCGGTACCCACGGTGCCCAGGCCCATAATTGCAATGTTGATCATATTGTGCTTCCTTTCCGACAGGATGACCAGCAGGAGGAATCCCCCCTGCTGCCTTGAAATATTAAAAGATAGTCTTAGCCTGCCATAACTTCAAATTTGATAACGCCTTCCACGGCAGCAGCCTCGGTGATCAGGGTTTCCAGCGTTTCCTCCATGTCGGAGGTCTCGGCGGAAATCGTCACCGCCGCACAGCCATTGGTGGGGATGCTCTGGTTAATGGTCAGAATGTTGGCGCCGGACTGGGCAAACACGCTCAGCACTCTGCTCAGCACACCGGTATTGTCCTTCAGCATGCCATAGAAAGTGATGATGTGCTCCGCCTTCATGTCGTTGAAGGGCTGCACCGAATCCTTGTACTTATAAAACGCGCTGCGGCTGATCCCAGCCATGCGGGTAGCCTCGCCCACAGTGACCGCTTCTCCGGTCTGCATCATGCGCTTGGCCTCCGCCACCTTGACAAAAATTTCCGGCAGCGCCTCCGCAGCCACCAGATAATACTTGATCTCTCTGCTCATTTAGTCCGCCTCCCATGGTCATTTGTCTTTCTATCTCGCTCATGGTATCACATTCCAGCCTTCAGCGCAATCAATAAAAGAGAAAATATTTCACCCTTTTTCACAAATAATTCGTCATTTTGTCCTTCCCGCGCGGATTTTCAGCTGTTAAACAGGGACTCTCTGAATACATACCGTGTGTTTTTCGCTCAATCAGAGGAAAAAGGGGCTGTAAAAAAACAGTCTCGTAACGACCAGGAGCTCACCGCGCGGTG
>CAZQJD010000116.1:0-6339 GCA_964593575.1 uncultured Oscillibacter sp.
ACTATGAGCTGTCCGGCTACCGTCCCAGCGAGCTGGTGAAGGTGGATCTGCGGCTCAACGGCGACGGCGTGGACGCCCTCAGCTTCATCGCCCACAAGGACAAGGCCTATCCCCGTGCCCGCCGCCTGTGTGAGAAGCTGAAGGAGAACATTCCCCGGCAGCTCTTTGAGATTCCCATTCAGGCTGCCATCGGCGGCCGTGTCATCGCCCGTGAGACGGTGAAGGCTATGCGCAAGGACGTTCTGGCCAAGTGCTACGGCGGCGACATCACCCGTAAGAAGAAGCTGCTGGAGAAGCAGAAGGAGGGCAAAAAGAAGATGCGCTCTCTGGGTACCGTGCAGGTGCCCACGGAGGCGTTTCTGGCCGTTCTCAAGCTGGACGAGGAGAATTGACGCTGATACGGAAAGGCCGCGCTTTTCGACGGGGCCTTCCGGCATTACCCCTATGGAGGATGCGTATGAAACGATGGATCGCGGCGGCGGTGCTGCTGATAGCACTGCTGCTGACCGCCTGCGGCGATACCCCTTCCCTTGGCCCGGCGGAAACCCTGACCCTCCGGGTGACGGACGGCACCGGCGCGTGGGAGGACATTACCTGCTGGCGGAATGAGGACGGCGACGGCTTTTTCTTCCTGCCGTCCTATGCCTCGCTGGACACGGCGCAGCTGCTTAGCGGCGGCGAGCCGGTGGCGGCGGAGGTGCTGGACCTTTCTGCGGTCACACCGGGAGAACCCGTCACGGTCACGGCGGGCGGCAAGCGGATGAAGCTGATCTTCCGGGAGGCATCCGTGCTGCCGGCGGTGTATATCACCACAGAGTCCGGCTCTTTGACTGCCATCCACGCCGACAAAAGCCATAAGGAGGCCGGCACTATCCGCATCGTGGAGGCGGACGGGGCCGTGGCCTACGCCGGCGATCTGAAGCAGATCAAGGGGCGGGGAAACACCACCTGGGACTATGAGAAAAAGCCCTATAACATCAAGCTGCAGGAGAAGGCAGACTTGTTCGGTATGGGTGAGAGCAAGGACTGGTGCCTGCTGGCCAATTTCCGGGACACCAGCTATGTCCGCAACGCCATGGTCTTTGACTATGCGCTGGAAATGGGTGTTGCCAACACAACGGATACCCAGTCCTTTGACCTGTATATCAACGGAGAATACCAGGGCCTCTATCAGATGACGGAGAAGATGGAGGTGGGGGATAACCGTCTGGAGGTTCCCGATCTGGAGCAGCTCAACGAGGCGGCCAATCCGGAGAAGAAGCTCAGCGACTTCCCGACCACTGCCACGGAGAATACGCGGAGCGTCCTTCTGCCGGTGACCCCGGCGGAGCGCGGCGGCTTTCTGATGGAGCTGGATTTTCCGGAGCGCTGGGCGGAGGAGGTCAGCGGCTTTGTCACCACGGATGGACAGCATGTGGTGATGAAAAGTCCGGAGCACGCGTCCGCGGAGCAGGTGGAGTATGTCCGTGCGCTGGTGCAGGCCTTTGAGGATCTGCTGTTTGCCGGCGATGCACGGTATCTGGACTATATGGATCTGGATTCCTGGGTGCAGCTCTATCTCATTGAGGAGATCTTTGAGGATGTGGACTGCGGTCTTTCCAGCATCTATTTTTATGTGATGGACGGGAAGCTGTACGCCGGCCCTCTCTGGGACTTTGACCTGACCATGGGCGGCAGCTACGCCGTCACCAACCCGTCTACCCTGTACGCCGCGTGGCGTGAGCGGACGGAGCGGTATATCTCCCATTGGCTGCCGGAGCTTTATCAGCAGGAGAGCTTCCGCGCCCGGGTGAAGGAGCTGTATTCCGATGGCTGGGATACGGCTCTGGATGATCTTGCGGGGCGGGCGGAGGCGTATGTGACAAGCATTGCCGCCTCCGCAGCCATGGACGCGGACCGCTGGGGCAAGGACCATGCTGTGACACTGGAGCAGGGGGCATATCTGCGGGATTATCTTACCGCCCGCCGGGAATTTCTCACCAGCATCTGGACGGAGGGCGTGGAATATCACCGTGTCCGGCTCATGGGCAACGTGTATACCCGTTACTATGAAAACGCTGTGAAGGACGGCGAGCTGTTCGACAGCTTCCCGTCTCTCTACAAGGAGGGGCAGAAGCTGGTGGGCTGGTTCCACGAGGGGACAGATGAGCCCTTTGACGCCCAAAAGCCCATCACGGAGGATACCTTCCTCTACGCAAAATGGAAATAAGCAAACCGGGGCGTTGCATTTTGCAACGCCCTCGTGAAATCCCGCAAGAAGTCTGTGACCTCTTGCGGGATTTTTGCCTGCCATGAGCGCCTGCTCCTCTTGCGGGTATTCTTATTTTGCAACAGCTCCGTTGTATAGTGATCAGATGAGCTTCATCAGCAGCATAAAGCCGGTGAGCACAAGAAGGAAGGTAAAGCCGAAAGCAGAGAACGGCTTCACAAAATAACCGGAACAGCAGCAGCCCCGGCTCATGTGAGCCGGGGCGGCGTCTTGTCAGTGATGGAGCATGAAATACTTTGCGAAATAGTTTCGGGTGTTGTCGGCGTCCCGTGCGATCTGCTGCTTGAGAGATTCCAGCGAGTCGAAGCGGATCTCGTCCCGCAGCTTGGTGAAGAACTCCACCCGCACGGACTGGCCGTACAGGTCGCCGTCAAAGTCCAGCAGCCACGGCTCCACGGTAACGCCCCGTCCGTCGGCCACGGTGGGCCGGACGCCCACGTTGGTGACGGCGGCATAGCGGCGTCTGTCCTCCAGCACCACCTGCGTGGCGTATACGCCGTGGGAGGGCACCAGCACGTTGGCAGGCATCTGCAGATTGATGGTGGGCACGCCGATGGTGCGGCCGATGCGGTTGCCGTGCTGCACGGTCTGGGTCAGCTGGTGGGGGTGGCCCAAAAAGGTCATGGCGCTGTCCACCTGCCCCAGCTCCACCAGACGGCGGATATGGGTGGAGCGCACCGGCGTGCCGTCGATGCTCACCTCCGGGATGATGTCGCAGCCCAGCCCCAGCCGGTCGCACAGCTCCCGCAGCAGTGCGGGACTGCCGCCGTTCTTCCGGCCGAAGCGGTGATCCTCACCGGCCACCAGATGCACGGCGTGGTATCGCTTCACCAGCAGCTCTGTCACAAAGGCGTCCCACTCGGTATTCATCATGTTATGGTCGAAGGGGACCATCAGCACCTCGTCCACGCCGTAGAGCCGCTGCAGCATATCCTTGCGGTCCTCCGGCGAGTTGATGAGAGGGCAGGGGATGCCCGTCACCAGCTCCCGGGGCAGGCGGTCAAAGGTGAAGACGGCAGCGGAGCAGCCGCGGCTGCGGGCCTCCTCCACGGTGCGGCGCAGCAGCGCCGCGTGGCCCAGATGAACACCGTCAAAAAAACCCAGTGCAATGACGCGTTGTTTCATGGGAAATTCGTCCTTTTACGTTCCGAAAAAGTTCTTGATGGCGGTGAGTGTGCCGCCCTTGGCCTCCGACAGGCACAAAAATGTGCCGTCAGCACCGTAGACCCGGTAGCGTCCGTCGGCCAGAGCGGGATCGGTAATGGGATTGCCGTTGCGTACCCGCGCCTCCCGCTTGGCGGAGGGGATGCGGTACGCCGGGTAATTTTCAAAGTAAGCGTCCAGGGGCAGAAGCAGGGCTTCGCCCTGTGCCTGCACGTCCTCCACGGTAACGGCCCGATCGATGGAAAAACCGGCGGCCATGGTACGCCGCAGGGAGGACATGGCTGCGCCGCAGCCCAGAGTCTGTCCGATGTCGTGGCAGAGGGTGCGGATATAGGTGCCCTTGGAGCAGACGCAGCGGAGGATGTAATCACCCTCCGTATTCTGTTCCAGCAGCTCCAGCTCATAGATGGTGACGCTGCGGGGCTTGCGCTCCACCTCCCTGCCCTTCCGAGCCAGATCGTAGAGCTTCTGTCCGTTGATCTTGATGGCGGAGTACATGGGCGGGATCTGCTGCAGCTCTCCGGTGAACCGGGGCAGGACTGCTGCAATATCCTCACGGTCAGCGGTGACGGGCGTGGTGGTGAGGGCGGTGCCGGTGGTGTCCTGCGTGTCGGTGGTGATGCCCAGCCGCAGTCCGGCGATATATTCCTTTTTGCCGTCCTCGGCAAAGCTGACGGCCTTGGTGGCGGAGCCGATAAACACCGGCAGAACGCCGGTGGCCATGGGGTCCAGCGTGCCCGCGTGGCCCACTCGCTTTTCCCGGAGAATGCCCCGCAGCTTGGCGCAGACATCCATGGATGTCCAGCCTGCGGGCTTGTCAATGATAATGATGCCGTTGGGCATAGTTGCGCCTCGCTTTCTGTGGCCGCGTCAGCGGCCCTGTATTTTCCGGATAGCGGCCATAATGGCGGCCTTGGCCGCTTCCGGCGAGCCGTCCACCGTGGCGCCGGAGGCCGCGGCGTGTCCGCCGCCGCCCAGCAGGGCGCAGACATGGTTGGCGTTGAGATCGCCGGGGTCGGTGCGCAGGGAGAGCTTGCAGAGGGCAGGCGTCAGTTGGCGGATGGTGACGCCGGTCTTCACGCCCTCGACCTGCCCCACAAAGGCGGAAATGTTGTCCACATCCTCTTCCGTGGCGTCCAGCCGCGCCATCATGTCCAGAGTCAGCGTGACAACGGCGAGCTCGCCGCCGTCATGCAGCTCCATACCCTGAATGAGCATGCTCTCCAGCTGCAGACGCTTGAAGGACTTGGTGCGGAAGTGACGGCGGTTGACATGGTAGAAGTCGATGCCCGTCTCCATCAGCTCTGCCGCGGTCCGGTGGCAGGCGGCGTTGGTGTTGCTGTATACGAAGCAGCCGCAGTCTGTGGACACGGCCACATACAGAGGCAGGGCAGCTTCGGGGTTTACCGGACCCCACTGGCGCAGGATGTCAAAGATGATCTCGCCGCAGGAGGCGCGGCTGCTGTCCAGACAGGTCTCCCGGGCGTAGAACTCCTGAGAGGGATGGTGGTCGATGGTGAGATCCACCCGATCCCGGTAGGGGAGAGCGGCGTCATGGAACATGGACGCGGCGGCAATGTCCACCGCCACCACGGTGTCCGGCTGCCAGCCGCCCTCTGCCGTGAGACCATCCAGGTAAGGGGTAAAGATACCGCTGGTGCCGGGATCCCGCAGGACATACGCGGTCTTGCCCAGCTGCCGCAGGGCAATGCACAGTCCGGCGGCGCAGCCGACGGTGTCGCCGTCGGGACGGATGTGGGTCAGGATCAGCACATTGTCGCATTTACGCAGAAACGCGGCGGTTTCGGCGATGGTCAGCATGCTCATTCCTCCGTTTCGGAAGGGGTCTCGTTCCTGCGGTTCGCGTCGTGGATCAGCCCCAGAATATGGGCGCCGTACTGAATGGAATCGTCAGCGATGAACTGCAGCTCCGGGGTGTAGCGCAGGCGCAGGGCGGCGCCCAGCTCCCGGCGCAGGAAGCCGGAGGCGGACTTGAGGCCCTTGATAACCTCTTTCTCCTGCTCCTTGTTCAGCACGCTGACATAGATGCGGGAATAGCGCAGGTCGCCGGTGGTATCCACACGGGTGATGGACACCATACCTGTGCCGGAGACGCGGGGGTCCTTCAGCGTGCGGATCAGAGCGGCCAGCTCACGCTGGATCTCTTCGTTGATGCGGCCAATACGATTGCTTGCCATAGTTTCTCCTTTCGGGGTGTACGATAGAAGTGAACACCGGGCGGCGACGCGGTCGCCGCCCGGTTATGATGCGAAGTTGGATTATCTGGGAATCTCCTCCATTGCATACGCTTCAACAATATCGCCTTCCTTGATATCGTTGAACTTCTCAATGGTCAGGCCGCACTCGTAGTTGGTGGCGACCTCCTTGACGGAGTCCTTGAAGCGCTGCAGAGAGCCCAGCTGACCCTCGTGGATGACGATGCCGTCGCGCACCAGACGGATGCTGCAGTCGCGCACCAGCTTGCCGTCCTGCACGTAGCAGCCGGCCACGGTGCCGATGCCGGAAACCTTGTAGGTCTGGCGGACTTCAGCGTGGCCCAGAGAGACCTCGCGGTACTTGGGAGCCAGCATACCCTTCATGGCGGCCTCGATCTCGTCGATGGCGTCGTAGATCACGCGGTACATCCGCATATCCACGTTCTGGCGGACGGCGCTGTCCCGTGCGGCAGAGTCGGGGCGGACGTTGAAGCCGACGATAATGGCGTTGGAGGAGGAGGCCAGCATCACGTCGGAGTCGTTGATGGCGCCCACTGCGCCGTGGATGACGCGGACGTTGACTTCCTCGTTGCTGAGCTTCTCCAGAGAGGCCTTCACGGCCTCCACGCTGCCCTGAACGTCGGCCTTGACGATGAGGGCCAGCTCCTTGCGCTCGCCGGACTTCAGCTG
>CAZQJD010000117.1:0-6128 GCA_964593575.1 uncultured Oscillibacter sp.
AGCGCCGCAGCGCCCAGACCGCTCTGTACCTGATCCTGGACACCATGACCAAGCTGATGGCTCCCATCCTGTGCTTCACCTGCGACGAGATCTGGCTGTCCATGCCTCACGCCGAGGGTGACGACGCCCGCAACGTCCTCTTCAACGAGATGAACGCCGTGTTCACCGAGTACGCTCTGGACGATGCCGCCATGGCCAAGTGGGAGAAGATCATTGACGTCCGCACCGTGGTCAACGGCGTGCTGGAGACCGCCCGTGCCGAGAAGAAGATCGGCAAGGCTCTGGAGGCCGCCGTGGAGCTGACCGTTCCCGCCGAGGATGCTTTCCTGGCCGAGCTGGACGCCGATACGCTGGCCGACCTGCTCATCGTCTCTCAGGTGAATGTCACTGTGGGCGGTGAGCTCAGCGCGTCCGTTGCCAACGCGGCCGGCGCCAAGTGCCCCCGCTGCTGGAAGCACTCCGCCAAGCCCGGCACCGACGACCTGTGCCCCAGATGTGCAGCCGTCGTTGCCAAAATTCCTCAGTTCTAAGAGTAATAAGAATAATAGCACAAAGGAGCCTTCCCTTTTCCGGGAGGGCTCCTTTGCGCCTATTACCGCTATGAGGTGTATAAGCGCGGAAGTGCCGTAAGAATGACCTTCTCTGTAATGGCGGGTGGTGCCATAAACGTCTCTATCCATATTGCCGGGCGTCTTCTTTTTTTCTGCAGGTTGAATTATTCACAAAAACCGTGTAAACTGTGAATGATTTCTGTGTTGAACCGGGAGAACGCTTATGCTGTATCTGTTTTTTGGCGCCGCGGCGCTGGGGCTGCTGGCGCTGGACCAGTGGACGAAGCTGTGGACGGTGGCCAATTTTGCCGCGCCTGCGGCGTCCAATATCTATTCCACCACCGATCCCGCCAAGCCCTTCCTGCCGGGCCTTGTGGAGCTGACCCGTGTCCATAATTACGGCGCGGCCTGGTCCAGCTTTTCCGGGCAGAAGTGGCTGCTCATTGGCCTGACCAGTGTGCTTCTGGTGATCGTTCTGGTACTGGTGGCGAAGCGCGTGGTGCGCCATCCTGTGGGCCTTGCGGCCTGTGCGCTGATCCTTGCCGGCGGCGTGGGCAACCTCATTGACCGGGTGCGGGTGGGCTATGTGGTGGATATGCTCCACTTTGAGTTCTGGCCCAGCTATCCGGTGTTCAACGTGGCAGATATCTGCGTGGTCATCGGTGCCGTCATCGGCTCGGTGTACTACCTGTGGCTCTATGAAAAATACGACGCAAAACCCCAAAAGACGAAAGAGGAGCTTACGGATGGAGAAGCTGACGCTCCAACCGAATAAGGAGGACGCTGGAAAGCGCATCGACGCATGGCTTTCCAATGTGCTGGAGAACACCACCCGCTCCGCAGCCCAGCGGCTGCTGGAGGAGGGGCGTGTATCTGTCGGGGGAAAAGCGCCTGCCAAAAATTATAAACTCACCGGAAGCGAGTCTGTGGAGGTGATGCTGCCGGAGGCGGAGCCTGTAGATGTGATCCCGCAGGACATTCCGCTGGACGTGGTGTATGAGGACGGGGACGTCATCGTGGTGAACAAGCCCAAGGGACTGGTGGTGCATCCCGCGCCCGGCCATCCCGACGGTACGCTGGTGAACGCGCTGCTCCACCACTGCGGCGACAGTCTTTCCGGCATCGGCGGGGAGCTGCGTCCGGGCATCGTCCACCGCATCGACCGGGACACCTCCGGCCTGATCATTGCCGCCAAGAACGATATGGCCCATCAGGGCCTTGCCGCCCAGCTGCAGGATCATACGCTGGCAAGAACATATGAGTGCATTGTCACCGGCAATCTCCGGGAGGACAGCGGCACGGTGGACGCACCCATCGGCCGCCACCATACCGACCGCAAGAAAATGGCCGTCACTTCCGACGGGCGTAATGCAATTACCCACTGGGAGGTCATCGCCCGCTATCCCGGCTTCACCCATGTCCGCTGCCGTCTGGAAACGGGGCGCACGCATCAGATCCGCGTCCATATGGCGCATCTGGGCCATCCCATTCTGGGCGACACGGTGTACGGCAATAAGAAGCCGGTTCCCGGTCTGCAGGGTCAGTGCCTGCAGGCGGTGGGGCTGCGGTTCCTCCATCCCCGGTCAGGCGTTCCGGTGGAGCTGTCCTGCCCCCGGTCGGAGGAGTTTGAGGAACAGCTGCGGAAGCTGAATGCCCGTCGCTGAAGGAACGAACAGGAGAAAACAGGATGTTTCAGGGATTTACCGACGAAACTGTGGATTTCATGTGGGGGATCCGCTTCAATAACGAAAAAACATGGTTTGAGGCCAACAAGCAGACGTATCTGGACCATCTCTACCGGCCCATGAAGGAGCTGGGGGACGAGATGTATGACCACATTGCCTGTCAGCTGAAGGACTACGGGCTCATTGGCAAGGTCTCGCGCATCTACCGGGACGCCCGGCGGCTCCATGGCCGCGGGCCGTATAAGGACCATTTGTGGATCAGCGTGGAGCAGCCGGGGGATATGTGGACGGCGCGGCCCTGCTTCTGGTTTGAGCTGGCGCCGGAGAATTGGAGCTACGGCATGGGATATTACATGGCAAAGCCCATCACCATGGCAAAGCTCCGTGCCCGGATGGCGCATGACCCGGCGGAGATGCTGAAGCTGACCCGTGGGCTGAACCGCCAGCAGGAGTTTGTACTCAGCGGCGAGGAGTATAAGAAGCCGAGGCCCGGCATACCAGACCCGGTGCTGGAGCCGTGGTATCGGAAGAAAAACTTCTCCCTGATCCATGAGGAGCCGCTGACAGAGGAGCTGTTTTCCCGTGATATCGCGGAGAGGTTAAAGGCGGGATTTGATTTCCTGCTGCCCTACTACCGCTATTTTGTCACTCTGGACGGCGACGCCGATCCCAGAGAGTGAGGAGTATATTTTATGCAGAAAGAAAAATGGACGGAAAAACTGATCCGGCGGCTGGGGATCGACAAAGAGAAATGGACCAAGGAATTTATCCTGCTGCTGATAAAGAAAATCATTGGGTGGCTGCTGATGCTGGTGTTTTACTGTGTTGTGGGCGCGGCGCTTATGTATGGTATGAGCCTTCTGCCCAATATGTACATCTATGAGCCGGTGCAGCTGGGCTGGAAGGTAGGCGCCGTGGCGTGGGCCGTGGTGCTGGGCTTCAACATCTACGGGAATACCCCCATCAAGCGCAGATAAAATAAAAACCGTTGTGTTTTCCTGATGTGAGGAAAGCACAACGGTTTTTGTCACAATGCGGCCAGTTCCGCGTCCAGCTCCCGGAGAATTTCCGCCCGGGACACGGGAGGCACATGACCGTGTACATAGATGTCAAAATCCGTTGACCGGAGCATGCCTATGTATGCCGCCAGCCTTTCCCGGTCATAGCCGCCGTCCAGTCCGTAAAAATCTCCGGTGTGTCCGTCGCCGGCAAAGAGGACTCGCCGCTCCGGGATCAGCACCACCACGGAATCCTCGGAATGGGGGCCGCCCACCCGGTGGGCTTCACAGCGCAGGCCGCCCAGATCAAAGGAGATGGTGTTTCGGAAGGTCAGATCTGCCGGGACGACCCGGATCAGGGGGCGGTCGGGATATTCCAGCCGTATATGGGTGTCGCAGAATTCAATGTCCTCTCCGGTGCGCAGCCGCTGCTCCATGGCGTCATCCGTCCATTCCCAGCGCTGTAGCTTACGCAGCTGGCAGTCGGTGGCTTCACAGGCAACGGTCATCCCCTCAAAGGCGCACATGGCAAAGCTGTGATCCCAATGCCAGTGGGTGATGACGGCGGCTCTCGGATAGGGTAGGCCATGCTTGTCCAGTTCCTGCAGGAACAACTGCAGGTGTGCGGGTGAGTTGCCGCAATCGATCATCAGGGCGTAGTGTTCCCCCTGAATATACCCCAGCGCGGGCCGGTCGGTGGCCGGATCGTGGGGGAGATACCAGATGTTTTCACACAGCTGCTTGAGTTCCATGGCAGACCCTCCTAAGTGATGGATTCTTCACTATTGTATCGGAGAGCGGGGCGCGGGGCAAGTGTGGTTCATAAAAAATCAGGAGCAGGCCAACTGGCCTGCTCCTGACAGTCTGAACGACCCTGTGGGGATTTTCCTCCGGGCCGTTTTTTGTCTTGGCCAACTTACTTTCTCGTGCCGGAAAGAACGTAGCCTGCGTCAAAAGTAAACCAAAGCGTATCAGAAGCCTGGTCATAATAGCAATCTTCAAATTCTTCCTGCAAATCATTTTTGCTTTGGACAAGACGATATTTCACGGAAGAAAGCTCTTCTGCAAGTTCCTGACATTCTTTTCTGGCTTCATCTTCTGCCGCTTTTTCGCTGCCAAATTCCGCAATGATTTGCTTGTAGCCCTCGCTGTCCTTGTTCATTTCCAGTGCTCCGAACTCCCAATCATACGATCCATCGGCATGGAGAGTAAGAAGAACACTAGTCACAACATCATAGAAGTCCCCACTAAACTCATCGGACGGGATACGAAGCACCCACGTTCCCAAGTGGGTCTTTTTTTGCGGTTCTTGCGGCTCCTCATATCCGTCAGGCTTTACGTTGGTAAACGTTCTTCCGCAATTGGAGCAAAAAACGTCTTTGCTGAAATCCACCTCAGCGGAACACGAAGGGCAAAGGTCTTTGCTGCCGCATCCAATTAACAGCAGAAGCACGAGAACAATCCAAAGCTTTTTCATAATTCCCTCTTTATCATCCCACATTTAAAAACGCTTTATCGACTACAACGTCAGTCGGAGTGAACCAGTAAAACACCCTGTCTTTCGACGAGCCAGGCTTTACCAATGTCAAATATACTGAAGCATCGTAGTCGATGTTCACTTTGACATGCGTATAACCGTTGGAAAGGAAGGATTCAAAGGTATTCCAAACGCCCTTCTTTTGGTCGTATCGAGAAGCTTCCACGTAATATTCGCATACCACCGTGTTGTTTTTTGTGTCAAGGCTTCCCGGCTCGAAGTCCAAAAGGAAATAATACCGAGGGTGGCTCTCTAACGGCTCGTATCCGTAATCACGGGCATACTTCTCGATCTGGGTCAACTTCTTGGAAAAATCTTTTAACTGCGCATCTTGCGCCCAATTGGTTCGGTTTAAAAGTTCCCAAAGGTCATCGCTTTTGTAATACTGATAGCTAAAATCACTTGTGACGGTACTTTTGCAGAATTCATTTTCATAAGTCAAAGAAACCGTGACGACGTCGATTTTCGTATCCTTATCATAATTGTGACGATACGTGACCTTGTCTGCTTTTTCAGCGAGGACACCCAGTTCCTTGGTAATGATAGATTCAGAAACCTGTTTGCCACCGCCACCGGAAGAACACCCTGCGCACAAGATAAGCAGCAACACTAAAAAGAAGCCCGGTACTCGTTGTAGGTTCTTCATTCTCTTTCTCTCCTTTTTGACTCCCAAAAATAGGAACTAATCTTCCTGTGATTATAGAACTTTCCTTCCTGTTTGTCAAGTTTTTGTGGAAGTATACTTCCTAATATAGGTTAATAGGGAGGAAGTAAAATGCTTGTTTTTGATTTTCATAAAATCGGCAACAAACTGCTGGCGATCCGCAAGCGTTCCGGTTTGACGCAGGCAGAGGTGGCTGAAGCTGCCGGTCTGTCCGACCGCACCTATGCCGATATCGAGCGTGGAAGCGTCAACATGCGCATAGAGACCATCCTGCGTATCTGCGAAGTCCTTCACATCACCCCGGATGAGATCCTGACCAACAATGCCAGTTTCCCCACGTCCCAACAAGAGACCGTACTCGCCCGGCTCAACGCCTGCAATCCCAAGGACAAGGAGACCGCTCTGCGCCTGCTTTCCGTCTATCTGCAGTCTCTGGATTGATTCCGCATACAGTAAAGCACCGCTTGTTCATCGGCGCTGTCATTCTGTCAAAGAACCTCGCTGCCGGCGATGTTCTTTGACAGAATGACAGGAGCAGGCCAAGCGGCCTGCTCCTGAAACCATGTTGGGATATATGAGCGGACGGGATTATTCCACCACGCCCAGAATGGGATCGATGATCTCGCCCTTTTCCACGTCGATGAAGCCCTTGTCGGTAACGGCATAGGCTTCGATGCAGGCCAGGCAGATGAA
>CAZQJD010000118.1:0-6125 GCA_964593575.1 uncultured Oscillibacter sp.
CCGCCATGATCTCGCTGGCAACGGTGATGTCGTAGCCGTCCTCACGGGGCACGCCATTGGCCTTGCCGCCCATGCCGCAGACGATATTGCGCAGCTGGCGGTCGTTCATATCCACGCAGCGCTTCCAGGTGATGCGGCGCACGTCGATGTCCAGCTCGTTGCCCTGCTGAATGTGGTTGTCCAGCATGGCGGCCAGCAGGTTGTTGGCAGCGCCGATGGCGTGGAAGTCACCGGTGAAGTGAAGGTTGATGTCCTCCATGGGCACCACCTGAGCATAGCCGCCGCCGGCAGCGCCGCCCTTGACACCGAACACAGGGCCCAGAGAGGGCTCGCGCAGGCACAGCACCACGTTCTGATCCAGCTTGTGCAGCGCGTCCGCCAGACCGACGGAAGTGGTGGTCTTGCCCTCACCGGCGGGGGTGGGGTTGATGGCGGTGACCAGAATCAGCTTGCCCTTGCGGGGCTTGTCCTTCAGGGCGTGGATGTCCAGCTTGCCCTTGGTACGGCCATAGGGCTCCAGCGCTTCTTCACCAATTCCCAGAGAGGCAGCGATCTCACTGATGGGCAGCATGACCGCCTCCTGGGCGATCTGAATATCACTTTTGAACATGACTCCCTCCACTTTCCGCCGGGCAGCACCGGCAATTCTGTGTTTATTATTATGTGTATGGTTGTCTATTCCTAAGGCAACAGGACTCGAATCCGTACCGCATTTCAGCGGCTTGATTTGGTGCTTTTTGCCTTGTTGTCCTTGCCTTGCGTCAGCAAGGCTGCGTCCGCCGCGCCAAAAATCCCTCGAATCCTGCTCGCTGAAATGTGCGAAGCAGTTTTTCCGGAACGGATTTTTGTTCAGGCAAGGAATCAGCCGCAGGGAATACTTTGTGTATTCCCAAGGTTGATGACGCGGCATGGGCGGAAATCCGCCCGGTAAAACCGGCACAGATTCGAGTTCTGTTGCCTTCAGGCAACGTGGTCATTGTAGCAAATACAAATGCCGCAGGCAAGCCTCGCCGCGTTATCAATTTTGAATATCCGTTATCATGTTCGCTAATGTCAGTCACCGTTCCATCACTTTTCTCTTATACCATCATCATCCGCAGCTTTCTTTGCCGCCTTCTCCAGCGCTGCGGCCACGGAGCGGCTTTTGCCGCCGGAGGCATTGCTGCGGCTCAGCAGCGCGGCGATCTGCCCCTCCACGGACTCCACCTCTTCCCGGAAGGCGGAGGCGGAAACACGCAGGGCGCCGTGGCCGAGAATGATGAGCTGCTCTGTGTTATCGGAGGTGGCCACCCGGACGCGGTTGTTCCGTCCCAGCTCGTAGGTAGCCTTCTCGATGTAGGCGTCCGCCGTCTGGGATTCCTTGGTGTACACCACGTCGATGTTGTGGTACTTCTCCACGCTGCCGGGGTTGCCCTGCACCTTATAGGCGTCGAACACCAGAATGACGATGTTCTTCTTAAAGCCCTGATAATTGCTGAGCACATCCATGAGATTCTTCCGGGCGGCGTCCAGATTCTCCCGCGCCACCGCCTTCAGCTCGTCCCATGCGAAGATGATGTTGTAGCCGTCCACCAGCAGATATTCCGGCCCCGTGGTCTGGGGCTTGATGTGGCGGCGCTCCGCCAATGCCTCCTGACGGCGCACCTGCTCCATGGGCAGCATCCCCCGGCGCTTCACCGCGCCGTAGGTACGCTCGAAAATGGCCTGCAGCTCCTTGTCCTCCTCAAAGGAGCCGCCGGAGGACGCACTGCGCACGGTACGAACCGGCGCGGTCTGCTGCTCCTGCTGACGACGCTGACGCATGGGCGGGATGTGCGCCATGGCAGCCACCTCACGCCACGGCACAATGCCGCCGCTGCTGTGGTCGCAGAAGACGGAGTCCGCCGGGTTCCACACATCGCGCTCCGGATCGTAGCCACGCTCCGCCACGGCGGCCTCCTGATCGCCGCAGTGTCGGTAGCCGCAGGGGATGCAGCTAAGCCGTCCCCGACCGCGGGTGTAGGCGGTCACTTCGGCGGCATAGTCACGCAGAGCGGATACCGGGGCGCTGCCGGAAAGGATGGTCTCCTCCCCCGCCGGCTCCGGCGGCTCCGTCTCGCCGCCCATTCGCTGGATGTCGGTCATGGCGCGGCCCACGGATTCCGAGGGCAGCTCCAGCTGGAAATCATACCACGGCTCCAGCAGCACGGACCGCGCCTGCATGAGACCGTGACGCACCGCCCGCCATGTGGCCTGCCGGAAATCGCCGCCCTCGGTGTGCTTCAGATGGGCGCGTCCGGCGATGACGGTGATCTTCATATCGGTGATGGGCGATCCGGTGAGGACGCCGTAATGCACACGCTCCTCCAGATGGGTGAGGATCAGGCGCTGCCAGTTGCGGTCCAGCTCATCCTCGGAAACATCCGACGCGAACCGCAGGCCGCTGCCCGGCTCACCGGGTTCCAGCAGCAGATGCACCTCCGCGTAGTGGCGCAGCGGCTCAAAGTGGCCGATGCCCTCCACCGTGTCGGCAATGGTCTCACGGTACACCACCTTGCCCGCGCCGAACTCCACAGCCATGCCGAAGCGGTCTGCCGCCAGACGCTGCAGCACCTCCATCTGGACGGCGCCCATCAGCTGCACGCCGATCTCGCGGGTGTCCTCATTCCATGTCAGGTGCAGCTGGGGGTCTTCCTCCTCCAGCATCCGCAGCTTCTGCAGCGCCGTATGGAGCGGCACACTGTCCGGCAGCAGCACACGGTAGCTCAATACCGGCTCCAGCACCGGCAGCTCCGCGTCCGGCTCCACGCCCAGCCCCTGACCGGGGCGGGTATGGGTCAGGCCGGTGACGGCGCACACCGTACCAGCGGCGGCCTCCTCCGCCAGCCGGAACTTCTCGCCGGAATACAACCGGATCTGATCCGCCTTTTCCTGCCACGCATCCTCCCCGCTGCCGCCGGTGAGCACGTCCTTCACCCGCAGTACGCCGCCGGTCACGCGCATCCATGTGAGCCGCGCCCCCTGAGGGTCCCGGGTGATCTTATACACTCTGGCAGCAAAGTCCGGCAGCGGCTGCCGCGCAGGTGCATATCCCGCCAGATCCGCAAGAAAATCCTCCACACCCTCCAGCTTCAGCGCCGCACCGAACCGCACCGGAAACAGCTTCCGGCCGCCGATGAGGGATGTGATGGTGTCATGGCTGACGGAGCCGCTTTCCAGATACTCCGCCAGCGCCTCCTCGCCGCACAGCGCCAGCTGCTCGGCACGTTCCTCCTCCGGTGCGCCGAAGTCCACGCAGCCGTCGCCGAAGCAGGCTTTCAGTTCCGACAGCAGCGCTTCCCTGTCCGTGCCTGCCAGATCCATCTTGTTGACGAAGACGAACACCGGCACGCCGTAGGTCTCCAGCAGACGCCACAGGGTGCGGGTGTGGCCCTGCACGCCGTCGCTGCCGCTGATGACCAGCACGGCGCAGTCCAGCACCTGCAGCGTGCGCTCCGTCTCGGCGGAGAAGTCCACATGCCCCGGTGTGTCCAGCAGCTGCAGCTCCGTGCCCTCCCATGTCAGGCGGGCCTGCTTGGAAAAGATGGTGATGCCCCGCTCACGCTCCAGAGAGTCCGTATCCAAAAACGCATCCTGATGATCCACCCGGCCCAGCTTACGAACCGCGCCGCTGCAGTACAGCAGCGCTTCGGAAAGGGTGGTTTTCCCAGCGTCAACGTGGGCGAGGATGCCTGTGCAAATTCGTTTCATAGCGTTCCACTTTCCTGCAAAGGTTTTTTACTATTATGACAGGTCTTCGCCCAATCTTCAACGGAAACCTTCACAAGCCATCCTTTTGGCAGCGCCAAACTTGCCTTTCCCGTGGCTGATATATATAATTATAAAAAATGGGAACTTTTCCCCTGTTTGCCCGTCTATATTCATATCAGCAGTAACACACTCCACCGCACAGAAGAAAGGAGCGCACATGAACGGCAAAGGCAAATGCAAAATCCTGAAAGATATCCGCCGGGAGATCGCCCGGAACAACGACATCGAACTCATCACTTCCGAATGCACCTATCAAGGGGATTGCACCGGCACCTGCCCCAAGTGCGAGGCGGAGCTGCGCTGTCTGGAGCAGGAGCTGGCCAAACGACAGCGAGCGGGCAAGGCCGTGGCTGTGGCCGGTATTGCGGCCGCCATGGTGGTAACTGCCACCGGATGTTCTCCCATCACTGATCTCTTTCAGCCACAACCCACCATGGGAGATATTACCTACCCGCAGGAGCAAACGCCCCCTGTCGAATTGGAAGATGGCGTGATGGGCGGTCTCGTCGCCTTCTCCCGGGAGCAGGAGGAACCCACAACAAAGACGCTCAGCAGCGTCACGGTCTCAGAGTGAACCATGGACGGTACGCTACGCACTATTCAGGCGCCTGTCATTACCTTTGCCCGACACCGCATGCAGATCGACGGCCAGGGCGTCACCACGCTGGTCTGCTTCCACGGCTGTCCCCTGCGCTGCCGCTACTGCATCAACCCCTTCTCCTTTGCGCCGGACACCCACTATACCATGATGACCCCGCAGATGCTCTACGAGCAGGTGAAAATCGACGAGCTGTATTTTCTGGCCACCGGAGGCGGCGTGACCTTCGGCGGCGGTGAGCCGCTGCTGTACCCGGCGTTTCTGCGGGAATTCCGCACCATTTGCGGCAGCGACTGGCATCTGTGCGCGGAGACCTCCCTATCCGTCCCTCAGGAAAATGTGCGGTCAGCAGCCCAATGCATCGACATGTTCTATGTGGACTGCAAGGATACCGATCCTGGCATCTATCGCCGCTATACCGGGCAGGACAATCGCAGGATGCTGGAAAATCTGGAAATGCTGCTGAATATTGTCGGTCCCGAACGGATCATCGCACGGCTGCCGCTGATCCCTGGCTACAACACCGAAGCTGACCGCGAAAACAGCCGCAGACGGCTGGCCGATATGAGTGTGACGCAGTTTGACCTGTTTCCCTACCAAACCGACATAAAAAAGTCCTGAGGAGATGCGTTCCTCAGGACTTTTCTCTTTCCGCTTTCAGATCCACCCGGCGGTCTTCATCAGAAATATCATCACCGTCATGGTCACCATGGACAGAAGATGGCTGATGACCACCGCGCCGCCGGCCAGGTCGCCGTCACCGCCCATGCGCTTGGTGATGATATAGGTATTCACTGCCGTGGGCATGCCGCCGGCAATGACCGCCGTCACCGTCTGTCGATAGCTTAGGCCCATGGCAAGGCACAGTGCCACCCACATCAGCGGCTGGATCACCAGCTTGACGGCACTGATCTTCAGCAGCAGCGGCAGGTCACTGCGGACAGCTGACAGACGGATGCTGGCGCCCACGATCAGCAGCGCCACTGGGCCGGCGGATACCTGCAGATATCCAAGGCTCTTGGTCACCACGAAGGGCAGCTGTACTTCCAGCCAGGCGAAGGGAATGGCCGCAGCAATGGCCAGTACCATGGGATTTTTAGCAAGGCTCAGCAGGATACCCTTCACATCCACACCGCCTCGGCTCTCCTTGACCGTCATCAGCACTGTGCCCTGAATGTTGTAGAGCATCAGCACCACCGCCGTGATCACCGCCGTTTCCGGAATGGCTTCGCCGTATACGTTCTGTATCAGCGCCAGTCCCACATAGGCAAAATTCCCCCGGAAACAGGAGTGCGAAAAGGCGCTTTGCTTGATACGGTCACGGCACAGAAGATCGCCCCACAGCCACGCCATGACAAACTGCGCCATGGCCCCGATAAGCACCGCCGCGGTATAACGCCCCTCAAAGGCCGCATGAATGTCCGTCTGGGCAATGTCTAAAAACAGCTTGCCCGGCAGCAGGATGTGGAACACCAGCCAGCTGCTTCGATCCACATAATGCTCGTCAAAGACGCCCTTGCTTCGCAGCAGGAAGCCCAGGCCCATCAAAAAGAAAATAGGCAGACAGGTATTCAGACTGAACAGCAGATTGGAGAGCATGGTATGTTCCTTCTTTCCGGATTTTCTTTCCAGAGTACCATATTCTTCCCGCCATATGCAAGCGCATCCACGCCGATTCCCTTTTACCTTTTGTATTGATTTTCTGAATAGAGAAACTCCCTTCGTCAGATTGACAAAG
>CAZQJD010000119.1:0-6114 GCA_964593575.1 uncultured Oscillibacter sp.
GCGACTTCATCGGTCTGGACGTATGCCTGGCCATCATGGAAGTGCTGCAGCAGGAGACCGGCGATGACAAGTATCGTCCCGCTCTGCTGCTGAAGAAGATGGTTCGCGGTGGCCAGCTGGGCCGCAAGTCCGGCAAGGGCTTCTACGATTACAGCAAGAAGTAATCCCCCAAATTTCTGATGCCATATAGGAGGAACGGCAATTTTGTCGTTCCTCCTTTTTTTGCGGAAAGGGAAGAAGAGGGGGAAATTCTAATTATTCGCAGCGCATTTTTGGATACTTCTTATCAAAAAGGTCAAAAAACACAAATAATTTTGATTAAATTTGGCGAAAGGGATGAAGTTTTGAAATGCGCGGAATTATCCTTGCGAATTGTTTCGGACAGCTATATAATATTCTGGAGATTGGTTTGTGAAAAAATGAGCAATCAAAAAAGCTTTTGTAAAGGAGTAAGTACTTATGGATTTTCATCTGACAAAAGAACAGCTGATGCTCCGCAAGATGTACCGCGAGTTCGCCGAGAACGAAGTCAAGCCTCTGGCTGTGGAGATTGACGAAGAAGAGCGGTTCCCCATGGAGACCGTCGAAAAGATGGGCAAACTGGGTATGATGGGCATCTATTTCCCCAAGCAGTATGGCGGCGCCGGCGGCGATGTCCTCGCTTATGCAATGGCAGTTGAGGAAATGGCCAAGGTCTGCGGCACCACCGCTGTTATCCTCTCCGCTCACACCTCTCTGTGCTGCGCACCCATCTTTGAGAACGGCACTGAGGAGCAGAAGATGAAGTATCTGCCCGACCTGCTCAGCGGCAGAAAGATCGGCGCATTCGGCCTCACCGAGCCCGGCGCTGGTACCGACGCTTCCGGTCAGCAGACCACCGCTGTTCTGGAGGATGATCACTATGTCCTCAACGGCACCAAGTGCTTCATCACCAACGGCAACGTTGCCGACACCTTTGTCGTTTTCGCTATGACCGACAAGAAGGCCGGCAACCGCGGCATTTCCGCATTCATCGTCGAGAAGAGCTTCCCCGGCTTCTCTGTTGGTAAGCACGAGAAGAAGATGGGTATCCGCGGCAGCTCCACCTGCGATCTGATTTTCGAGGATTGCATCGTTCCTAAGGAGAACCTGCTGGGCAAGGAAGGCCAGGGCTTCAAGATCGCTATGAAGACTCTGGACGGCGGTCGTATCGGCATTGCTGCTCAGGCTCTGGGCCTGGGCGAGGGCGCCATCGATGAGGCTATCAAGTATACCAAGGATCGTGTTCAGTTCGGCAAGCGTCTGAACCAGTTCCAGAACACCCAGTTCCAGATCGCCGACATGCACACCCGTATGCAGGCTGCTCAGTATCTGGTCTATGCTGCTGCTACCAAGAAGCAGAACCATGAGGATTACTCCATGGATGCCGCTATGGCCAAGCTGTTTGCTGCTGAGGCTGCTTCCGATGTGACCCGTCGTGCCGTTCAGCTGTTCGGCGGCTACGGCTACATCCGTGAGTATAACGTGGAGCGCATGATGCGTGACGCCAAGATCACCGAGATCTATGAGGGCACTTCCGAGGTTCAGCGCATGGTCATCTCCAGTCGTCTGGGCGTGAAATAAACAGGGAGGTATAGGTAGAAATGAAGATTATCGTTTGTGTCAAGCAGGTCCCCGATACCTCCGGTAAGGTGGCCGTGAATCCCGATGGTACTCTGGATCGTGCATCCATGCAGACCATCACCAACCCTGACGACCTGAACGCCGTCGAGGCTGCTCTGAAGCTGAAGGACGAGACCGGCTGCAAGGTCATCATTGTCACCATGGGTCCTCCCCCTGCAGAGGGTATGCTGCGTGAGATTCTGGCCCGCGGCGCTGATGAGGCTGTTCTGGTCTCCGGACGTGAGTTCGGCGGTTCTGATACCTTTGCCACTTCTCAGATCCTGGCCGCTGCCATCAACCGCATCGGCGTTGAGAAGGACGACATCATCATGTGCGGCCGTCAGGCTATCGACGGCGACACTGCTCAGGTTGGTCCCCAGATCGCTGAGAAGCTGGGCCTGCCTCAGGTGACCTATGCTGCCGACATTAAGAAGGAAGGCGACACTGTTCTGGTCAAGCGTATGCTGGAAGACGGCTACATGACCATCAGGGTGAAGACTCCCTGCCTGCTGACCTGCATTAAGGAGCTCAACGAGCCCCGCTACATGAACGTTGGCGGCGTGTTCGAGGCTTACAGCAAGCCCATGAGCGTGTTCGACTATGAGGCTCTGAAGGACGATCCCCTGATCGATCCCACCACCATTGGTCTGAAGGGCTCTCCCACCAACATCCTGACCTCCTTCACCCCGCCCCAGAAGGGTGCCGGCATGATGCTGGAAGGCGCTGACAAGGAAACCTGCGAGAAGCTGGCTGGTATCCTGGCCAAAAAGCACATCATCTGAGAAAGGAGAAAGTCAACATGTCTACTTTTAACAATACCGATCTGGCTGCTTTCAAGGATGTATGGGTGTTCTGTGAGCAGCGTCAGGGCAAGCTGATGCCCACCGATTTCGAGCTGATCTCTGAGGGCCGTAAGCTGGCCGACGAGCTGGGCGTGAAGCTGTGCGGCCTGCTGCTGGGCGACAACGTTGAGGGTCTGGCCAAGGAGCTGGGCGGCTACGGTGCTGACGAAGTCATCGTCTGCGAGAGCCCTCTGCTGAAGGACTATACCACCGATGCCTATACCAAGGTTATTTGCGACGTCATCGAAGAGCTGAAGCCTGAGGCTTTCATCATCGGCGCTACCAATATCGGCCGCGATCTGGGCCCCCGCTGCGCAGCTCGTCTGCACACCGGCCTGTGCGCTGACTGTACCCATCTGGACGTCGACATGGGCGTTTACAAGGACTTCCTGCGCGATGCATCCACTCTGCCCGAGGCAAAGATCGACGGCATGAACTATGCCATGGTTCTGGGCCAGAAGCATGATGTTTCCCGCGACATGAAGATGACCCGTCCCGCTTTCGGCGGCCACCTGATGGCTACCATCATCTGCCCCCGTTTCCGTCCCTCTATGGCTACCGTCCGTCCCGGCGTCATGAAGAAGGCTCCCTTCGATCAGGCCAAGGCTGACGCCTGCAAGATCGTGAAGCCTGCCTTCACCCTGACAGAGGATGATGTTAAGACCGAGGTTCTGGAGACCGTCAAGGCTGCCAAGAAACTGGTTGACCTGGTTGGCGCTGAGTTCATCGTCTCCGTTGGCCGCGGCATCAGCAAGGATGTTGAGACCGGCATCAAGCTGGCTGAGGAGCTGGCTGAGGTTCTGGGCGGCGTTGTGGGCTCTTCCCGCGCTGTTGTTGACTCCGGCTGGATCTCTGCTGATCATCAGGTTGGCCAGACCGGCAAGACCGTTCATCCCAAGGTCTACGTTGCTCTGGGCATCTCCGGTGCCATCCAGCACAAGGCTGGTATGCAGGATGCTGAGTGCATCATCGCTGTCAACAAGAACGACACCGCGCCCATCTTCGAGATCGCCGATTACGGTATCTGCGGCGACCTGTTCAAGGTCACTCCCATGCTGATCGAGGCTATCAAGGCTGCGAAGGCTGCAAAGTAAGATTGCTCATATTTATGGAACGCCGTCCAGCTGGACGGCGTTCCTCTTGATAATCGGCACAGAGGTGTGTATATGGATTTGAAAGCATTATTAAAAGCAGATCAGAATGAAATCATCGAAAAGCTGCAGAAGGCAATTTCCTTCCGCAGCGTACGGGAAGAAGACGGCAGCGGCTATCCTTACGGACAGGGTGTTCAGGACTGTCTGGAATATATGCTGCAGCTTGGTCAGGAGCTGGGTTTCCGCACGGAAAATATGGATAATCAGGTTGGTTGGGCTGAATATGGCGAAGGGGAGGAGATGATCGCGGTTCTGGGTCATCTGGATGTGGTCCCGGAGGGTGACGGCTGGACTGTGCCTCCTTATGAGAGTGTTGTCAAGGATGGCCGCATCTATGGCCGCGGCTCCATTGACAATAAAGGCCCCATCGTTGCATCTCTGTATGCCATGAAGGCTATCCGGGAAGCAGGTGTCCCTCTGCGCCGCCGAATTCGCGTCCTCATGGGCACCAATGAAGAGACCGGCAGCGCCGATATGAAGCATTATCTCGCTCATGGCGGGGAAGTACCTGTGATGGGCTTTACTCCCGATGCCGACTATCCCGTGATCAACGGCGAAAAGGGGCTTGTAACCAGCACCTTTGCACGTGAGTGGAAGCAGAGCGGAGATATCCGCATTGTGAAGCTGGTGGCCGGCGAAGCACCCAACATTGTTCCCGAAAAGGCATGGGTTCAGCTGAATTGTTCTCCGGCTGCGGCGGAAGCCATTTGCGGCAAGAGCATGGATAAGGTACGTTATCTGCCCGCTGAGGGCGGCGTGCGCATTGAGGCTGATGGTGCCAGCGCCCACGCAGCCGGTCCCTGGAACGGCGAGAATGCTGCGGGCCGCCTGCTCCTTGCTTTGCGAGAGCTGCCTCTGGAAGGGGAGGTCAAAGAGGTAGTGTCGTTCCTTGCAGATAAGATTGGCATGGAGCACGATGGTACTTCTTTGGGAATCAAGCTGTACGATGATGCTTCCGGCCCTCTGACTCTGAATATGGGCGTTGTGACTGCCGACGAGAACGGTATTTCCTTGAAGTTGAATTACCGCTATCCTGTGACCTTTACCGCAGACGACTGCATCCCCGTTCTGGAAAAGCAGTTTGCAGATGCGGGCTTTGGGCGTACGGCACATATCCACAAGAATGCTCTGTATATGGCTCCGGATTCTCCGCTGGTCAAGGCACTGACGGATGTATATGTCCGCTGCACCGGACTGGACGGAACGCCTGTCTGTATCGGCGGCGGTACCTACGCCAAGTCCATTCCCAATACGCTTGCCTTTGGTACGACTTTCCCCGGCGAAGTCACCAGAGTGCATAAGTCGGATGAGTCGATCAGCATCGAAAATCTGATGCGGAATGCCGAGATCATTGCGGAGGCTATGTGCGCATTGGCAAATTGATCTGCCGATAATAAAACGGGGCGCCCTTCTGTAAGGGCGCCCCGTTTATGTAAGGGGAATTATGCTTCTGTTTTTTCTGCGCGTAGAGAAGACTCCAGCGTGTTCAGCTCTGTGCCGAGCTGATCCATTGCCCGCGGCAGCTGAGAGAGCATGACATCGATTTTCCGCAGCTCCGTGGTCACATAATTGCTGGTAGCATCAAAGGTGCTGCTCAGCTGCTGGTATTTGCTGTTGAAATCGGCAACCAGCGTCAGCAGCGCCTGATGGGTGCTGTCTTCCAGAGCGACAGTGCGCTTGCGTGCCTCGCACTCAATGTCGCCGATGCGATTACGGAACTGCCGATAAGCCTCTGCATCTGCGCGAAGGGAGAGGACTTCCGCCTTCAGTACGTCGACGTTGCCGGCAGTGGTGCGCAGGTTCTCCGTTTCCGCTGCCATGGTCTCTGCTTCCTGATGCATCCGTACCAGGGCTTCCTGCTGCTCCTGATTGCTGGCTTCCAACGTTTTTACCAGAGCTTCCAGCTCCTCGCATTTTGCGGTCAGTTCCGCGTTCCGGCTGTTCAGCGTATCGTTATCCTGCCTGAGGGCATCCGCCTCCGACTGCAGGCTGCGCAGTTCTTCTGCGTGCTCTCTGGCTGTGGTTTCAATATAGCGGACAACGTCCTGCTTGTCGAAGCCGCCAAATGCTACGCTCTTAAAGGTGTTGCTTTCCATGCATTCCACCGCTTTCTATAAAATCATTCATATTCTATCATGCTTTTCCCTGTCTGACAAGTATCTTGAAGAATCCTGACGATTCGACATCCGGCAATAAACATCGTTTTTTGAAAAAATAAAAATAATCGAAAAAATTGTAAAAAAAGACTTGCATTTTCTAAAAGTCTATGATAATATGATTAAGCTGTCTGTGAGACAGTGAGATGTGCGCTGTTAGCTCAGCTGGATAGAGCGTCTGGCTACGGACCAGAAGGTCAGGAGTTCGAATCTCTTACAGCGTGCCAAAAACCTCGTCAACGTAAGTTGGCGAGGTTTTTTGTTTGTTATGTACGAAAGCGGAACGATGCGCCCGGCATCGTTCCGCTTTCCGTCAGTTTT
>CAZQJD010000120.1:0-6044 GCA_964593575.1 uncultured Oscillibacter sp.
GCTTGGGATCGGTGATCTGGAAATAGATGACGGTGTCGATCTGCATGGTGACGTTGTCCTTGGTGATGACCGGCTGGGGCGCGAAGTCCGCCACCTGCTCCTTCAGGGACACCCTCTTCACCACGCGCTCAATGAAGGGGATCTTGATATGCAGACCCACGCCCCACACGGCACGGAAGGCGCCCAGACGCTCCACCACATACGCACGGGACTGCTGCACGATGACAATGTTGCAGATGATGAGCACCAGCAGCAGTACCACCAGAATGGCGATCATGATAAATTCCATAACAATTTCCTCCTGACACATAGTTTGGTTATTTGATGTATGTAATATTACTTTTCCGCCGGCTTCACCAGCAGCTTCACGCCCTGCATTGCCTCCACCCGCACACGGCTGCCCGCCGCGATCACCGTGTCGTCGGCGCTGCGTGCCGTCCATGTCTTGCCGTCCACATAGACGGCGCCGGTGGAGTTTTCATTGTCGATGCGCTCCGTCACCTTGGCCACCTCGCCCAATACCCGGTCGGCGTTGGTGGCCACGGCGGGTGCGGCGGTGATCCTGCTCAGCAGCGGACGGGTCATGGCCAGCGCCGCCGCGGACACCACTAAAAACAGAACGATCTGCACCGGCAGGGCTGCGCCCACGAAGGCCGCCACCAGCGCCGCCAGTGAGCCGGCCACGAACCAGATGGAGACAAGGCCGGCCGTCACGGCCTCCACCACGGCGAACAGAATGATGGCCGCCGTCCATACAATGGTCATCACTTGATCTGTGCCCCCTTTCAGATGATGGCTGGTCAGCAGGACAAGCAATGCAAAAGCCAGCAGAATCCCGCCGATCATGCACTTGTTGCGATAGGAAAGATTGCTGAAAAAATCCGAGAGGATGGTTTTCAGTGTCCGCTCATCCCGGAAATCCTCCGCCTCCGGCTGCGGCTCCTGCCGCAGCTCCTCCGGCAGCTCGTCGGCAAACAGCTCATCCATGGTGGTGCCGTACCGGCTGCAGATGTAGAGGATCTTCTCGATCTCCGGGTAGCCCCGGGAGGACTCCCACTTGCTCACCGCCTGACGGGAGACATTCAGCTGCGCCGCGAATTCCTCCTGCGTCAGTCCGTTCTTTCGCCGCACCGCCTGCAGCCGTTCTCCGAAGGCCATGTGCATCACCTCTCTCGTTTCTTCCTGCTGTCAGTATGGCAGAGTCTGGCAAAAATTCCACCAACCTCAGGTTTCCGGGGTCGATTTTTGCCGAAATTTCTCCGCAACTTCAAGGTTACATGTTCAGTATAGCACATTCTCCGGTGCAAATGGATTTCATTTCGGTTACAATTGCACAACGGGAAAGATTCTGTTATACTGTCCATGATTATGCAAACTCGCATTCAAAGGAGAATGACCATGAAACTGACTGTCCCCTGCCTGTTCGGACTGGAGAGCCTGGTTTCCGACGAGATGAAGCGTCTGGGTCTGCAGGATGTCCGCGCGGAAAACGGCCGTGTGCACTGCACCGGCACGGAGCTGGACATCGCCCGTCTGAACATCAACCTGCGCTGCGGTGCCCGCGTGCTGATGGAGCTGGCCAGCTTCCCCGCCCGTGACTTTGAAGCCCTCTTTCAGGGGGTGGCCGCCCTGCCCTGGGAGGACTATATCCCCCGCGAGGGCGAGTTCCCCGTGAAGGGCTACTCCCTCAACTCCCAGCTCCACTCCGTTCCCGCCTGTCAGGCCATTGTGAAGAAGGCCGCCGCCAAGCGGATGGGACAGGCCTACGGCATGGAGACTTTGCCGGAGACCGGCAGCCGCTACCAGATCCAGTTCGCCATCATCAAGGATATCGCCACGCTGTATCTGGACACCTCCGGCGACGGCCTTTACAAGCGCGGCTACCGCGCCAGGAATATGGGTGCGCCCCTGAAGGAGACCATGGCCGCCGCGCTGGTGACCCTCTCCCGCTACCGGGGCAAGGACCCCTTCTGCGATCCCTTCTGCGGCAGCGGCACCATCCCCATCGAGGCCGCCCTCATCGCCAGGAACCGCGCTCCCGGTCTGGACCGCAGCTTTGCCGCCCAGCGGTGGAAGAACCTGCCCAGCAGCATCTGGAGCACCGCCGCCGACGAGGCCATGGAAAAGGAGTACCACGGCAAGTACGACATCTGGGGCGGTGACATCGACCCCGCCGCCGTGGAGCTGGCGCGCCACAACGCGGAGCTGGCCGGCGTGGAGGACTGCATCCGCTTCGAGGTGGCGGACGCCGGAAAATTCCGCCGTGACTCCGAATACGGCCAGCTGGTGACCAACCCGCCCTACGGCGAGCGCCTGCTGGAGCGGTCGGAGGCGGAGACGCTGTACCGCAGCTTCGGCGCGGCCTGCCGCACCCTGCCCCCCAAGTGGCGGGTGCTGGTGCTCTCCTCCCACACGGAGTTCGAGCGCTGCTTTGGACGCCCCGCCGACAAGAAGCGCAAGCTCTACAACGGCATGCTCAAGTGCGACGTGTTCCAGTACGGACGATAAAGAGATAAAACAGAGGTGTTTCCACTGTGAAGCATATTTTCATCATCAACCCCACCGCCGGCAAGCGGGACGCCACGGCGCACATCCGGGAAATGGCGGAGCGTCTGCGCACCCGGCACGGGCTGGACTGCGTCTGCCTGCTGACGGAGCATCCCCGCCACGCCGAGGAGCTGGCACGGGAGGCCGCCGAAAGCGGCGAGGAGGTGCGGCTGTACGCCTGCGGCGGCGATGGCACCCTCCACGAGGTGGTCAACGGCGCGGCAGGCTATGACAATGCCGCCGTTACCTGCATTCCCGTAGGCACCGGCAACGATTTTCTCAAGAACTTCGGCCCTGACGCGGAAAAATTCGCCGACGCCGAAAACCTCTGGGACGGTGATGCCGTCCCTCTGGACCTCATCGACTGCAGCGGCAGGCTCTGCCTCACCATCGCCTGCACCGGCGTGGACGCGCAGGTAGCGGAGGATGTGCACCGCTTCGGCGACCTGCCCCTGCTCTCCGGCAAGGGCAGCTATCTGCTGGCGGTGGCCGTTAACTTCCTGTTCCGGAAGATCAGCAAGCGCTGGACGGTGGCGCTGGACGGCGAGACCTTCACCGATGAGTTCGCGCTGGGCGCCGTGTGCAACGGCCGCTACTACGGCGGCGGCTTCAATCCCATCCCCCAGGCCCGGATGGATGACGGCGTTCTCAACACCATCCTCATCCGGAAGGTCAGCCACCTGACCTTCGCACGGCTGCTGGGCACCTACTCCGCCGGCCGCCACGAGGAACTGACCCGATGGGTACGCCTTTCCAGCGCACGGAAGGTGCGCATCACCACCGCCGACGGTACCTTTACCACCTGCCTTGACGGCGAGTGCTTCCACAGCAGCGACATTACCCTGACCCTTTCCGACAGGAAGCTGCGGTTCTTCGGTCCGGCAGGCTGCAGCTGCAACGCCACCGCCAAGGGTACGGCTGTCCACATCTGCGCCGGCGGCACTTGAGGAAGGATTTTCTCAATTCACAAATTCTTTACAGAATTTCGCCCCAATCCCCTTTACAAATCGGGAGCATTGTAATAAGATAGTCAGCGTTAGCACTCCACCTTTTCGAGTGCTAACGCTGATTGTGTTTATCGTAATATATATTATAAGGAGGCACATACCCATGAAACTCACCCCCCTCGCAGACCGTGTCATTCTGACCATGGTTGAGCCCGAAGAGACCACCAAGGGCGGCATCATCCTCACCGGCACCGCCAAGGAGAAGCCCTCCATCGCAGAGGTCGTTTCCGTTGGCCCCGGCGGCGTTGTTGACGGCAAGGACGTCGTCATGACCGTGAAGGTCGGCGACAAGGTCATCACCGACAAGTATGCCGGCACCAAGGTCACTCTGGAGAACGTGGAGTACGTTGTTGTGCGTCAGCACGACATCCTCGCTATCGTGGACTAATCCGCCGCACGCGGCAAACCATCTTTGAAACACATTTCGCCTGCGGCGAAAGCATCTGAATTTTTGGAGGTAAACTGTTATGGCAAAAATGATCAAGCGCGGCGAAGAGGCCCGCAAGGCTCTGCAGGCCGGCGTTGACGCTCTGGCCGATACCGTAAAGATCACTCTGGGGCCCAAGGGCCGCAACGTGGTTCTGGACAAGAAGTTCGGCTCTCCCCTGATTACCAACGACGGCGTCACCATCGCCAAGGAGATCGAGCTGGAGGACGCCTTTGAGAACATGGGCGCTCAGCTGGTGAAGGAAGTCTCCACCAAGACCAACGACGTGGCCGGCGACGGCACCACCACCGCCACCCTGCTGGCTCAGGCCATGGTTGGCGAGGGTCTGCGCAATCTGGCCGCAGGCGCCAACCCCATCGTTGTCCGCAAGGGCATGGCCAAGGCCGTTGAGGCTGCCGTGGCTTCCGTCAAGGCACAGGCCAAGACCGTGGACGGCACCAAGGACATCGCCCGCGTCGGCGCTGTCTCCTCCGGCGACGAGGCCATCGGCCAGCTGATCGCCGACGCTATGGAGAAGGTTTCTTCCGACGGCGTCATCACCATCGAGGAGTCCAAGACCGCCGAGACCTACAGCGAGGTCGTGGAAGGTATGCAGTTCGACCGCGGCTATATCACTCCCTACATGGTCACCGATACCGAGAAGATGGAGGCTGTCATCGACGACGCCTATATCCTCATCACCGACAAGAAGATCTCCGTCATCAACGACATTCTGGAGCTGCTGCAGCAGCTGCTGCAGGCCGGCAAGAAGCTGGTCATCGTGGCTGAGGACATCGAGGGCGAGGCTCTCTCCACCCTGATCGTCAACCGTCTGCGCGGCACCCTGTCCGTGGTGGCCGTGAAGGCTCCCGGCTTCGGCGACCGCCGCAAGGAGATGCTGCAGGATATCGCCATCCTCACCGGCGGCACCGTCATCTCCGAGGAAGTGGGTCTGGAGCTGAAGACCGCTACCATCGACATGCTGGGCCGCGCCCGTCAGGTGAAGGTCACCAAGGAGACCACCACCATCGTGGACGGCGCAGGCGACGCACAGGCCATTCAGGACCGTATCGCCCAGATCCGTCTGCAGGCCTCTCTGGTATCCTCCGACTATGACCGCGAGAAGCTGCAGGAGCGTCTGGCCAAGCTGGCCGGCGGTGTTGCCGTCATCAAGGTCGGCGCAGCCACCGAGACCGAGATGAAGGAAAAGAAGATGCGCATCGAGGATGCTCTGAACGCTACCCGCGCCGCCGTTGAGGAAGGCGTTGTGGCCGGCGGCGGCACCATCTTCGTCAACGTCATCCCCGCTGTGGAGGCTCTGCTGCCCACCGTGGAGGGCGACGAGAAGACCGGCGTGCGCATCGTTGCCAAGGCTCTGGAAGCTCCCATCCGTCAGATCGCTGCCAACGCCGGTCTGGACGGCTCCGTGATCCTGGAGCGCGTCAAGACCTCCGGCCAGGCCAACTTCGGCTTCGACGCCTATAAGGAAGAGTACTGCGACATGATGGAGTGCGGCATCATCGACCCCGCAAAGGTCACCCGCTCCGCTCTGGAGAACGCCGCTTCCGTGGCCGCCATGGTGCTGACCACCGAGTCTCTGGTTGCCGACAAGCCCGAGCCTCCCGCACCCGCTCCCGCTCCCGACATGGGCGGCATGGGCGGCATGTACTAAGCCATACCATTTTCAAACGCCGGGGAAGCATTTTGCTTCTCCGGCGTTCCTTTTCAAAATCCGAGAATTTTTCAAAAAACGTATTGACATTTTCGCCATCGTCTGTTATAGTAATTCGTGCCTGTCGAGGGCGATCTCAATGGCGGCGTAGCTCAGTTGGCCAGAGCATTCGGTTCATACCCGAAGTGTCACCGGTTCGAATCCAGTCGCCGCTACCAAAACCGGGAAGTATCCAAGGATACTTCCCGGCTCATATGGCCCGTTGGTCAAGTGGTTAAGACACCGCCCTTTCACGGCGGTAACACGAGTTCGAGTCTCGTACGGGTCACCAAAAGTTGGAGGCTTAGCTCAGCTGGTTAGAGCGCCTGCTTCACACGCAGGAGGTCACTGG
>CAZQJD010000121.1:0-5974 GCA_964593575.1 uncultured Oscillibacter sp.
AGTATCCCCACCAGTTCTCCGGCGGCATGAAGCAGCGCGTGGTCATCGCCATCGCACTGGCCTGCAACCCCAAGCTGCTACTGGCAGACGAACCCACCACCGCACTGGACGTGACCATTCAGGCACAGGTGCTGGATCTGATGTGCAATCTGAAGGAGAAGCTGGATACCTCCATGATCTTCATCACCCACGATCTGGGTATTGTGGCGGAGATCTGTGACCGTGTGGCGGTTATGTACGCCGGCCGGATCATCGAGCAGGGCACGTTGGAGGAAGTGTTTAACCACACAAAGCACCCCTATACAGAGGGCTTGTTTAACTCCCTGCCCAACATCAAAAACCGTACGGCAGAACTGCAGCCCATCCCGGGTCTGATGCCCGACCCCACCAGATTGCCCAAGGGCTGTTCCTTTGCACCCCGCTGTCCCTACGCAAAGCCGGAGTGCATCGAAACAGTGCAGGAAGAACGCAACTTCAGCGATACACACAAGGTTATGTGCTCTGCATACGATGATCCGTCCTTCCGGATCCGTCGAGGGGAGGTTTAATCATGGCAGAGAATCTTTTGGAAGTTAAAAATCTGAAAAAGTATTTCAAGACCAATCGCGGTATGCTTCATGCTGTGGACGATGTGACCTTTACACTGGAAAAGGGCAAGACGCTGGGTATCGTCGGCGAATCTGGCTGCGGCAAGTCTACCACCGGCCGCTGCATCCTGCGCCTGATCGAGCCCACCAGCGGACAGGTGCTCTTTGAGGGGGAGGATCTGGCGGCGCTGGACAAGCGCCGGATGCGTGAAAGGCGTCAGGATGTGCAGATCATTTTCCAGGACCCGTTCTCTTCTCTGGATCCCAGAAATACGGTCATGCAGACCATCGCCGAGGGCGTAAAAGTCCGCGGCAAGTACAAAACTTCTCAGGAAATCGAGGCACGCGTGCGGGAACTGATGGAGACCGTTGGCCTTGCTGACCGTCTGATCAACAGCTATCCCCATGAGCTGGACGGCGGCCGCCGCCAGAGAATCGGTATTGCACGTGCACTGGCTGTAGAACCCAAGCTGATCATCTGTGACGAGCCTGTTTCCGCACTGGACGTTTCCATTCAGGCACAGATTCTGAACTTGCTGAAGCAGCTACAGAAGAAGCTGGGTCTGACCTATATCTTCATCACCCACGATCTGGCTGTGGTCAACCACATATCTGATGAGATCATGGTCATGTACTTAGGTCAGGTGGTGGAAAAAGCACCCTCTGAGGAGCTGTTCAACAATCCCATCCACCCCTATACCAAGGCACTGCTCTCTGCCATCCCCGTTCCCGAGGTAGGTGCAAAGAAGGAACGCATTCTGCTCAAGGGCGAGGTCACGTCTCCTATCGATCCGGAAGACGAATGCCGCTTTGCAAAGCGCTGCCTGTATGCCTGCGATAAATGCACCGGCTCCTGCCCGCAGCTGCGGGAGGTTTCCCCCGGTCACTTCGTATCCTGCCATCTCTTCGGTTTTGAAGAAAACGCATAAGGGAGGAAATGCCAAATGTCTAAAGAAGTACTGAATAAAATTCTGGAAGGCAAGATCATTGCAATTGTCCGCGGTATCCCCAGTGACGAGGTGGTGGGACTTGCAGAGGCGCTGGAAAAAGGCGGCATTTCCTGTATCGAAGTGACCTTCGACCAGTCCAGCGAAGAAAAGGCACGGGATACTCTGAAGGCAATTTCCAATATCCGCAAGGCGCTGGGCGATAAGGTCTGTGTCGGTGCCGGCACGGTTATGACCGTAGAGCAGGTGGAAGCAGCTGCTGCAGCCGGTGCGGAGTATATGATCTCCCCCAATACCAATGCCGCCGTCATCAAAAGAACAAAGGAGCTGGACAAGGTGTCCATTCCCGGCGCCATGACCCCCAGCGAAGTGGCAGAGGCTTACGAACTGGGTGCGGACATCGTGAAGATGTTCCCCGCGGGTGTTCTGAGCGCAGCTTACATCAAAGCTGTAAAAGCGCCGCTGAAGCATATTCCCGTCACCGCCGTGGGCGGCGTAAATCCCGGTAACTGCGCAGAATTTATTCGCGCAGGTGCCGTTGGTGTTGGCGTGGGCGGCAATCTGGTCAGCCCGCAGCTGGTCAAAGAAGGTCGCTTTGATGAGATCACGGCCATCGCAAAATCCTATACCGACGCACTGAAAAATGTCTGAGAAGCGGTGCATTGCATGGTTTGACTGCGGAACGACCAATACGCGGCTTTATCTGATCGAAGAAGACGGACAGTTTCACTTCTGCGGCGTGAAAGCGGTTGGTTCCCGCAATGTTGCAATGACAGGAAGCAGCGCCGTTCTGGCGCAGGCCATGGGGGAGCTGCTTCAGAAAGCGCCGGAAAGTGCTGTGCAGATCTATGCCTCCGGCATGGTAACCTCCGCCTTCGGATTAAAGGAGGTTCCGCACCTGGTTGCGCCGGTATCTGTCGCTGCGTTGCGGACGGGGATCGCCGAAACCTATGTGGACGCTCTGGGTAGAACCATCTGCCTGATCCCCGGTGTAAAAACCGCAGCTTCGGACTGGCGTTTTTCCGGCAATGTGCGGGGCGAGGAAACGGAGGTCTTCGGCGCAGCCGCGGTGCTGGAAAGCCGCGGACTGTGCAGCGACGGCGTATATATCCTGCCGGGCTCCCACACCCAGATCCTGTATCTGAAAAACGGGGAGATCACAGATATCCTGTCGCTGTTCACAGGAGAGCTGTTTCACGCCCTGCGGGAAGAAACGATCCTTTCGGGCATTCTGAAAAACATTCCCGATTCCATAAATCCGGAATTTGTAAGACAGGGTTGTGCTGACGCAAATATCTTTGGCATCAACAGAGGACTGTATCTGTGCCACAGCAATCAGATTTTCCAGCGGTTTACACCGGCACAGCGCTATTCCTATGCAGAGGGCGTGATCCTTAGCGGTGTTTATCAGGCTCTGATCCAGCGCCTGCAGCGCAGCTGGGCGGACTGCCCGCAAATTATTCTGGTATGCGATGAATTAAATTGGAATATTTACGGAGCACTGCTGCAAAACGGCAGCCTCCCGAATGTCTTATGGCTGCCGCCCGAAGCACCTGGCTGTTTTGGTGTCAGAGGGCTGCGCAGCATTGTTGAAAATGAAGAGGTTCATTATGAGTAAAAAAGTTTTGATCACATCCCGATCCTTCGGAAAAATCGGGGATTCCGCCCGAAATATTCTGCTAAGCGCAGGTATCGAGATCACCAACATCTCTGTGGGCTTTGATCAGGCTGAATTTGAACGGATCATTCCGGAGTTTGATGCACTGATTATTGGCGCGCACGATTTTTCAGAAGCGGATATGGAACGATGCCCGAATCTGAAGATCATCTGCAAGCACGGTGTGGGTCTGGATAATATCCATTTGAATAAAGCAAAGGAACTGGGTATTGCTGTGTGCAACGCACCCGGCACAAATTCCAACGCTGTTGCCGATCTTGCGCTGGGACTGATGCTCTCCGTCTCCAGAAAAATCAGCCACTCTGCCGCATTGGTGCGTGAAGGTGTCTGGAAAAGCCACATCGGCGAGGATGTCTGCTGTAAGACGTTGGGTCTGCTGGGTTTCGGTGCCATTGCCAAGGGTGTTGCCCGCCGTGCAAAAGGTTTCGGCATGAAAGTGCTTGCCTATGATCCCTATGTGACCAGTCTTTCTGAGGAATTTGAAGGATGGGTAACCCTGTGCAGTCTGGATGAGGTGATTTCCGCCTGTGATTTCCTGTCTGTTCATATGCCTTTGACTCCCGAAACGAAAAACATCATCTCTACGGAAGCACTGGAAAAAATGAAGCAGGGTGCTTATGTGATCAACACCGCCCGCGGAGGCATTGTGGATGAAAAAGCACTTTACGATGCTCTGGTATCCGGCCATCTGAACGGGGCAGCCATGGACGTGGTGGAAAGCGAGCCTATGACGGCGGATCATCCCTTGCTGAGTCTTGACAATGTGGTGGTGACACCGCATATTGGTATGTACTCCAAAGAGGCGATCAATGCCGTCAGCTTGATCTGCGCTGAAAATGTGGTAGCCTGCCTCTGCGGCGGCGAACTGATCAACCGGGTGGTGTAACTATGGCAATGTCACACGATCAGATCATGGCGCGCTACCGCCAGTCCAGCCACCGTCCATGGGAGGATTCCTACGGCATGGTGCGGCTGGCGCCCCACACCTATTATGTTGGCGACAGCTGGGTAGGCGTTCTGCTTATTGAAACCCAGGACGGTATCGTGATGATCGATTCCGGCATCAAGGGTCAGATGTGGCTGATTTTTGAATCGGTCCGGAAGTTGGGCTATGATCCCGAGAAGGATATCAAGCTGTGCCTTCTGTCCCACGCCCATGCGGACCATTGCAGCGGCATGGCGTTGCTGAGGGCCTATGCAAAGCCTGTTGTCTACATGAGCGAAATTGAAAAGGACTGGCCGAACGACCCTGCGCGCTATGCCGGTACACCAAAGGATGTGGACAGTGTAGAGCCCTTCCATGCGGATTTGTTTTATGAGTACGGCACACCCATCGAGCATGGTGGATTCCGATTCCTGCCTGTACACACCCCCGGCCACACCCCCGGCACTACCAGCTTTTTCTACGAAGACGGCGGCTATTGTGTGGGTTTTCATGGCGGCATGGGCATGAACACGCTGTTCGATTCCTGCTTCACCTGCAAGGAAGATGCGCTGCGCGCACGGAAAATCTACCGGGACAATATGGAAAAACTTCTGGAGATTGCGGTGGATATTACCGTCACCAACCATGCAGGAAATATCCGTATTCGTGAGCGTATGGGTGCGGATAAAATGGATTTTACACCTTTCATTGACAGCTCCTTCTGGAAGCAGCATCTGCTTTCCAAGCTGGAGAAGCTGACACAGCTGGAGGAAGAAAGTATATACAAGTAACAACGGGGCAACTGCGGCATTTTTCAGCTGCAGTTGCCCAAAGCTTAACAAGGAGGCTGATTGTGATGCTGCGGGAAATTACATATGTGGCGATTCTCCTTCGGATTCTGTGCGCACTTGCAGTGGGCGGAATTCTGGGCATTGAGCGCGGCAGAAAGAACCGCCCAGCCGGACTGCGTACTTATATGTTGGTCTGCGTGGGTTCCTGCCTCATTATGCTGACAAACCAGTATGTTTACCAGTCCATCGGCACCGGCGATCCGGTGCGCCTTGGTGCTCAGGTGGTCAGCGGCATCGGTTTTCTGGGTGCGGGAACCATCATTGTCACCAAGCGCAATCAGATCAAGGGATTGACAACGGCGGCAGGCCTCTGGGCCGCCGCCGGTGTGGGGCTTGCGCTGGGCATCGGCTTTTACGAGGGCGCGCTGACCGCCGGTCTTGCCATCTATCTGGTGCTGACTGCTCTGCAGCGCTGGGATGATAAAATGCACCAGAATGCTAAGGTGATGGAGCTGTACATCGAGCAGGCGGAAAACCACAATCTGGGCAGCCTAATCCGCCAGATCCGAAATCTGGATGTGGAGATTGAGGGTATTCAAGTGGAAAACGACGGCGCCATCGAGGACGGCGCAAGAGGACTGATCGCCACACTGCGCCTGCGGAAAAAGAGCAATCATCCGCTGCTGATCAAGGATATCCGAAAGATCGACGGTGTGCTTTATGTGGAAGAGCTATAACAGGAGGGGATATCATGAAACGTGCCATTGACCGCTTGGATCCTTTCCAGCGCGCCATTTCCAAGGCGCATCTTGCATCCGCCGGTGTGAATCTGGATGCACTGGACAGTAGACCTTTGATCGCCATCGCCAACAGCTGGAACGAACTTTGTCCGGGCCATGAGCCTTTGCGCAAGCTGGCGGAGGAAGTGAAAAAGGGAATCATCGAAGCAGGCGGTGAACCCATCGAGTTCAATACGATTGCGCTGTGTGACGGTGTTGCACAGGGACATTCCGGCATGCGATACTCTTTGCCCCACCGGGAAATCA
>CAZQJD010000122.1:0-5858 GCA_964593575.1 uncultured Oscillibacter sp.
ATCATTGCGGAATCGGATATGGATCAGATGCTCCCGGAGCCGGAGCTGCCGGAGGTGCTGGTGGCTGCGGCAGTGGAGGCTGCGGATGTGGCTGTCATCACCATCCGCCGCTATTCGGGGGAGTCCCGTGACCGCTCTGCGGAGAAGGGGGACTTCTATCTCACCGATACGGAGCAGAAGCTGGTGGATGATGTGACGGCCCGGTTCGCCCACAGCGTGGTGGTACTGAATGTGGGCGGCATGGTGGACGTTTCCTGGATCAGGGAAAACCGCAAAATCGACGCCGCTCTGCTGGCATGGCAGGGCGGCATGGAGGGCGGTCTCGCTATTGCGGACATTCTCTGCGGCGACGTGAACCCCTCCGGCAAGCTGACGGACACCTTTGCCAAGACCTTTGCCGACTATCCCTCTGCCGACACCTTCCACGAAAGCGACGCCTATGTGTGCTATTATGAGGATATCTATGTGGGCTATCGCTATTTTGAGACCATCCCCGGTGCAGCCAAGCGGGTGAACTATCCCTTTGGCTACGGTCTGTCCTACACGGAATTTGCCATCGGTGCGCCGGAGGTTCGGCAAAAGGGCGGGCATATCGAGGTCTCCGTTTCTGTCACCAACACCGGAAAGTACGCCGGCAAAGAGGTGGTGCAGGTCTATTTCTCTGCACCGCAGGGCGTGCTGGGCAAGAGTGCGCTTTCTCTGGCCGCCTTCCAAAAGAGCCGTCTGCTGGAGCCGAATGAGCGTCAGGACATGGTGCTGGAATTCCCCATTGCCGCTATGGCCGGCTATGACGATCTGGGCAAGCTGCAGATGTCTGCCTATGTGCTGGAGCGGGGCGAGTACCGCATCTTTGCGGGAAGCAGCTGCCGTGATCTGCAGGAGGCCGCGTACCGCTATGTGGTAGAGGAACCCTTTGTGGTGACGGAGCAGCTGCAGCAGCGGTGCGCGCCCAATCGGCTGAGAAAGCGCATGCTTTCGGACGGCAGCTTTGAGTCGCTGCCGGAATTTCCCGTCAAGCAGTACAATGTTCCTGTGGAGCGGAGCGGGACGAAAGCGCCGGATACGGAAAAGCCGCTGCCCCTTTCCGCAGTGGTGGAAGGGAAGCTGACACTGGACGAATTCATCGCCCAGATGACGGATGAAGAGCTGCTGCAGCTGAACTGCGGCATCCCCAGCCGGGGACTGGCCAATACTGCCGGTATCGGCGGCAACGACCGCCTGGGCATCCCGCCTGTCATGACGGCGGACGGCCCTGCCGGCGTCCGCATCCGGCCCGCCACCGGCATCGCCACTACTGCATGGCCCTGCGCCACTCTGCTGGCCTGTACATGGGATACGGAACTGATGGAGGAGATCGGCAGAGCGGGCGGTCTGGAATGCAAGGAGAACGGCTTCGGCATCTGGCTGACCCCGGCCATGAACATCCACCGCAATCCCCTGTGCGGCCGGAACTTTGAGTATTTCAGTGAGGACCCGCTGGTGGCAGGTAAATTCGCCGCCGCCAAGGTCAAGGGCATGCAGAGCGTGGGCGTTGCTGCCTCCGCCAAACATTTCGCCTGCAACAACAAGGAGACCAACCGCAGGTTCAGCGACAGCCGCGTGTCCGAGCGTGCTTTGCGCGAAATCTACATGAGACCCTTTGAGATCTGCGTGAAAGAGGCCCAGCCCTGGACTATCATGACGGCCTATAACTTCATCAATGATCGGCGCTGCTGCGAAAGCTATGAGCAGCTGCAGGGCATCCTGCGGGATGAGTGGGGCTTCGCGGGTGTGCTGACCACCGACTGGTACGTGCCTTGCGAGCAGGCGGCCGTCGTAAAGGCCGGCAATGATGTGCGTATGCCCGTGGGATTCCCGGATGTTCTCCGGGAGGCGCTGCAGCGCGGGCGGCTTACCCGTGGTCATCTGGAGGCCTGTGCAAGACGGATTTTAGGCATGATTTTGAAGCTGGATTGACTCAGTGATCACGAAGCGGGGGCGTTGCAAAAGGCAACGCCCCCTTGAAATTCCGCAAGAAGTCTGTGGCCTCTTGCGGAATTTTCGCCTGGGGCGGGTGATTCAATACGTGAAGGGAGCCCTAAGACCGCCCCCTTCACACATCCCCTGCCAGGAGTGCCTGCTCCTCTTGCAGGTATTCTTATTTTGCAACAGGTCCTTGCTTGCGTACTCAAAGGATGTATTCAAACAGCTTGAAGGAAGTCCGGCCGGTGTCCTCATAGAACATCTGAATCGTGTCGACATGCTGAAAACCCAGACGTCGATGGGCTTTTTCGGCGGGCAGGTTGCCGCCGAGAACATCCGGACGAATGGTCTTGATACCGCTCCCGCGGGCTGCGTCCATCACATGCCGGACCATCTGCTTGGCGATGCCCCGGCCGGAGAAATCGGGATAAATACCAAGGGCGTGGATGGCAAGCAGCTCTTCGCATCCGCTGCATCCACAGACCATTGGACCTGCTTGTAGCCGTTGTTGTACGCATGGTTCGCCACCATGCAGGACACCATGCGGCCATCCAGCTCTCCGATATACAGTTCGGCGTTTTTGGAGCTGTGCAAAAAATCCTGCGTTGGGTATACATCCTTTTCCCAGCCGGGTTTGAATTCCCTGTGTTCCATGGCATCTGCCAGGGCATAGTAGAAATCCCGGACATTGGCATAATCGGCCGGATGGGCCGTCCTGATCTGCAGCATGATTTCCTCCATCTATCCGGTTTATGGGCCTGCTGAGATTCTACCATATCACCCGGCGTATTGCGATGTCACGGAAATACGAAGCCGGTGCAGAGGAATGCCAGCAGGGCGGAGAGCAGGCCCTGCACCGCCTTGCCCAGCGCGCAGCGTCGGAGGGAAAGGCCGGTGTCTGCTGTCAGCGCCGCCGTCTGGCACAGGACGGATACGCCGCCCCAGCCGGCAAGGCCTGCGGCCAGCACAAAGCCTGTGCGGTCCGGTGTGAGCAGCGGCAGGGTGGAGAACAGCTCCAGCAGTCCTGATGCCAGCGCACCCACCGCGCCGCCCATGGTGCGGAAGGGCAGGGACAGCACGCAGAACACCACCACAAAGGCGCACACATTGAGGATGCTTCGCAGCGCCGTCTGTACCGAGGAGACGAACATGGAGGAAACACCAACTGCCCGGAACGCGACGGCAGGCGTGCGGGAGGAGCGCTGCGCATCGTCGCGGCGGGGTCTGCCCACCAGAAGCCCGGCTGTCAGGGCGGCGGCAATATGGATCAGCCACAGCCACACCCCCGCCCGGAAGCTGCCGAAGAGCCCTGTGCCCAGCACATTGATGAGAAAGGCCGGGTTTGCATTGTTGCAGAAGGAGAGCAGCCGCTCTGCCTCGTCACGGGAGATAAGCCTGCCCCGGTACAGCTCGGCTGCGGTGCGTCCGCCCATGGGGTAGCCGCCGATGAACCCCAGCACCAGCGCCGATGCGCCCGCGCCGCCGATGCCGTAGAGAGCCATGAGACCGCCCAGCGGTGCGCTGAGCAGCTCGCCCAGCCCCAGCGCCACCAGCATGGAGGAGACCACCATAAAGGGGAACAGCGCTGGGATCACCGAACGGGCGCAGAGGACCAGCGCGGTGGCCACAGCGTCCCGGACGGACGCGTCCAGCAGCAGCCATAAGGCCGCCGGGAGCAGAAACAGAAGCAGTGCGGTTTGCAGATGTTTTTTCATATGGACATCCCTCCTGTAGTGAGAGGGTATGCGCCTGCCGGATGAAAAAGTACAAGCCGGGGCGCAAGTTTTGCGTCCGGGCGACATAGGCTTTTCGGGAGGTGAGCAATATGGAACGTGGAAAACGCATTGCGCCGCTGGACGGCCTGGCGGAGCTGTTTGACCTGCCGGCAGATCTGGTGGCGGGTCTGGTGCATCTGGAGATGGTGGGCGACCGGCAGCTGTATGTGGAGCATCATCAGGGCATCCTTTCCTACAGCGGCCTGTGCATCGATGTGAATACGGCGCAGGGCATCCTGCGGGTGGAGGGGGAGCGGCTGGAGCTGTTGGCCATGACAGCCGAGGAGCTGCGTATCGGCGGTCATATCCGGTGCGTGGGATGGGTGATGTGATATGCTGCTGACAAAAGTCACCAACCGCCTGCGGGGCGAGGTGCGGCTGCGGGTAGTGTCCGGATTTCCGGAACGGGTGCTGAACCTGTGCGCATCCCGGCGGCTGGCGCTGTGGGATGTGTGCTGGATCACGCCCACGGAGTTTGCCTGCACCCTGTCCTGGGGGGACTACCATCATCTGCGGCGTGCTGCTGAAAAGCTGGACTGCGTTCTGACGGTGGAGGGGCGGCGGGGGATGCCCTTTTTCCTCCGCTGGCTGCGCGGCCGGCGGGCGCTGTCTATCAGCCTGGCCGCCTGTGCACTGGGTTTGCTGCTGAGCTCGTTTTTTATCTGGGATTTTGAGATCGAGGGGAATCAGACCGTCAGTGACAGGGAGATCCTCCGGGCGCTGGAGAAAAACGGCGTAACGATGGGGACCTTCGGCCTGTCGGTGGATGGGGACGATCTGCGCAATCATGTGCTGCTGGACCTTCCTCAGCTCAGCTGGATCGCCGTGAATGTCACCGGCTGCCGTGCCCATGTGCAGGTTCGGGAGAGAGTGGAGGCGCCGGATATCGTGGACCGGCGGGAGCCCTCCAATCTGGTGGCCCGGCGGGCCGGACTGGTGCTGGAGATCCGGACGCTGGCAGGGGAGCGGATGGTGCTGCCCGGGACCACGGTGGAGGAAGGGCAGCTGCTGATCTCCGGCATCGAGGACACGGATACCTTCGGCGCACGGATGCTGGCGGGACTGGGCAGCGTCACGGCCAGAACGTGGTACACCCTGACCACGGAGGTGCCGCTGATGGTGCAGCGTAAGGTGTATGGCCAGGAGAAAACCCGCTGGGCATTGGTTTTTGGTAAGCATCGGGTAAATTTCTATGGAAACAGTAGCATTGCGGAAGGGAAATATGATAAAATACAAAAAAGAACCGGGTTGCGGTTTCTGGGCATCTCTCTGCCGGTATCCACGGTGCGGGAGGTGTGGCGTCCCTACACCGAGGAGACGGTGACGCTGACAACGGCGGAGGCACGTCAGAAGGGCGAAGCCATCCTGACGGAATATCTCCACACGCTGGTGGATGCCTACGGTACGGTACAGTCCTCCCTGTGTACTGTTCGGGCGGAGGGGGATGTCCTGCGGGTGACGCTGACGGCGGAATGCCGTGAGGAGATCGGACGGCAGGTGCCTATCTATGACCAGACGGTGATGGACGAAAACGAATGAACACCGGCGGGACAGATCCCGCCTTTACAAAGGAGAGAACGGTTTGGAACAGAGGATCAGCATCGAACGCATTGAGGAGGCCATCAACATCTTTGGCTCCTTTGACGAGAATATCCGTTTGCTGGAGCAGGAGTTTTCCGTGACGGTGGTGAACCGTGACGGTGAGCTGCGGGTGGACGGCGAGCCGGAGGACACCCAGCTGGCGGTGAAGGCCATTCAGGCACTGCTGAAGCTGTCCTCACGGGGTGAATCCATCGGTGAGCAGACGGTGCGCTATGTCATCGGCCTTGCCCGCTCCGGCAAGGAGGATAAGGTGGAGGAGCTGACGGCGGATGTGCTGTGCATCAGCGCCAAGGGCCGCCCCATCAAGCCCAAGACCATCGGCCAGAAGGAGTATATCCAGTCGGTGCTGAAAAACACCGTTACCATCGGCGTGGGTCCGGCGGGTACCGGCAAGACCTATCTTGCCGTGGCCGCCGCCGTTCAGGCCTTCCGGGACAAGCAGGTGAACCGCATCATCCTCACCCGTCCGGCGGTGGAGGCCGGTGAGCGGCTGGGCTTTCTGCCCGGCGACCTGCAGAG
>CAZQJD010000123.1:0-5824 GCA_964593575.1 uncultured Oscillibacter sp.
CTCCATCCGGAGCCCCAACGCTTTTCTCTAAGAGCTTTTTTTACAGCCCCTTTTTGATGCTTGCTTGCATCAGCCGATGCCGCCCTCGGTCATAGCGCCCGCGATGAGCACCAGCAGTGCCACACCGCAGAACACATACTTGGCCAGCGGATAGAACCATGCGCCCAGAGGCTTGCTGCGGGCCAGATTCACCTGCTCCAGACAGAAGTCCTTGCCGCAGAGCCAGAAGAACATCACCGCCGCCAGCAGTGCGCCGATGGGGCAGATGTAGATGGAGCAGACATCCATCCAGTCGGACACGATGCCCTGAATGGCAAGACCCACCACAAGGCCGATAACACCGACCACCGCCACAGCGGCGGGACGCTTCAGGCGGAACAGCTCCTGCACGGTGGCGGTAGGCGCCTCAAACAGGTTCACCAGAGAGGTGATACCGGCAAAGAACACCGCCACGAAGAACACCACCATAATGATGCCGCCGCCGGGCATGCTCTTGAACAGGTTGGGCAGGAAAATGAACATCAGGCCGGGGCCGCGGGTGGTCAGCTGCTCACCTGCGGTAGCCATGGCGGGAATGATGACAAATGCCGCCAGCAGTGCCGCCGTGGTGTCAAAAATGGCCACCATCTTGGCGCTGGAGGGAACATTTTCCTTTTTGCTGAGATAGGAACCATAGATCAGGGTGCCGTTGCCGGCCACAGACAGGGAGAAGAATGCCTGACCCATGGCAAAGACCCACACCATGGGATCCAGCAGTCCCTTGGGGTCCAGAGTGAAGATGTAGCGGTAGCCGTCCGCCGCGCCGGGCAGGAAGGCCACATAGACGGCAAGGCCCACGAACATGAAATAGAACAGGGGCATCATCACCTTGTTCACCTTCTCAATACCGGAACCGATGCCAAAAGCCATGATGGCCAGCGCCAGCAGCAAGGCCGCCGCCTGCCAGACGTTGTTGCCCCAGGCGCTGGCGGTGCCGTTGAACAGTTCGATATAGCTATTCAGATTTTCCGCCGCCATCAGAGAACCGCTGAACGCGCCCCAGGTATACTTCAGTATCCAGCCCATGACCACGGAATAGCCGATGGCCAGTGCCAGAGAACCCAGCACCGGGATCATGCCCAGCACGCGACCGGGGGTCTTTCTGCCAAGGCGGCGCTCCGTCGCCATGCCGAAAGCGTCCACTGGACCTGCGCCGGCGGCGCGGCCGAAGGACATCTCACCGATGACGCCGGTGGAACCAATGAGCAGCACGAACAGCAGATACGGGATCAGGAAGGTGCCGCCGCCATAGGCTGCCACACGGGTGGGAAACAGCCAGATATTGCCCATGCCTACGGCAGAGCCGATGCAGGCCAGAATAAAGCCCCAGCGGGAGGCAAAGCTGTCTCTGCCTGCCTTGGGAGTGTCGTAATGTTTCATGTTGTTGTCCTCCTAACGGTACACAATGGAAGCATTTTAGCATAGTGAAGCAAAAAAGGCAACCCTTACAGCGGCCCCTCCGCGTCACGGCGCAGCGGCAGATCCCGGTAAATGCACGCCTCCAGCGCCTCATATTCCTCCGGATGGGACACCCGGCGCATCTTTTTGGCGTATTTCTCTCCGCCGTCAAAGAGATGGATAAGATAAAACCACAGCTCCTTCATCCGCTGGGCCGCCTGTCCCCTTCCTCCATAGGCCGCTTGGTACTCCCGGTACAGCCGCTGTGTGAACCGCTCCAGCTCCGCACGCTCCGCCGATGCGCCGCCACGCATTTTTCGTGCCAGCGCCGGGTCAGCGATAAGCCCACGCCCCAGCATCACGGCGTTCACCGTGGGGAAGTCCGTCCAAAACCGTTCCGCATCCGCCGGTGTCACCAGATCGCCGTTGTAGCACATCGGCAGGCGGCAGTCCGCCAGCGCAGCGGCAAAGGCCTCCCGCCGCACGGGACGCTTGTAAAAATCGTCGCGGACGCGCGGATGAACGGTCAATTCTGCAATGGGATAGCGGTTGTAGATCTCCAGCAGAGCGGGAAACTCTTTTTCAGACCTCATGCCCAGCCGGGTCTTGACGGTGAGCGTCGTGTCCGCGGGCATTCCCCGCCGGAACACCTCCGCGAAAAACGCATCCAATCCCGCCGGGTCAGCGAGAAAGCCCGCGCCCTTGCCCTTGGCGGTAACGGTGCCGGAGGGACAGCCCAGATTCAGATTGATCTCCCGGTAGCCCATGGCCGCCAGTTCTTCTGCCGCCCAGAGGAAGTCCTCCGCCTTCCGGGTCATCACCTGCGGAATGGCGTCCACGCCCCGGTTATGCTCCGGTACGATGTCCCGCAGTTCCCGGTCGGTGATGATATGCTCCGCCGCCGGGGATAGAAAGGGCATGAAATACCGGTCCACGCCGCCAAACAGCTCGGCGTGGGCACGGCGATAAATATAGGTGGTGATCCCCTGCAGGGGCGCGGCGTCGATTCGCATACGGTGTCCGTCCTGTCTTTGTAGAATACCCACAGTATAGCGGTTTTTCCGCCACGGCGCAACCGGGAGACCCACTCCGCGGAAATCAAAACTTTTTGTAAATGATCTCCACGCCTGTCGCAATTTATCCTGTTCGTATGCTATAGTAAATGATAAGGCAACAGGAACCGCGTACAACAGCAGATCAGGAGGAGCACGATGACCGAAAACAAGAAAACGTTCACCCGCGTGATCGCCGTCGCTTTGATCGCTTTCGGCGTTGTACTGGGCGTCAACTGGGGCAGCGCAAAATTCTGCATCGGAGACCATATCTTCAGCGCCCTTGGCTTGCCGGTCTGGTCAAAGGGAACAAGCAGGGCGCACTATCCCGCGATCCTCGGCTCCGTTTTCCTGCTGGCCGGGATCAGTATGTTCAATTTCACATTGCAGAAAAAACCGACGCTGGATCGAGACAGCAGCTCTGCTGGCCGTTTTGGTCTTAAGTGTGAAATGAGCAAGCGAAGGTGAGTCATTTGCAGAAAAAGACCTCTTTGACCTCTCTGATCTCCATACAACCCCGCTCCACAAATCTTTTTTGTCATATCCATTCTATCAAAAACGCCGGACACAACTCACAACACCCAGTGAATCACCGCGGATTTCCTGATTCGAGCAGCGCTTCGTTTTCCTCCATTGCCATTTGCCCCGTTTTGTCGTATGATAGGAAAAATGACTTTCACCGAAAGAGGTAATTCCCTATGCTGGATCAATTCGCCTGCATCACTCCCACATGGCTCCACCGCGCCCATGTCTACACCGGCTCCGTAGGCCCACTGTGCCACGACTACCGCTACCGTTTGGCTATGGACGGCAAGGAAAATGTGGTGCACGCCGCCCGGTACTCCAAGCTCTGCTTTGAACTGGCGAACGATGTGGAACAGCAGGACTTCCCTTGGGACGAGGGCGGCGCCGCCGCCCTGCGGCAGTGGCTGCAGGAGGGATATGAGGCCTTCCTCGCACAGGAGGGACAGGCATGACCATACTGGTGCTTTCCGACTCCCACGGAGATGTGGCGGCCATGGCGCAGGCTGTGGAAAAGACGAAGCCCGATCTCATCGTCCATCTGGGCGACTGCTGGCGGGACGCGGAGGAGCTGCGGATGCTCTTTCCCCGCATCCCCATGGAGCAGGTGCCCGGCAACTGTGATTTCCGCCCCGGCGAGGCGGCGGAAAAGCTGGTGTTCTGGGACGGCCTGCGGGTGCTGCTGTGCCACGGCCACACCTATGGCGTGAAGAACTCCCTGATGTCCGCAGGCTATGCCGCGCAGGAGAAGGACCTTGACCTGTTCCTGTTCGGCCACACCCACCGCCCCCTTTGCGATTGGCGGGGCAAAACCACCTTCTTCAACCCCGGCAGCATCGGCAAGGGGCTGAAGCCCACCTACGGCGTCATTTGTGTGGAGGACGGCAGGCTGGACAGCCGTATCCTGCCGCTGGAATAACCCAAAGGGGCTGTGAAAAACTCCCCTTTTTTTAAATCACTCCCAGCCAAAAGTTGAAAATTCCCCGCAAGAGGCAGAAAAACAAGCTTTTGTGGGGAATCATTTTGCTGAATTTTCATTTTCATGCTAAAGCCTTTTTATCGTGCGAAGCGCGTCCAGTTTTTATGATGCGATAGCCGTTGGCGGTTTTCCCGCCTTACGGATATCCATGCACGGCTGACGCCGAAGTGCGCAGCACACGAGATCCTTGATGAACAGTTTCATCAAGAATCAGCATCAAAGTTTTTTACAGTCCCTTTTTCAAAATATTTCCCGTTCCTTGCAGCGAAACGGAAACGGTTTTCCTCGCTCGCACCGACGGCAGCGTGCTTTACAGCAGTTGCCCGTGGGATCACGCACAGGCCCTCTGGCACATCGTCCGGGAAGCGGGCCGCCCCGTGTCCCTGACCCTCATAGACGAGGACATCAGCGAATAGTCCCGCGCCCTCCGCAACCTGAAGTTGCGGAGGGCTGTCTCTGTCCCCATCCAGTTGTAAACAAAAAGTTGGTGGCATTTTGCAGCCAATTTGCTATACTGGCATCAGACAGCAGGCAATCGCCGGAAAGGAGACCGCTATGGCCGACGAAAAGTATGTATACCGTCTGACGCCCTGCCCCGCCCGGGACATTGATGCCACGGAAGCATGGCTGGCCGACATGGCCGCGGACGGCCTCCTGCTGACAAAGGACGGCTTTTTCTGCGGTTTCGGCATCTTCCGCAAAGACACGCCCCGGCATGTGCGCTACCGTCTGGTTCCGGCCACCAAGCGCCCCACCATCTGGGACGACAGCAGCGGCGAACCGGAAGAACCCGTCCGGGTGCTGTGGGAGCGCTACGGCTGGGAGTATCTCACCTATCGGGAGGATTTCCACATCTACCGCACGGAATATCCGCTGGCAGGCGATCCGCCCTATGACCGGGAGACACGGGAGCAGGCTTTGGCAGCGCTGAGCAGACGATACCGCGGCAGCATCCTCAGCGGCGTCTCCGTGGGTCTGATCTCCTCCATGGTGCTGGACGGCAATTTCCTAAGATCCGTTCTGTATCTGGGCACATGGCGCTCCCTGTTCATTCTGGCGGTGCTGGCCTCCTTTGTGATGACCTCCGTCTTCAAGGCCGTTCACTACCGTCGGCTCCGCCGCCGTCTGCTGGAGGAGGACAGTCTGCACCACGAAGCCGTGGACTGGCGCGCCCGGTCATGGCGTCACCATATCCTCGGCGGCACGCAGCTGGCAGCCACCGTCGCCATGGCGGTGATGCTGCTGACCCTGTGGGCAGCAGAAACAGAGAACGATTTCCGTTCCCCTCTGGCCGACTATCCCAGTACGCCGCCCTTTGCCGCCCTTGGCGATCTGGCGCCGGAGGGCAGCCGCTTTGTCCGGGACGATTCCGGCTTTCTGGACACCAACACCTACCGGGCGTGGAGTGACCCGCTGGCGCCCGTCATCATGGAATGGTGTGAAACCGGCCATTTTCAGGATAATGCCGGAACAGAGCCCAATTATGTATACATGGATGTGACTTATTACGAGACCGCCTCCCCGCTGCTGGCCAAGGCGCTGGCATGGGAATACTGGTGGGAGCACTGGCCGCTGAACCGAAAGTATCAGGAATACGAGATCCCGGCCGCAGAGGCGCTGGGTCTGGACTATGCCAGAGCCTTTGCAGGCAGGCACGGCATTACGCAGATCGTTCTGCAGAAGGGCAGCCGCATCTGCCATATACACGGTTTCCGCAGTGGCTCCCTTTCCATCTCCGCGCTGGTCACCGGCATGGCCGGCTCCCTGAATTGACATATCTGATACTGATTCTCGATTAAAAGCTTTAATCGAGAATCCCGCGTGCTGCGCACGC
>CAZQJD010000124.1:0-5806 GCA_964593575.1 uncultured Oscillibacter sp.
CGCCATGCGTCCCGGCTGCTGCTTCGAGCCTCGTATGGCCTGCGTCGAGCTGTAACGTCGAGCTGTAACTGGATTTAATACATTTAATATTATATGTATGGCAAGTCCGGCCTTGGTGGCCGGACTTGCTGCATTATAGCAATCCAGAGCAGAAATGCTCAGAGACAGGGGGAAAATATCAGAAAACAGCGGAGAAAATGAGAAGGAATTTTTTGGATTATGCAATTGTGAAAGAAATAACTTGAAAGTTTTCGCTGAAGATCCGGTTTGGCGGCAGGGAAGAGGGGTGTGCGGGAACGGATACGGGCGACAGGGAAAGACTACAGGAAGCAATTGACAAAAGTAATAAAAATTCTGGAGAGTTAAACGATTAACCTCGGGGCGTAAACTGTGAATTTGCACGAAATTAGCCAAGTTTAATGAATATTATAAGGGATAACTTATCTGGACATTAATACAAACATTCTTTACTTCTTATGAAAAATTGGGTTTAATATACCTTGTAGAACACTGCGGGGAAAGGCTGCTTTTGCTTGGGGCTTCTGCAGGAAGTGAAAAATGCCCTGCAAAGAGCTTCCGTACGGTAAAACGCAAGCAAAGAGCGCAAGAAACCGCAGAATCCGGTGGAAACCGGGATGAGTTTGGGAGGAGGAGAAGAAGAGGAGCCCATGTATCAATTACCCCGGCGCATATGTTAGAAACAAAAATAACAAGGAGGCAGCTATGAAGAATTTCAAGAGAATGATGTCCCTGACCCTGGCACTGATCATGGTAGTCGCTCTCGTTGCCTGCGGCGGCGACGGCGGCACCAAAAAAGAAGTCAAGGATACCGTGAACCTGTCCCTGACCACCGCGGTCGACACCACCGACCCCATGGCCAATACCAAGGACCAGAACATGCAGACCTTCCAGTGGGTCTACGAGTCCCTGATTTTTGCCGATGGCGACGCCAATATTGAGCCCGCTCTGGCCACTTCCTGGGAAGTGAAGAATGATGGTAAGGACTATGTATTCCAGATCCGTCAGGGCGTCAAGTTCCACAGCGGCAATACCATGACCATGGAAGACGTGGTGTACTCTTACGAGCGCAATTTGTCTATGTCCTTCATGAAGAACTATACCGGCGCCATCGAGAGCATTGAGCAGACCGGTGACTGGGAACTGACCATTCATCTGAACGCCGCCAACAACGGCTTCCTGTACAACCTGTTCAACCTGAAGGTCCTTGAGAAGGCCATCGTTGAGAAGGAAGGCGATAACTTCGGCAACACCGCTACTTTGGCTGGTACCGGTCCCTACTACTATGGTTCTTACGATCCCAACACTCTGGTGGAGTTCAAGAAGTTCAAGGATTATTGGGGTGAGTGCGGCAACATTGAGACCATCAATGCTCACGTCATCACCGACGCTACCACCCGTGTGACCGCTCTGCAGACCGGCGATCTGGACTTCATCCCCGTCCCCTCCGCAAGCTGGGAGACGATCAAGAACAGCGGCAACTTTAAGACCCTGCAGGCTGAGGGCACCAATGTTTGCACCATCATCGTTACCTGGTACAACGAAGGTCCTCTGCATGACAAGCGCGTCCGTCAGGCTCTGAGATATGCTATCGACACTGACAACATCATTAAGGTTGCTGCAAGCGGCCTGGGCACCAAGGCTGAGGTCATCTGCAATCCCACCTTTGTTGCAGGTTCCACTCTGGATGACGAGCTGAAGGCATCCTTCCCCTATGATAAGGAGAAGGCCAAGGCTCTGCTGAAGGAAGCCGGCTATGAAAATGGCGTTGATGTGGGTCTCTTCCTGATCCCCAACAAGAACGACAATGAGAAGGTCGCTCAGGTCCTGAAGAGCATGTGGGAAGAGGTCGGCATCACCTGCACTCTGGAGATGGCCGAGTCCTCCAGCGCTTCCACCCGTTCCAAGACCGGTGAGCAGGGCATCTACATCACTGTTTCCAACTATGTCCACCATATGTCCAACCAGAAGCGCGCCATCCACTCCAGCACTCTGAGCACTCAGGTCGCTAAGTACAACAGCGCCGAGCTGGATGAGTATCTGGATAAGGCTGAGACCGCTCTGACTGACGCTGAGCGCGACGAGTGGTACCTGAAGGCCAACAAGTTCATGGATGACTTCGCGGTCAACATTCCTCTGTACTATCAGGATAAGGCCTATGCATGGGATAAGGCTCTGGATGCTCCCATCAGCACCTACTACCTGTACGTTCAGGATTGGAACTGGACCTGATATCTCCATGAGATCCATTTAACGGCTGACCAAAGCAAAGGGACGATCCCCCAACTCATCTACAAAAAACGGGGAGAGGGTATATACCTTCTCCCCGTTCTTTTCAAAAAGCATTTGCTGAAAACAACAGAATCCCGTCTTTTACAGAAGTCCTGTCACCAAGCATTGGAAAGCCCCTGTATTCTATGAGGAGGAAAACTGAATGTGGCGTTATGTCAGAAAAAGACTGATCCTGCTGATCCCCGTCCTGCTGGGCGCGATCCTGGTCATCTATTTTATCATGAGCCTTTGCCCCGGTGACCCCGGCAGCATTATTCTGGGCGCAGGCGCCGACGAGGAAGCAATTGAAGAGATCAACAGAAAAGTTGGTTACTATGATCCCTTCTTTGTCAAATATTTTCGGTATATTTTCAATCTGATTCAGGGCGACCTGGGCAACTCCTATATGACAAACTCGCCTGTTCTGAGCGAGCTGCTGAAGCGTGCGCCGGTTTCTCTGCGTACGACCTTCCTGGCTCTTTCCACGGCTGTGTTTATTGGTCTCCCTCTGGGCGTCCTGACGGCCGTTAAGCAGAACAGCGTTCTTTGCGATACCATCCCCACGGCCGTCTGCATGGTCTTCGCCGCTATGCCTATCTTCTGGCTGGGCATGCTGCTGATGTATGTGTTTGCTCTGAAGCTGGGCTGGCTGCCCGCCTTCGGCGTCAAGAACTGGATGGGCCTGATTTTACCTACCTTCTCTCTGGGCTTGCCTCATGCAGCCCGCCAGATGCGTTTTACCCGTTCTTCCATGCTGGAGGCCATCCGCGAGGATTACGTCCGTACCGCCCGCGCCAAGGGCTGCGAGGAGAGCAGTGTTATCTGGAAGCACGCGCTGAAGAACGCTCTGCTGCCCGTTATCACTGTCGTCGGCAACAGCTTCGGCGCTATGTTCGGAGGTACCGTTATCATTGAGAAGCTGTTCGCCATCCCCGGCATCGGCTCCTACATGGTCAGCGGTATTACCGACCGTGACGTTCCCGTCGTTACCGGCTGCGTTATCACCATCGCGCTGGTGTACAGCCTGGTTACCATGATCGTTGACTGCCTGTATGCATTTATCGATCCTCGAACCAAGGCAAGATTCATTAAGTAAGGAAGGAGGGCTGCAAATATGGCTACCAAGACTGCTGTGACCAACAATACTGCTCTGGACGAGCAGGATAAGATCAAGAAAAAGTCCAAATTTGCCGACACATGGCGTCTTTTCAAAAAGAAGAAGACCGCAGTCCTCGGTCTGTGTATCTTTTGTTTCATCATTCTGGCTGTTGTTGTGGCTCCCATGTTCGTGGATCCCGCTCTGGCTACTGCGCAGGACTATAATGCTGTTATGCAGGCACCCTCTGCAGCGCATCCCTTCGGCACTGACGATTTGGGCCGTGACCTGCTGGCCCGCGTTCTGTACGGCGGCCGCAACTCCCTGACCATCGGCCTGGTGTCCATGGTGTGCGCACTGTTTATGGGTGTTATCATCGGATCTCTGTGCGGCTACTACGGCGGCATGCTGGATCAGATCGTGATGCGTCTGCTGGATGTTATCAAGGCCATCCCCACCACGGTTCTGGCTCTGGCCATCGTTGCTGCCCTGGGCGCCAGCATGACCAACCTGATCCTGGCTATCATGATCGCGCAGACTCCCGCTCAGGTGCGTCTGGTGCGCTCCGCTGTTATCAAGATCGCCGCTATGGAGTATTTTGAGGCCTGCCGTGCCTGCGGCACCGGAACCATCCGTATCATCTTCAAGCACATCGTTCCCAACTGCATCGGCACTGTCATCGTGCAGGCCTCCATGGCCGTGTCTCAGATGATCCTGCAGGCCGCGTCCCTGAGCTTCATCGGCATGGGCATCCAGCCCCCCGAGCCTGAATGGGGCGCCATGCTGTCCGGCGCACGCGGCTACATGGCAACTGCTCCCTGGCTGATGCTGTTCCCGGGCCTGTTCATCATGCTGTCCGCTTACTCCTTCAACCTGATCGGTGACGGTCTGCGTGACGCGCTGGATCCCCGCCTGAGAACCTGATGGAAGGAGATAGAACGATGAGTGAAAACCTGCTGACAATCAAAGACCTTCACATCCAGTATGTGACGGATGAAGCGACTGTTTGTGCCGTTAACGGCATCAACCTGACCCTGGACAAGGGCCAGACACTGGGTCTGGTGGGTGAGACCGGCGCCGGCAAGACCACTACAGCGCTGTCCCTGCTGCGCCTGCTGCCGGAGACCACCGGCCGCGTACCCAAGGGCGAGATCATCTTCGAGGGCAAAAACATTATGGAGCTGCCTGAGGAGGAAATGCGCAAGATCCGCGGCGACAAGATCGCCATGATCTTCCAGGATCCTATGACGGCTCTGAACCCCGTTTATACCGTTGGTGAGCAGATCCACGAGGCCATCGCACTGCATGCCGGCGCGCACATGAGCAAGGAGCAGCTGGATGCCCGCGTGGATGAAGTTCTGAAGCTGGTGGGCATTCCCCCCGAGCGTAAGAAGGAATATCCCCACCAGTTCTCCGGCGGCATGAAGCAGCGCGTGGTCATCGCCATGGCGCTGTCCTGCGAGCCTGATCTGCTGCTGGCTGACGAGCCTACCACCGCTCTGGACGTTACCATCCAGGCTCAGGTGCTGGTGATGATGCGTGACCTGCGTGACCGTCTGGGCACCGCCATGATCCTCATCACCCACGACCTGGGCATCGTGGCTCAGACCTGCGACAACGTGGCAGTTATGTATGCCGGCCAGATCATTGAGGCTGGTACCGCTGAGGATGTGTTCAAGGGTGAGAGACGTCATCCCTATACCACTGGTCTGTTCGATTCCATCCCCAATCTGCTGGTGGAGACCGACCGACTGAAGCCCATCGACGGCCTGATGCCCGACCCCGCAAACCTGCCCAAGGGCTGCAAGTTCCATCCCCGCTGCGAGAAGTGCATGGAGATCTGCCGTACGCAGGATCCCCCTGTTTATGAGAAGGGCACGCACAAGATCGCTTGCCATCTGTTTGCAAAGGAGGGCTAACGCATGAGTAATGCAGCTACGCCTCTGATCGAAACCCGGGATCTGAAGAAGTACTTTAAGGTCCCCAAGGGTCAGCTCCATGCCGTTGACGGCATCAACATGAAGATCTTCCCCGGTAAGACCATCGGCGTCGTCGGTGAGTCCGGCTGCGGCAAGTCCACTCTGGGTCGTACTCTGCTGCGTCTGATCGAGCCTACCGGCGGTCAGGTCCTGTACAACGGTGAGGATATCGTTCCTTACAACAAGAAGCAGATGAATGAGATGCGCAAGAACATGCAGCTCATTTTCCAGGATCCCTACTCCAGCATCAACCCCAGAATGTCTGTTTCTGAGCTGATCGCCGAGTACATGATCGTCAACAAGACCTGTTCCTCCAAGGGTGAGCTGATGGACCGCGTTGCCCATCTGATGAAGGTCGTTGGTCTGGCACCCCGTTTTGCCCATGCATATCCCCATGAGCTGGACGGCGGCCGCCGCCAGCGCATCGGCGTGGCCCGCGCTC
>CAZQJD010000125.1:0-5779 GCA_964593575.1 uncultured Oscillibacter sp.
CGCAGCACGCGGGATTCTCGATTAAAGCTTTTAATCGAGAATCAGTATCAAAAGACGGGAGTGCCTTGCGGCTCTCCCGTCTGTTACCATAGATAATCTTACTTCAGGACGCTGAGTGCGTCGGAGATGGTCTTTTCCAGAGCCTCTCTGCCGTACTTGTCCACCTCGGCCTTGTTCTTCTCGCCGTGGGTCAGGCAGCCGGCGCCGTTAATACAACCGTTGATACAGGCCATGCCTTCGATGAAGTTGACATTGCCGATACCCTTGGATGCCTTCAGCAGAGCGATGCGGCACTCCTCGATACCGGAGCAAACGCTGGCGTTGATCTTCACATCTTCCTTGCCCTTTTCCTTCAGAACCTGAAGGACAGCCTCAGTCAGGCCGCCGGAGCGGGCGAAGATACGGCCGTAGAAGGAGGCGTTGTCCAGAACATCCTCTTCCATGGCGGAGACTTCCAGATCGCGGCTGTCAAACAGAGCCTGCAGTTCCTCGAAGGTCAGCACGCCGTCCACATAGGGGCTGTTCTTTTCCTTGATGAACTCGATCTTCTTGGCAGTGCACGGTCCGATGAATACGACCTTGCTGTCAGGCTCGTTGGACTTGATGTACTTGCCCATAGCCACCATGGGAGAGGGATTGTGAGAGATATGCTGCTTCATCTGGGGGAAGGCCTTTTCGATGTACTCCACGAAGGCGGGACAGCAGGAGCTGGTGAGGAAGCCCTTCTCCAGCACCTCGTCGGTCTCGTCCCATGCCACGATGTCGGCGCCCAGAGCGGCCTCGACCACCGTGTGGAAGCCCAGAGCCTTGATGCCGCTGACCACCTGGCCCAGCTTGGCATAGGAGAACTGGCTGCCGATGGCGGGAGCCACCACGGCGTAGACCTTATTGGCGGGATTCTTCAGCAGCTTGATCACGTCCACGATGTAGGACTTGTCAGAGATGGCGCCGAAGGGGCACTGATAGCTGCAGGCACCGCAGCTGATGCACTTGTCGTTGTCGATCTTGGCTTCACCGGTGGGAGCGGCCTTGATGGCGTTGACCTTACAGGCGTTCTCGCAGGGACGCTTGCGGTTTACGATGGCGGAGTAGGGGCAAGCCTTGGCACAAAGGCCGCAGTTGACGCACTTGCTCTTGTCGATGGTGGCCTGATGGAGACGATCGTCGAAGGTGATGGCGCCTCTGGGGCAGACATCGGCGCAGCGGTGAGCCAGACAGCCGCGGCAGATCTCGGTCACAGCGTAACCGCTGGTGGGGCACTCATCACAGGCGATGCCAATAACCTCGATGGAATTGGGGTTCTCGCGGTCGCCGCCCATGGCCAGACGGATACGCTCGCCGACGATGGCGCGCTCCTTGTAGACGCAGCAGCGCATGGTGGAGGCGGGACCGGGAGAGATGACCTTGGGAATGGTCAGGATGGACTCAGCCAGCTGGTCCTTCCACTCGGCGCGAGCCACTTCACGCAGCACCTTATATTTGATGTGCTGAACTCTTGTATCAAACTTTCTCATATTTCCTCCTAAAAGTAACTGACGCGGACGTTTTTTCCCATGGCCTTCAGGCATTCGGACAGCTCCCGGATGAGCTGCATCTTGATGCTGAAGGTGATGGGCAGGTCAGGATTTTGATGAGCCGGGTTGACTGCGCGGCCCACGAAGAAATTAATGCTGGTTGCCTCCTCAAACAGCATACGGGAAATGAGGGAGGCAGCGTCCTGGCGACGACACCAGGTAGAGTAAGAATCGTTGTCTGCCAGATAATCCTTGGCGTACTGCAGAACACGGTTGATGGTAATGATGCCCTCGGTGACCAGATCCACACCCTCGATGCTTCCGGTGGGAGGGATATCGTCATCCAAATAGTCCATGGAGACCCGGAGGGGCTTTCCCAGGAATTCGGAGGTGATACGGGATGTGGTACCGCCGCAGACAATGTGTTTGCCTGTCTTGGCGAAGAACAGCGAGAGCATCTTTGCGTTGTCCTCCATGTTGGCGGGCGGGCCGATCATGAGATTGACCTGCTGGTGGGCACGCATATAGATGGTGAGGGCGGTGGTATCATCGCCCGGCCTGCCGTCATAGCGGCGGGCGCACTCATCCAGAAAAATGGAATTGATGGTCTTTGCGGAATAACCGGCACAGCACATGGGCGCCATGTATTCGGCAATACTCTGGTTGCTCCAGCCCAGAGAGTACTTCATACCCGGACCGACACCGGAGTGTTCGGCACCGTCACTGAAGGCCAGCAGCACATCGCCCTTTTGCATCTGGAAGGATGCCGACTCGATGGTCTTGCCGTCCACAGTCATCTGCATAAAGGACAGGGGAACCTCCCGGCCGTTGCGGAACAGCAGCACGGCGGGATTGTCATACTGGATGACATAGGTCATGCCTGTGGGAGAAATGTTGATGACGGTGAAGGTTGAGTATGCCAGTTTCCGCACAGAACAGATGGGCAGTGCTTCCGCAATGGCGCGGACGCAGTAGCTGATGGGAAGATTCTCCGCGATCATGCGGGAAATGATGGTGGAGGTCAGGGTGGAAAGGATGCAGGCCTTCACACCGCTGCCCAGGCCGTCGGCCAGTACCAGAACGATGGAGCCATCGGGGCGTTCCAACCGCTCAATATGGTCGCCGCAGACGAATTCTCCGTTTTTGCACAGGCTGCGATAGCCGATGTCAGCATACAGGTGCTCAATCATCGGAGATCGTCTCCTTCAGGTGTTCCACGGCGATGAGGGTATCCGCAGCGGTCTCGCCCAGCAGGGATGCGATCTCCTGCACGATCTTCAGCTGCTTTTTGGCCACATCGTCGGCAATATTGACGGCCTGCATGCGCGTCTCCATCTTTTTGCTCTGGCGCCGCACCTCCTTTGTGATATCACGCATGGTGCAGATGAACAGGTGATAATCAGCATTGTAAAGAACAGTGCGATCCACATAGCAGCTATAGTCCACCATGGGGAGGCGGGATGTATGGATGGGTTTTCCGGCACGGCGGGCATCATCAAAGATCTCGGGATCCATCAGGCGGGAAACATGGTCACCCAGAACATCCATCTCATGGGGAACCTGCAGCAGCCGCCGGGCCTCGGGGTTGATTTTTTGAACTTCCAGTGCATCATTGAGTACCAGAATACCGTCGGGAGAGGTCATCAGCACGGTGTTGGAGAATCCCTCCGCCTTTTTCATCATATAGGGCAGGCACATGGACATTTCCGCCTTGCCCTGAATGACGGCTGCCGCTCTGTCACGACAGGAATTGTAGCCGCAGGCGCCGCAATTCAGCTGGGACGATGCCTTGGACTTATGCATCTTTACCAGCAGTTCGTCGATCTCCCATTCCTCCGGCTGCACAGCAGTCTGTTCGATGGGCGTGAAGGTCATTTTGGATGCCTTGGGGATAGGCTGCTCTACGGGGAAATCCCCCTCGCAGGTGTAGCGAAGGACTTCCAGCGTATTGGCAGCAGGGGTTGCAGGGGGGTGCATCAGGGGGCCGTTGGAGCAGCTGCCCTGACAGACAGACAGTTCGATGAAGCAGTGATGCAGCTGTCCGCGGCGAACCTCTTCCAGAACCGCCATGCAGTTGGGCGTATCGTCCACCGCCAGATAAGTATAGCCCGGGATCTTTTCCATGGTGGCGAGAACGCCGCCGGTGGTGGGGAACATACGGGTCTTGCCGCCGGGCCGCTGATCCTCCCGTGGAACGAGGGCAATGTTTTTCTCCTTCAGCCAGGCACGCAGTTCTTCGAAGGACAGCACCGCGTCGATCAGATCACCTTCCGCAGCCTCGTGCTTCTTGGAAATGCAGGGGCCTATAAAAACGGTCTGCGCGTCGGGATGACGGCGCTTGATCTCAGCGCAGTGGGCCTGCAGAGGACTCATCACGGGAGCCAACGCAAACAGCACATCCGGATAATACTTGCGGACCAGCAGGTTCACGCTGGAACAGCAGGAAGAGATCATCACATTGGGTGTCTCTTCCCGGAGAATGCGCTCGTACTCCCGCTTGACGATGGTGGCGCCCACGGCAGTCTCTTCCACGCCGGCGAAACCCAACTGCTTCAAAGCGTCTTCCAGCGCATCGATACCGATACCGGGGAATGCTGCCGCAAAGGTGGGCGCAATACTGGCGTATACCGGGCCGTTCATCACCATAACGTGGACCTTCTCCAGATCGCTGGAAATTTGCTTTGCGTTCTGCGGGCACACAGAAAAACAGCGGCCGCACAGAATGCATTCGTTTTCCACAATGTGCGCCTGGCCTGCAGAGAAGCGGATCGCTTTCACAGGACAGTAGCGGATACACTTGTGGCAGTTTCTGCAGCTCGCTTTATTCAGCCGGAGAATGCTTTCCATAGGCTATCCTCACTTGCCGATGCGGCTGAGGACTTCTTTCTCAAAAAAGGCTTCGGCGGTCTCGGGGGTGACGGAATGCACCACACCGTCCAGGCTGGTGCTGATGCCATTCTGGCAGTTGCCCATGCAGAAAGTGGCATGGAAATCGATCTGGTCTTTCAGATTGTGCTCACTGATGAGGCGTTCGAAAGTCTTGGCGACCTGCTTGGAACCTTTCAGATGGCAGGAACTTCCGATGCAGATGGTCAGGGTCATGGTAGGTTCTCCTTTCATATATACCGGCAAAGCGCCGGAATTGTTGATGGTATGAAACGATCTGTTATGACTGTTAAAGATAACCAAACTATTTCACGTTAAATATAACACACATCTGCGCAAACGGCAAGATTATCACAAACAAAATATGCGCTTTTCCCGTGTGCCGGCAAGACAGCAATTTGAAAAAATTATGAAAACGGCATCTGTCAAACGGGATTGGAATCGAGTGCTGCCTTCGGCTAACGGTTCCTGCTGCCGAGTACGTAGTGGACTTTCACCACCGAGTCATCGCTCATGCCGAGCGCACGAAAATCAGCAGAGATCACGCTCAACTTCGCGCGATCTCTGCTGATTAATTAATCGTCAGAAAAATATCGATAAGAACTCAGCCACCGCCTCAGCATTGGAAACTCTCCATGTAAGCGGAAATAAAGCCGCCGTCCGGCCATAATCAGCCTACCCAACGCATTATATTCATCGCCACGGATACGTCCGACTATAATCCTTTGTTCCTTGATATCCGATTGCGGCGTACTGTAGACTACAATCTCCAGCAAGTATTCCGCAGAGGTCTTCTCCCAGCGAAGTTCCATCCCTTCCGAAGAAGATTCCATCAAGTGAATCTTCTGGTAAATCGCTTCACGGATGTCTTCGTCAGGTAACAGATAGGGCACACAGACCGGGAGTGTAATGAGATTCTTTGAATTTGCGGTAATCCTGACTATCCTATATGCTTCCGGCATCGTAATGCTGGCCCGCGAACTGCGGGCCAGCACCCGGGAAGAACAGCAAGAACTCCAGAGCGTTCCGCTGATCATCGCCGCAACGATTCTCTATGTTGTGGTGATATGGAAAACGCACTGGCTGAGGCAACTCATATGAAGGAGGGCAAAGATATGGCCATTAAAGTTCCGGAAGGAAAATGGGGCGACATTCAGGGTGACTACATCCTGAATGCCCTGGAACAGCATTTCCTCAATGGAGATGCCTATGTAATGATCGACGAAGTGTTTTCTATCGTCAAGCATGTGAAGAAGGAGCTTCCCTTTGACGTATTCCGCGCGGATTTCGCATCGTTGGTTCGTGAAGGACTGCTCCGCCGCGAAGGCCGCCGGCGTGGAGGTGGTGGAGACCCGCACGGACGGCGGCGAGGTGTCTCT
>CAZQJD010000126.1:0-5756 GCA_964593575.1 uncultured Oscillibacter sp.
GTGGCCGATGTGCAGGTAGCCGTTGGGCTCCGGCGGGAAACGGGTATGGACGGTCATGCCCTCGTACTGACCGCCAGCCGCAATATCTTCATCAATAAAGGCATGGATAAAGTTGCGGCCTTCCGCTGCCTCATTCTCCATGGTCTTGATTTCATCTGCCATACATGTTCATTCCTTCCGTTTTGTATACAAAAGTGAATTTATTATACAAAAATCACAGTTGAATTGCAATACGAAGAATCGCGTAAGCATAAAATTCAGGTCTGATCGTCTGCCAATGCTGCCGCCAGCTCTAAAAAATGCTGCCGGTCATACAAAACATTGACAGTTTCCAGCAATGTGTTGGCCGTCATATGCTCCGGTAATTCCAAATGCTTCAGTAGCACGCTTCGCCGTTGGGCGGAATCTGCGCCGCCGGAAAGGCCCAACGCAAACAGATCGGCCTTGGTCACCGACTGCCGCGGTTCACAAGCCGTGCCGACAGCATCCTCAAAGGTCGCCCCGGCCTTTTCCAGGGCAGCGACCAGAATCTCCGGCTTCATGCCTTCCACGCCCAGCTTCCCTTCTTTGCCGGCCGTGCGCTTCCGACGTTCCTTGCCATAAATATCCGGGATATAGGCGTGCTTCACCTGCTCCTTGGGAAGGACGCTCCGCAGATGGTTGCGGATTACAAAGCCGGCCCCGTCACTGTCTGTCAGCACGATCAGGCCGCGCTCTCTTCCCAAGCGGCGCAGCAGGGCCAGCTTTTCTTTGTCCTTGAAAACGGAAAAACCGTTGACCGTTACGATAACAGCATCCACTACCTGCGAGAGGGTATTCTTGTCATATCTTCCCTCAACGACGATGACTTCACGCAGCTTTCTCATGCCTTCTTCGCTCCCAGACGGACCAGAAGCTGCTTCAGCTCATCCTCGCCGTTGACACCGCGCTCGCTTTTCAGTCTGCGATCCAGCGTCTGACACTGCTTCACCGCGTCCGAGCACCACTCGCGGCTGGTACGCTTGGCAGCGCTCAGCCAAAGCTTGACGGGATAATCAGACTTCATGCCCCACAGATCCATCAGCCAATACTTGTCCTTGCCGCTGTCGATGGCCAGACGCGCCGTGTAGATCCGGCGCAGCTGGCCGCCCAGCGCCGCATTGATCAGCAGCGGCTCCTCCTGCATTTTCAAAAGGTCGCCCAACAGTCTGGCTGCTTCGTTATAATCGTTCTTCAGGACGGCATCCGTCAGCTTGAAGACCTCAGCAGAAAGGATCGGCGAGGCCACCGCATCGATATCCTTCTGTGTGACAACCTTGCTCTTGGCATAGGTGCCGATCTTGGTGATCTCCGGGATCAGGCCGGTCATCAGACTGCCGCACAGGAAGATCAGGTATTCTGCCGTCTGCCGGTCGATCTGCTTGTCCAGTGCCTTGAAGCGGCGCATGATCCAGGGAACAAGATCGCTGTTATCCGCCTGACGAAACTCCACCGCCTGTACATAGGTATTCAGCGCTGTGCACAGCTTTTTCATGGTGCGGTTCTGCCTATACTCCAATGTATCGTAAACAAAGACAATACAGCAGTATGGCGGCAGATCCTCCAGCAGAGCGATCAGCCGTTCACGCTGTTCCTCGTTGAGTTTGAAAATGTCCAGATCCGTCACCTGGATCAGCGTGCGCTCAGACAGCATAGGCATGGCTTCCGCCATTTCCGACAGTGCCTGCATGGTAAGGTTCTTCCCTTCCGCAGTGTGATAGTTGAATTCTTCAAATCCCACAGGAACCAGCTTTTTTCGCAGCTCGCCCAAATAGAATTCCCGGAGATAGCTCTCCTCTCCATAGAAAATATAGGCGTTGGCGATATTGCCCTCCGCCAGATCCGCCTTGAAGGTCTGGAATGCATCTGATTTGTTTGTTTTCTTTGCAGTAGCCATAAGAACTCCTCAGTTTACTGTGATATGGATATCGCCCTGCAGATCCGTACGAAAAATCTCCGCGCCGAAGGCCAAAAGGCGCCGAAGTGTCTGGTTGGCCGGATGGCCGTAAGAATTGTCACCCACGCTGATCAGCGCCGTTTCCGGGCGAAGCGCTTTCAGCAGTTCGGTGGATGTGGAGGACGCGGAACCGTGGTGACCCACGGCAAGCGCTTCAATATCAGGAAGCTGCCAGTTTTCCAGCAGGAGCTTTTCTGTAGCTGTGTCCATGTCGCCGGTCACCAGCAGATCGTAATCGCCTGCAGTACAGAGATAGGTCAGCCCTAACTGATTGTCCCCTTCCTTTCCCACAGGAGGATACACGGTCACTGTCGCCTCGCCGAGAGGGTACTCCACTTTGGAAGTGACATATGTTATGGGGACACGATGAAGTTCCGCAAGACTTTCCACCACTTGGCGAAGGCCGCTGTCGTCCACGCTGTCGGGCAGTAAAATCTGCTTGACATGGAATCGGGTCAGCAGCTCTCTGACACCGGAAATATGGTCGGAATCATAATGTGTCAGCATGAGATAGTCTAATTGACGGCACCCCATGCTGGTCAGAGCATCTGCGGCAATTTGGCCGGCACTGTACCAGCTGTTTCTGCTGCCGCAGTCGATCAGGCCGAAAGAATCCTTGGAAGAAACGATAATGGAAGCACCTTGCCCTACATCCAGCATGGTGATATTCAGTTCTCCGTAGGTGTAACGAATACTCCCAAGCCAAACGGTAACAGCCAGTGATACAACGCACAGTATGCCCGCAACTGCATATTGGCGGACAGCCTTGGGCCTCAGCAGCCAACAGAGCAGGAACAGGCCGTAGGCAAACAGCAGCCAGTATTTTAGATACGGGTTGGAAAAATACACCGCATGATATGGAACAGAGGCCAGCAAGCCGGCCATCCGGAGAAGATACCAGATGAGGATCCTGACCGCAAGGCCAAGAATCACGCCCAGGGGCATCCAGATCAAGCTGAGCAGCACCGCCAGCAGTCCACAGGTAAACACGATACCGGCAGCCCACAGACACAGAAGATTGGACAGCGGTGCGATCAGAGAAAGGCTATTGAAATAATAGGCGCTCAGGGGCGCTGTACATACTGTCACGCCCAGTGAGACCGTCAAGCTGTACAGCAGGAATTTCCCCACACGCCGTCCCTTTGGCTGTGGAAACAGCTTCTGGATGGCAGGTGCCGCCCAGATAATGCCCCCAATGGCAGCAAAGCTCAGCTGCAAACTGATGGAGGCAGCAGCAAACGGATTCCGGAACAGAATCAGCGCCAGTGCAGCAGACATGGATGTTGCCATATCATTCTCCCTGCGGAACAGGGGCGCCGTCAAAACAAACAGGATCATGATGCAGGCACGGACCACCGACGGCGAACAGCCTGCCAGAAACATATAGAACAGCAGCACCGGGATGGCAATCAGCGCCTGCAAACGCCGACGATGACTACCGACAAACAGCGTTACCATCCCAAGAAGGTAGGCACAGTGCATACCGGATACAGCCAGAATATGGTAGAGACTCGCTTCCGATAACGTTACAGTAGCTTCTTCGGAGATCCCGGACTTGTCTCCGGTGAGGATCGCCGCAAGAAAGCCGGCTGTATCGCCGGAAAACAGCTCGTAGATCCGGGTTTGAAGCATCCGTGCAGCACGTTGGGGCAGCCAGCGAAGGGCATCCGCGCCGTTGGAATCATAGATCGGATCTCCCTTGCTGTACGCCAAAAGAAAAACGCCTTTGGATGTAAACGTGGTAATATCATCGTCACGGATTCTGGCAGCGCTGCTCAGCGTCACATCATCGGTGACAACACTGCCGGGAGACATTTCCAGCAATGCGGTATCACCGTAATAAACGACCTTCACGCCGTGAAGTCCGTCGATTTCAGGGCGCACAGTTGCCTTTGCGCCATAATCCGTAGGAACCGCATAATCCATCAGCGTCATGGGCAGCTGTGTAAATCCAGTGTCTGCCAGCTTCTCCGCAGGCATCTGCACAACAGACACATACCCCCAGTTATACAGCATTGCCACTGCAGCGCCGCCGGCAATCAGCAAAACTCTTTGTCTGATCGTTCCTTTGACAAGAAAAGCAGCCGATCCGACAAGAATGCAGCAAAGACACAGCGGCAGCTGCCATGTATACGGCAGCAGATACTGTGCCAGAAAGATACCTGCCGAAAAGGAAAATGCCGCTATCGCAAGAACTCTCATTTGCGGAAATACGGCGCCTGAATATCAGAGAGTCCCAGCAGATAATCCGCACTGACCTGATAATAGCCAGCCAGCTTCACGATCACCCAGGCCGGTGTTTCGCGCTCACCGTTCTCATATCGCCTATAGACGCTGCGGTGCATATTCAGCACCTCTGCGATCTCCTGTTGTGTTTTATCATGGTCCTCACGCAAATCGCGCAGTCTTTTGATTTCCATATTCTATCACCCAGTAAAATGTTACCAATCGGCAACATCCAGCAGGGTAATTGTGCCCATTCGGAGCCAAAAGTATTATAAATGATATCTTATTTTCTGTAAAGAAGATTCTTAAACCTCGAAAAAAGCAGCGAGACGCCTCGGAGCATACAGAGGCGTCTCGTAATTTATGCTAATTTTGTTTGCATCAGCCCGGAGGCCAGGTCATGTCGCGGCCGGACAGGACATGGAAATGCAGGTGCGGAACACTCTGGCCGGCCTGCTCGCCAATGTTGGAAACAACACGGTAGCTGTCAATTCCCTTGGAAGCGGTCACAGCGGCGATCACCTCGAAAATATGCGCCACAAGGCTGCTGTTTTCGGAATCGATGGCTGCCACGGAAGAAATGTGCGCCTTGGGAATCACCAGAAAATGAGAGGGTGCCTGCGGTGCAATGTCGTAAAAGGCAAAGCACAGGTCGTCTTCATAGACTTTGTTGGAAGGAATCGCGCCTGCCGCGATCTTACAGAACAAACAATCGGACATATTACAGCTCTCCTTTGTTAGAATTATAGCCTCGAAAAGGAATTTCGCTTTACAGCTCCAAATGCGCCTTACTTCGCCTTATCAGCCACGAAGTTGTCCACGGATGCCAGGGCGTCATCCAGCTTCAGGACATCGCTGCCGCCGCCCATAGCGCTGTCAGGCTTGCCGCCGCCCTTGCCGCCGCAGATGGCAGTGACGTGCTTGATGACATCGCCGGCCTTGACGCCCTTGGCAACAGCCTCCTTGCCGCAGACAGCCACAAAGGTGATCTTCTCACCGTTGACGCTGGCCAGAACAGCAACCACATTGCCAGCCTTGTCCCGCAGACCGTCACCCATGGTGCGCAGCTTGTTGCCGTCAGCCTCAGGAATGGTCGCGGTGATGACCTTCAGACCGTTTACCTCATGTGCGCCGAACAGGACGCGGTCTGCCTCGCCGGCAGCTTCCTTTGCCTTATACTTCTCCACCAGCTGGTGCAGCTGCTTGAGCTCCACAGTGATGGCTTCCGCCTTCTCCCGCAGCTCGGCAGGCTTGGTCTTCAGTGCGGCAGCCGTCTGGAACAGGACTTCCTGCGTATGGTTCATGGCGTCCAGAGTGACCTTACCAGTGGTAGCCTCAATACGACGGACACCGGAAGCCACAGAGAACTCGCTGCCTATGTGGAACACGCCTACTTTTGCAGTATTGTCCAGATGTGTACCGCCGCAGAACTCCACGGAATAGCCGCTGCCCATATCCACCACACGGACGGTATCGCCATACTTCTCGCCGAACAGAGCCATAGCGCCCTTCTTCTTAGCGTCCTCGATGGGCATTTCCTCGGTAACGATGTCAT
>CAZQJD010000127.1:0-5737 GCA_964593575.1 uncultured Oscillibacter sp.
TTTGGTGGAGATAAGCGGGATCGAACCGCTGACCTCTTGACTGCCAGTCAAGCGCTCTCCCAGCTGAGCTATACCCCCGAATGTTCAGGCCTATTGGCCTCGAACAATGGATACTATATCAGAGGACAACCTATTTGTCAACACTAAATTTCAAATTTTTCAATTATTTTTTCAGAACGAATTCCAGCACCGCCGGATTATGATCTGACCAGGCAAAACCGGTATCAGCTACACAGCTGCAAGCCTCCACATTTCCCGACGCCAGAACGATCCCAGCCGTGGTATAGGCCGACAAGTGCGCATTGCAGAGACACGGCTCACCATCGCTTTCCACTGGCGGGCGTGTTACACTGTAGTCATCGCTATAAGCGAAGAGGCCCACGTATAGGTCACGGCGGTATACGTTTCCCCTGCCTGTACCAACTCCGCAGGATCGTTTGCAGCAGGCAGTTTCAACCGGTCCTCCAACCGGTAGTACGTTCCAAACACATAGGCCACGCACCCCGCGATCGTCACCAGCAGCAAGGCTGCGGCCGCTGGAAAAGCCTTCCGGAAACGCTTCATCCTGCATCCTCCCCGCACATTGTTTTTGTCATAATTCCATCACCGCTGTAGTCTTTCAATTCGCAGCTTTTATGAACACTTCCGTTATGAACACTTCCGCGCAAAAAAACCTTGGCAATCTGCAACAGTTATGGTAACATGACAGGAAGCAGCACAGATCATCTCACAGAAAAGGAGGACTTCTCCATGGCCATTCATCAATCCGCAGAAGACTATCTGGAATCCATACTGGTCCTGCAAAAACGACTGGGGCAGGTCCGTTCCATTGATATCGTCAATGAGCTGGGATATTCCAAGCCCAGCATCAGCATTGCCATGAAAAAGCTACGGGAAAGCGGCCACGTCTGTATGGCAGAAGACGGAACGCTGACCCTGACGGACAGCGGCATGACGATTGCTTCCCAGGTTTACCAGCGGCACACCGCCATCACCCGCTTATTCCAGCTTATGGGCGTATCTGAAGAAACCGCTGCGGAGGATGCTTGTAAAATGGAGCACAGTCTCAGCGACGAGACCTATCGCTGTATTCTGGCATTCCTTGAGAAAACAGACGAACACTGAGCCGCAGCACGCTTTTACCCCCCGGAGACATGTATCTCCGGGGGTAATTCTACAGTTATCTGTATTTACAGCAAAATACTACCATCCGGATCACGGTGCAGCGTGCGGGAGAAATAGACCTCCATGATCCGCACCATGTCCTCGGTATCCTTCACACCGGCCAGCTCGCAGGCAGAGTGCATGGCCAGCTGCGGCAAGCCCACATCCACCGTCGGCACAGAAACTCTCGTAATGCTGATATTACCAAGCGTAGATCCCCCCGGCAGATCCGCACGGTTGCTGTAGGTCTGAACCGGCGCATCCGCCATCCGGCAGACCTGACGGAACACCGCGGCAGAAACAGCATCGGTGGAATACTTCTGGTTGGCGTTGAACTTCACCACCACGCCCTTGTTGATGCTGACCTTTTCATTGACGTCGGCGTATTCCGGATGATTGGGATGGACAGCGTGGGCATTGTCTGCCGACACCATAAAGCTTCCCGCCAGAGCCGCCTGATGCGCTTCCTCCGTGCGGCCCAGCGCCTGACTGATCCGCTTCAGCACATTGCCGAGGAAATCGGAATTGGCACCCTGCAGCGTCCCGCTGCCCACTTCCTCGTTGTTGAACACGCACAGCACCGGCACACTGCCGCTTTCCTTTGCCCGCAGGAATCCCTCCGCACAGGTGAAGGCACACTGCAGGTCATCCAGCCGCGGAGAAAGAACATACTGCTCCTCCGCGCCCACCAGCGTGCCGCCAACACGGGGATACAGGTACAGCTCCGAAGAAAGGATCTGCTCCTCCTTCACGCCGGCAGCCTCCGCCACCAATGCCCGCAGCTTTCCTTTATCGTCGGCAGTACCCAGCACAGGACGCAGATCCACATTGGGCTTCAGGGCAACACCGGCATTGACGGTTTTGTTGCAGTGAATGGCAAGACTGGGGATCACCAGCAGATCACGATCCACATCCACCAGCCGGGTACGCAGACAGCCGTCCTCCTCCGTCATCACCCGTCCGGCAACAGACAGGGGACGATCCAGCCAGGAATAATAAATCGCGCCGCCATAGGGTTCCACACTCAGGGCCAATGCGCCCCCCGCATCCACCTCCGGCGTTTCCCGCAGCTTGAAGGTGGGAGAATCGCTGTGGGCAGCCGCCATCATAAAGCCGCCGGTCACTTCCGCGGGAATCCGAAACGCGATCAGGGATGCATCGTTGCGAATCACCACATATTTTCCGCCCCGCTGCAGCTGCCAGACCTCAGATTCACGAAGCAGTTGATATCCGTTATCCAACAGAAGCTTCTTCAGATTCTCCGTTGCATGATAGCAGCTGGGACTGGCATCCAGATAATCCATCAATCTCCGGACAGTTGTCTTTTCCATAAGTTCGCCTCATTTCCTCGCCAAGATAATAACAGCATATCCCAACCACAGTGAAAAATCAAGTTTTTCCAAGCAGCGCTTCCCCATCTCTATATTGTTCAAAAAAACAAAATTTTCCCAAAATACTCGCGAAAATTGCGCTTTTTCATCCAGTTCGGGATTGCTATTTTCATGCTACCTGTGGTAACATAGTAATAAATCATGAAAATCATTCATGGGAAGCGGGAGAAATTGGAATATGGAACATAACGTCAACATTGGCCAGCGAATCCGGCACTATCGCCAGCTGCAGGGCATTACATTGAAAGCTCTGGCCGAGAAGGTCGGCATCACCTCCTCCATGCTCAGCCAAATCGAACGTGATCTGGCCAATCCTTCACTGAATACGCTGCGGTCTATCTCCGCCGTACTGGACGTGCCACTGTTCCGTATTTTCATGGCAGCGGAATCTCCCCACCCCAATGGCCTTGTACACCCGGAAAACCGCCGCCATATCATTGAGGGCGGTGTGGATTATGAATTGCTGACGCCGGACACGGCCAGCGCCCTCTCCTTCTATACCATGACGCTGCAGCCCGGCCACTCCACCACAGATTGCAATATGGCGCACAAAGGCGAAGAGGTAGCTCTGCTGCTGGATGGCGAGATGACGCTGCATCTGGACGATTCTCCCATCCAGTTCCATGCAGGCGACAGCATCCGCATTCCACCGTTGGTGAAGCACGCCTGGTTCAACAACAGCGATAAGCCGGCCATTCTGGTGTTTGCCATTACATTCCCCGGCCTGTAAACCACATCTGTATCAAAAAAAACGCATCCCGAACTTCTCAGGTTCGGGATGCGTTTTGCATCTTCTCATACTATGGCTTGTTGAAAAGCTTTCATACTGATTTCTGCAGAAACAATTTAAAATCAGTATCAGAATTCCCAGTTGCAGCGGTTTCCGCGGATGTCCACCCGGATGGTGCCTTCCACATCCTCGCCACGCACAGCGATGTAGTGATCGGTGAGATTCGCAGTGGAGCAAGAATGATTGGGGATCATGCGGATCTGGTCTCCCACTTTCAGCGTAGTTTTCTGGCCTTCCTTCACCTTCAGCTTACCCACCTCCTCGGAGAGACCGCTGACGATCAGCTCTGGATGACCAATGACACGGCCAAAGCCCACGATGGCAGAATTGCCGTGAGCACCTTGATCCAGACCCAGGCACTTGGCGCCGGCATCACAAATAAACAGATCATCAGACGGATGAGAAATCACCGTAGCCAACACCGTCAGCGCACAGTCCTCTTCTTTTGCGCTGCCGTTAGACATCTGGATACAATCGTTGAACACATAATTGCCCGGATGATAGATTTCAATATTGGGGTCGTCAATGGACAGCGCAAAGGTAGGCGTGGAGCCGCTTGAGATGATCTCCGGCTCAATGCCGGCCTTGCGCATTCCCTCCGCAGCAATAGCCAGAGCGCCGGTCTCCGCCTCCACATAGAGAGGCACCTGTCTGGGTTCCTCTGCGGCATACACCGCGCCGGGATGGGTAGAAATGCCCATGGGTTCCAGATTTTCAAACGCATCGAGCCTCTCAGCCAGTTCCTCCACCTTATCCGGTGCCACGCCGAAACGGTGCAGGCCGCAGTCCACAATGATCGTGTATTGGATGATAATGCCTGCCTCACGGGCGGCAGCATCCACGATCTGAGCAGCCTCCACCGTATCCAGCCGGATGATAAAATTGCACTTACGGCTCAGCTCAATGACCCGCTTCACAGAAGCCGCACTGGCAACAGGATATGCATACATCAGATTCTGATACCCCGCCTCACACAGCGCCTCGCACTCATCCAGCGTACCGCACAGGAAGCCGGTGGCGCCAGCCTCTGCCTGCATTTTCGCAATGGTCAGAGACTTGTGGGTCTTCACCATAGGCCACATCTCTTTGTCATAGAGATCACACATATTCTGATAGCTGCTGATATTGCGCTCCAGCGAATCCATGTCCAGCAGGATCGCCGGCGTGGCCATTTCCCGAATCTTCATGGCAGTTCCTCCCTGTCTCTTCCCTTGTTTCCTTTGCCTGTATTGCTTTTAAGCAGTTAAATCACGTTTAATTATATGCCGTTTCCGCGGATTGTCAACCGCTTTGTTTAATTCTTTCTGCGGACAAAGCGAATCTTGCAGACATCATCGCCGCGGGCAATGGTGGCGGGTAAATCCAGCTCACAGCCAAAGCTCTCTGCGATACCACGGTCGCCGCACATGGCATGGTCGCACAGCAGCTGGATCTCCTCGTCGGAGCAGCCCTGCTTCTGCCACGCCTTCACCAGCGGGCAATAGTGGAAGTCGATGTCCAGATTGTCGTCCGTGCAGCGCTTGACATCCATTTCAAACACCCACTGGGCAGGCTTGGTGAACAGCGTCTTCTTCAAGCCCTTCAGGGACTCTCCGCCGCCGGCCTTCTGCCGCAGGTTGCTGCCCTGATACAGTCCGCAGCGGCGAATGGCTGCAGGCGCATACTCCTGAGGCTCCAGTCCCTTTTTCTTCGCCTCGTCGCACAGCAGATACATCCACAGGGCGCGATGCTCCAGCTGCTCCCGAATGGCCACGATCAGCGGGTTCTTGATTTTGGGTTCGTTTTGGATGCTCATAAGCGTTCCTCCATTATGTTTTCCAACAGCCGAAAAACGACATTTCATGTGTATTGTACCATATATTTCCTCTGCTGAAAACCTCCGCGGACAAAAAACACGCCGCTGCAGCGGCGTGTTTTTGCATGAAATCACTCGGTGGTATAGTTATCGAAATAACCCTGGATATAGACGATGGGCGTACCCTTATCGCCGGAACCGGAGGTCAGATCGCACAGAGAGCCGATGAGATCGGTCAGGCGGCGGGGGGTCGTACCCTCGGAGGCCATCTGGCCCACCAAATCGCCGTCCTTCTCGGTGATCTTGGTCTTGATGGCTTCCTTCAGTGCGTCGCCGGAGAGGTGGCTGAACTCGTTGTCCGCCAGATACTTCAGCTTCAGCTCGTTGGGAGTGCCCTCCAGACCGGAGGTATATGCGGGAGAGACCACAGGGTCGGCCAGCTCCCAGATCTTGCCGACGGGATCCTTGAAGGCACCGTCACCGTAGACCATGACCTCCACCTTGGCGCCGGTGGCGTCCAGAAGACGCTTCTGGATATCCTCCACCAGATCCTGACAGTCGCGGGGGAACAGCTTGACCTGATCCTCAGTGGCCTTG
>CAZQJD010000128.1:0-5709 GCA_964593575.1 uncultured Oscillibacter sp.
CCGAACGGCACACTCGGTGGTGTGAGAGGGGCGGAAAACCGCCCCTACTCGATTCGGGGAAGAGATCAGCCTTTCTTTGCCAGTGCCTTCTGCAGCCAATCCTTGCCGTCCACGAAGCGGGAGACGATATAGGAGACCACATAGTCGCCGGAGGAGTTGATCATGGTGGCGGGGGGATCCACCAGATTGCCGATGGCCACCAGAATGGGGAAGGCGATCTCGATGATGTCGGGGAAGAAGATGGAGCAGATGATATACTCGCCGATGTAGCCGCCGCCGGGAACACCGCTCATACCAACGGAGGAGAGAACGGCCACCAGAATCACGGGGATCAGCATATCCATGCCCATGGGCTGACCGAAGACGCCCAGCACGAAGGCGATCTTCAGAACGCAGGAGAAGCAGGAACCGTCCATATGCATGGTAGCGCCCAGAGGGATCACCATTTCGGCGACGTCCTTGGAGATGCCGGTGGAAGCAGCTTCTTCCAGATTGGTGGGGATGGTGGCCACAGAGGAGCAGGTACCCAGAGAAACCACTGCGGGGCGGGTGATGTGCTGGAACATGGTCTTGACGGCGCCCTTGCCGCCGCCGAACCAGGCGAACAGAGGGAATGCGGTGAAGACATAGATGAAGCACAGGGGATAGTACAGCAGCAGAGCACGGCCGTAGCCCTCCACGATCTCGGCGCCGTAGGTGGCCACCAGGTCGGCGAAGATGGCGAAGAAGGCGAAGGGGGCATAGTAGGTAACGATCTGGACGAACTTCAGCATGACGTTGGACAGATCCTCCAGGAACTTGCCCACCAGCGTCTCACTGCCGCCGTTCAGATTCACGGCGAAGCCAAACAGGATGGAGAAGACGATCAGGGGCAGCATGGCCCGGCGGGTCAGCAGGCCGACAAAGTCTTCTGCGGTGAAGAAGTTGACGATCATCTGGCTCAGGGTGGCGTATTCGCCCATCTCCTGAGAGGGGTACTCGGTCCAGGGAGTCAGAACAGGGGGGAAGATCTTGACCAGCAGGAACATGATGGTTGCGGCTATGGCGCCGGTGATCACGAACGTGGCGACGGTGGTTCCCATGATCTTGCCGGCACGCTTGCGGCTCTTGGTATTGGCTACGGAGCTGGAGATGGATGCAAATACCAGCGGTACCACTATGCAGAACATCATGTTGATGAAGACGGTGCCCACGGGTTTGATCATATGACCGACATCGGGCCAGATCCAACCAACGACAGCGCCGGCGATCATACAGCCGATCATAATGGCCATAAAGCGGTAATTCTTGATGACGGATTTTCTTTCCATGAGAGTTCCCTCCTGATTTGTTCTTACCTTATTATATTCCACAGTTATTGCAATAACATATCTGTATATGCTATGATTATATCAAAAAATGCTATACAGAGGTGCGCTATGAAAGAAATGTATCAAAAGCGGGGGTATCTACTGGAGGCGTTTCGGTTGTTTCACATGAGGGACATTCCCAAAGAGCGGGTAGAGTACCACTATCACGAATTTTACAAGCTGCTGATCGTGCTGTCCGGAACGGGCGGATATTGGCTGGATGGTGAGCGGTATCAGCTGCAAAGCGGAGATGTGGTGCTCATTGACAGCCGCTTGGTTCACCGCCCGGAGTTTGAGCAGGAGTATGAGCGGGTCATCATTTATATTTCGCCGGGGTTTTTGAGTGCTTCCTCCACAGAGGACTGCGACCTGACCCGATGCTTTTCGGCGGACGGACAGCATGTTCTGCGCTTGCCGCCCAGAGAGCGGGAACGATTTTTAGAACTGATCCGCAAGCTGGAAGGGGAGCTTGGCTCTGCGGCTGTGGGAAAGGATATCCTTTCCCGTGGGCTGCTGCTGCGCCTTTTGGTGGAGATATACCGCATGCTCTGGAGGGGGAGCTTTGACTCTGTCCAGCCGCTGCGCCCCAAGGATGAGCGTGTGGTTGGAATGCTGCGGTACATTGATGAGCACATTCAGGAAGAAATCACTGCGGAGGCGCTGGCAGAACGCTTCTTCCTGAGTAAGTACCACATGATGCGCCTGTTTCGGGAGAATACGGGAGTTACCATACATTCTTATGTGATTGACAGGCGGTTGATGAATGCCCGTGATATGATGGGTAAGGGCATCGGAGCAACGGAGGCGTGTTATAAGGCGGGCTTCAACAGCTACTGCACCTTCTGCCGCGCATATAACAAACGATTTGGCATGTCTCCTACGGGCCGCACGGATCAAAAGCTTCTGGTGGAAGAAACTTTCGAATAAATTGTGCACAAAAGCTGCCGCAAAGTTCTGCGGCAGCTTTTGTCAGTCTGCAAGAGAAAGGTTTTCGTCTGTTACGACGCCTTTGGCCACGATGTTGGTAGGGCCTGTCAGGTAGAGATCGGTAATGTGTCCGCCCTCCCGCTGAATGTCGATGATCAGCTGGCCGCCGGTCATGTTGACCTTGACGCTTTTTCCGGAGACTTTGCCCTGCAGGGCCAGGACTGTCACCACAGAGCCGGTGCCGGTGCCGCAGGCGAAGGTGAAGTCCTCCACGCCGCGTTCAAAGGTACGCTCATAAATTTCATCTTCGCCGGTGATCTCGTAGAAGTTGACATTGGCACCCTTGGGGAATGCGGGATGATACCGCATGGCACGACCCAGCTCCCGCAGCCGGTGCTCATCGGCGTCTTTCAGACCGGGATAGGGAACGACTGCGTGGGGAAGACCGGGGTCGCCTAACTCCACATAGGCGCATTCGTAACGAACGCCGTTGACTTCGATGGCTCGATCCAAATCAACGATGGAGGGATCGTTCAGCCGAATGCGGTAGAGCTGCTGTGAGATGCGCTGGCCTGTGATCATGCCGGCGGTAGTTTCTACACGCTGGGTTTCGCCGGACAGAACGTTAGCGTAGCCGTAACGGCAGATGCAGCGGGCGCCGTTTCCGCACATTTCACCAATGCTTCCGTCGGCGTTGAAAAAGAGCATTTTATAGTCGCCGCCATCGGTAGGTGCTTCTACCACCATCAGGCCGTCGGCACCGATGGACACGTGCCGCTGGCAGAGGGTTCGCGCGATGTGGGGAAAGCTTTCCACGGGCAGGTGCTCTTCCATATTGTTAATAATAATGAAGTCGTTTCCGGCGCCGTTCATCTTCCAGAATTGCATAAAATCCACACTCCTGTTCGTGGTTACTTTTGCGTGGTTACATTATATATGATTGCGTGTTTGATTACAATAAAGAATTCTTGCGGATGGGGGGAGATTTTCGTTGCGCGCGAGGGAGCGAGTGTGCTATCCTATGTAATAAAAAAGTGGTAAGGTGCGGATGGAGGGGCCGATATGGCGAAGAAGAACGGGCGCAACACCAGAGGCAGGATCATTTCGGCGGCATGGAAGCTGTTCTATGAGCAGGGCTATGACAATACCACGGTGGAGGACATCGTGTTCGAATCTGAGACATCCAAGGGTTCTTTTTACCACTATTTTGAGGGAAAGGATGCCCTGCTGGGTACATTAGCTTATGTGTTTGATGAGAAGTATGAGCAATTGAAAGAGGAGATGGATCCGACGCTGGATGCTATGGACAAGCTGATCTTCCTGAACCGCGAGCTGTTTGCCATGATCGAGGATGCGGTATCACTGGAACTGCTGACAAGGCTTCTCTCCACCCAGCTTCTGGCTCGTGGTGAAAAGCATCTGCTGGATCGCAACCGCACATATTTCCGCCTGCTCCGTCAGATCATTTCGGAGGGACAGAAGGCTGGACAGCTGCGGGCGGATCGTACGGTCAACGAGGTTCTGAAGGCATATGCCCTGTGGGAACGGGCGCTGCTCTATGATTGGTGCCTGTCTGACGGCGGCTATTCACTGACGGCCTATACAGAAAAAATGACGCCCGTGTTTCTGGAGAGCTATCGGACTGTGTCCGGGGAAGCGGAATAAATTTTTGTGTTCCATAATTATTCTTGTTATCATTCTTCTTGAAAAATACTGCAGCACAATTGAGATCAAGATTCTTTAGATGCAGAGTATAGAATTCGTTCTATACTCTGTTCTGTATTTACGTACAGTTTTTTATGTGTTATACTGCCAACATTGAAGTGGCACGATATGTGTCGGGAGGGAAAGAACGTTATGAATTCTGAAATTATTGTCTTTATTGTATATCTGGTGTTTATGCTGGGTATCGGCATCTTCTTCTTTATCCGTTCCAAAGACGGTGGAGAGAAGTCCTACTTCTTGGGTGGCCGCGAAATGGGCCCTTGGGTTTCGGCATTGTCTGCCGGCGCTTCTGATATGAGCGCGTGGGTGCTGATGGGCCTGCCTGCATCCATTTATGCTGCCGGTATCGGTCAGGCATGGATCGCCATCGGTCTTGGTGTTGGTTATACTGTCAGCTGGCTGGTGGAGGCGCCCCGGCTGCGTCGCTTTACCATTGTTGCAGGTGACTCCATTACCATTCCCCAGTATCTGACCAACCGGTTCCTATCCAAGAACAAAGCGCTCCAAATCATCTGCGCTGTGATTTTCCTGGTGGCCTATACCATCTATGCAGCCTCCTCCATCAAGGCCTGCGGTACGCTGTTCAACACGGTCATTGGCATGGATGCTACTGCGGCTATGTATCTGGCAGCTGCGATCATCATCGGCTATACCTTCCTGGGCGGTTTCAACGCAGTGTGCTGGACGGATTTCTTCCAGGGTATGCTGATGCTGGGTGCCTTGCTGATCGCCCCCATTTTTGCACTGACGCTGATTCAGAGTGGACAGGGGGCTGCTTCCGTAGCCGCGCTGCCGGAGAACTACTGGAATCTGTTCACCAATTGGAAAGATATTCTGTCTGGTTTGGGCTGGGGTCTCGGCTATTTCGGCATGCCTCATATCATTGTGCGCTTTATGTCCCTGCGTTCCGACAAGGATCTGAAGAAGAGTGCCAAAATCGGCATTACCTGGACGGTTCTGATCCTGGTGTTCTCCGTGGCTTCCGGCTGTATCGGCCATCTGCTGCTGGGAGATATTGCGGACAGCTCCACCGTATTTATCCAGATGGTTCGCAAGATGTTCCCCGCGCTCATCAGCGGTGTTCTGCTGTCTGCGATCCTGGCAGCCGCTATGAGCACTGCCGATTCCCAGCTGCTGGCCAGCGCCAGCGCCTTTGCCAGCGATGTGTACAAGCCTATCATCCGCAAGGACAAGGCCTCTGACAAGGAAATGATGTGGGCGGGCCGTTTTGTGGTGCTGGTGATCTCGGTGATCGCTGTGCTGATCGCATCCGATCCCAACAGCGGCAGCATCATGGGTCTGGTGGAAAACGCATGGGGTGTCTTCGGCGCAGCCTTTGGTCCTACCATCATGCTGTCTCTCTTCTGGAAGCGTCTTACCTTCGAGGGTGCTGTCGCAGGTATCGTTGCGGGCGCGGGCGTGGATATCCTGTGGCTGGTATTCCTGTCTTCCGTGGGCATTTATGAGATCATCCCCGGCTTTATCATCGGCGGTATCGCTGCTGTCGTGGTTTCCAAATGTACCAAGGCACCGTCTGCAGAAGTGGAACAGCTTTTTGATACGGCGGTTGCCAGCCGGGATTAACGCACACATAATATGTAAATACCTAATTACATGAAGAGTCATCCGTGTGTTTTTCGCACGGATGACTCTTTTAAAAAAATCAAAAAAAGGTATTGACAAAATAGATTTTATCTGGTAATCTAAC
>CAZQJD010000129.1:0-5533 GCA_964593575.1 uncultured Oscillibacter sp.
ATGTTATAGTTTATTATAGAAGTATTATGAGCGTTGAATTAAGGAGGGAGCTTCTATGTCTTGGATCGCTGCTGTCATCATGGGCCTTGTTCAGGGTATCGCAGAGTTCCTGCCGATTTCCAGTTCCGGACATCTTGCTATTGCCGGAGAATTGCTGGGTGCAGCTACGGAGATTCCTGAGTTCTTTGATGTTCTCCTGCATTTGGGAACGCTGATCGCTGTATTTATCTTTTATTGGGGCGACATTCTGGATATGATCCGGGAGTTCATTGCTGGCGTTCAGGATCTGGCTCATCATAAAACGCCTGTTCCGGTACCTCCAGCGCGGCGATTGGTTCTTCTTTTGATCGTTGCCACATTGCCGCTTGGTTTGGTATTGCCCATCAAGGATCACATAGAGAGAATGAGCGGAAACATGTTTTTTGTGGCGCTTGCCTTGATCATGACGGGTTGTTTGCTGTTTCTCAGTGACCGTGTCCGAAAGGGGCGCAAGAATGAGAGAACAGCCTCTATGCTGGACGCACTGCTCATTGGTTTTGCGCAGGCATTTGCTACCTGTCCCGGTATTTCACGCTCTGGTACGACCATTACAGCCGGCTGCCTTGTGGGGTTTGATCGGAGATTTGCTGTGCGCTTCTCCTTTTTGATGTCCATTCCCGCTGTGCTGGGAGCGAATCTTCTCAGTCTGCTGGATGTGATGAAGGCGGGAGTGAATTGGCTGGAGGTGCCTGTTTATCTGCTTGGTGTTGCAGTAGCTGCTGTCAGCGGATATGCATGTCTGCGGCTGCTGAAGCTGATTGCAGAGAAAGGCCGTTTTGGTTGGTTTGCATACTATTGCTGGGGAGTTGGTCTGGTAACGATACTTCTGACCTTCATAATGAGTTGATAGAGTATGATGAAAAGTAAGTATAAGGGGGTTGGATCGTGAGCGGTTCTACACAAAAGAGATCTACTGCAGAAAGAAAGCCTTCTGCAGGCAGTAAGCAAAAAACGGGACAGAAAAAACCGCCGGTTCGCCGTGAAATATGGGCACTGGTACTGTTAGCCTTGTCTCTTTTTGTTACGGTGAGTTATTTTGGCGGCGAGGCTGTCTTTGTTGATATTGTCGCAAAGTTGCTGAAGGGTGTACTGGGATATGGCTACTGGCTGACAGCACCTGCCCTGCTGATCGCCGGGATCATACTGCTTTTCCACCGTGGTCGTCCCGTCTACCTGCGGGTTATATGCGCACTGCTGCTGCCGTTGATCGGCAGCTCACTGTGTCATATGATACTGGTGGATTCTGCTGCATCGGAAAGTATTATTCAGGATCTTTGGAACGCAGGCCTTGCGGTAAAGGGCGGCGGCGTGATCGCTGGAGGACTGGCTATCATTTTTGTGAAGCTGTTTTCCAAAGCGGCATCGATCATCATTTTCCTGGCGATGTTTGTGGCGGCAGGTATGCTGGCTTGTAAAATCTCTCCGCTGGAGCTGATTGAGCGGTATCGCAACCGTCCCCGTTATGAAGAAGAGCCTGAGCCTGCCCCCGCACCTGCGATGCCGGCCAGAAGAAAAGAACAGGCTGTTCGTCAGCAGATCGCGCAGCCTGCTGGGAAATCGTCCCGTGCAGCCTTTGATATTCCGTTGGATGGAGAAGAGCCCCCTGCGGAGCCTGAGGGCCCCAAAGAGGAAAAGAAGAGCGGCATCTTGACAGGCTTCTTCCGACAGAAGTCCTCGGAACAGAAGACACCCGGACAGCTGCTTCATGAGCAGGAGCCGCCTGCACCTACTCAGCCGGAACCCATCGAGGATGAGATCGAATATGAACCGGAACCTGAAATGGAGCCGGCGCAGCCTGCCCCGGTTCCCATTGCTAAGCCCGTGGAGGCTCCTGCGGTAAAGGCGGAGGTGCCGGAGAGCAAAAAGGAGACCGCGAAGCAGGTGGCGGCAGCCACTGCTGAAGTCACATCCGCCATTGAGGAAAAGCTGGCAGAGGAAGATGCGGTTTACCATTTCCCGCCTCTGACACTGTTGAATTCCAATCGTGGAGGGAACTATGCGGAAGCCGGCGCAGAGGTGCGCAACAATTCCCGCCGTTTGGCGGAAGCGCTGGCCAGCTTTGGCGTGGATGCAACACCGGGCGAGGTAGTGCGTGGCCCTTCAGTTACCCGCTATGAGTTTACGCTGGATCAAGGCGTCAAGCTCAGCAAGGTTACGAACCTGGCTGTGGATATTGCGCTGGCGCTGGGGGCTCCCAGTGTGCGCATCGCTCCCATTCCCGATAAGATTTCCGTGGTGGGTATAGAGGTTCCCAACAAGCAGGTAAGCTCGGTGCTGATCCGGGATGTACTGGAGTCCCGTGAGTTCACCGACCATCGATCCACAACGGCCTTTGCCGTGGGTAAGGATATTGGCGGCAACAATGTGGTGGGCAGTATCCATAAGCTGCCCCATGTGCTTATCGCGGGCACGACTGGTTCCGGTAAGTCGGTGTGTACCAATTCTCTGATCATTAGTTTGCTGTATAAGTCTTCTCCGGAGGATGTACGCTTTATCATGGTGGATCCCAAAATGGTGGAGCTGGCGCCGTACAACGGCATCCCGCATCTGCTGATCCCGGTGGTCACCGATCCTAAGAAGGCGGCTGGTGCATTGCAGTGGGCGGTTTACGAGATGATGAAGCGTTACCGCGTCTTTTCTGAAAACAACGTGAAGGATCTGGAGGGCTATAACGCACTGGCGAAAACCAGAGAGGATCTGGAACATCTTCCCTCTGTGGTGGTGGTCATTGACGAGTTGGCTGATCTGATGCTGGTGGCGGCAAAAGAGGTGGAAGAATCCATCTGCCGCGTGGCACAGATGGGACGAGCTTCCGGTATGCATCTGGTCATCGCAACCCAGCGTCCGTCTACGGATGTGATCACCGGCCTGATGAAGGCCAATATCCCCAGCCGCATTGCCTTTGCGGTAGCCTCATCGCTGGAATCCCGCATCATTATTGATGTTCAGGGTGCAGAGAAGCTGGTGGGCAAGGGCGATATGCTGTATGCGCCGCTGGGTGAGGGAAAGCGCCGGATCCAGGGATGCTTCATCACGCCGGAAGAGATCGAAAAGGTCGTCGAGTATGTCAAGCAGGGCGGCGAGGTTCAGTACTCCGACGAAGTCATTCAGAAGATCGAGGAATCCATGGCAGAGAAGGAGAGAGGCAAGGGCAGCGGCAATGTGCAGGCTGCACAGGCAGATCCCGCCGGGGACTTCGACGAGCTTCTGCCTGCCGCCGTGGAAGTGGTGCTGGAGACAGGACAAGCGTCGGTTTCTATGCTCCAGCGTCGTCTGAAGCTGGGGTATTCCCGTGCTGCACGATTGGTGGATCAAATGGAGGACCGCGGTATCGTCGGTCCGTTCGAGGGCTCCAAGCCGCGTCAGCTGCTCATCAGCAAGGAGCGCTGGCAGGAGCTGCAAATGGCGGGCGGTTTGGGCGCGGACCTTTCCGATCCGCCTGTTGGAAACGGAATGGCCGGGTCATCGGATATGTGATTTTGAAAGGGTGGGCAGACCTGTCCACCCTTTCAAAGAAGAGAGATATTTTGCACATTAGCGTATTGACAAACCCGGTTTTCTGGATTAAACTTTGTTTAAATTCGGTTAAACACTTAAATGTGGTTTCTTGGCGCGTCCTTGCTTATTATACTGTTTTGGGAGGGTGTTTTTATGAAGTTTTCTGAAAAAATCCAGCGGTGCGGCCTTTCGCCCATGCGCAAGTTTACACCTTATGCTGTTAAGGCCAAGGAAGCTGGAAAAAAGATCTATCATTTGAACATTGGTCAGCCTGACATCGAGACACCACCGGTGTTCTTCGATGCCATTACCAATTTCCGTGAGGCGGTTCTGGCTTATGCGCCTTCTCCCGGTATTCCGGCTTATCTGGAAGCTGTGCGTGGCTATTATGCCAAGCTGGGCATTGACCTTGAGACTGGCGACATTTTAGCTACCACCGGCGGCAGTGAGGCACTGCAGATCGCACTGAGCTGCATCCTGGATCCCGGCGATGAGATCCTGGTTCCCGAACCCTTCTATCCCAACTACAACACCTTTGTGAACCTCACCGGTGGTAAAATTGCACCGATCCCCACCTCTCCTGAGGAAGGATATTTCTACGCTGACCGTGAGCGCATTGTTTCCCGCATCAACGAGAATACCCGTGCCATTCTGCTCAGCAACCCCGGCAATCCCACCGGCGTCATCCTCAGCAGGGAAGAGGCCCGTCTGATCGCCGATATCGCCAAGGAGTACGGCTTGTTCCTGATCGCGGACGAGGTCTATCGTGAGTTTGTGTATAACGGCGAAATCACCGTCAGCATGGCCTCCTTCGAGGATGTTCGGGAGAATGTGATCCTCATCGACTCCGTTTCCAAGCGCTTCTCTGCCTGCGGCGCCCGTATCGGCGCGGTGATTTCCCGCAATAAGGAGCTCATGGCACAGGCTATGAAGATCTGTCAGGGCCGCTTGTGTGCCGCTACTTTGGATCAGGTTGGCGCGGCTGAGCTGTATACCGTTGGCCCCGAGTATTTCCTCGCACAGCGTGACGAGTACCGCCGTCGCCGTGACACGGTTATGTCAAAGCTGGCACAGATCCCCGGCGTCATCTGCAAGCAGCCGGAAGGCGCCTTCTATGTGATGGCAGCGCTGCCTGTGGACGATGCAGACAAGTTCCAGCTGTGGCTGCTGGAGGAGTTCCAGGATAACGGCGACACTGTGATGTTTGCTCCCGGCGAGCCCTTCTATGCCACTCCCGGTAAGGGCAAAAACGAGATCCGCATTGCCTACGTGCTGAAGCAGGCGGATCTGGAGCGTGCTATGGATCTGCTGGCCTTGGGCATTGAGGCTTATAACAAGCGGTAAGAGATATGATTCGTCATATTGTTATGTGGAAGTTCCGTCCCGGTACAGAGGCGGAGCAGAAGCAGTTTCTGGATGGACTGCGTGGTTTGCGGGGGGTGATTCCGGAACTGCTGAAATGTGAAGTTGCTGTGGCGGTGGGCGACAGCTATAATGCTGTGCTGGTTTCGGAGTTTGCGTCTCTGGAAGCGCTGCAGCGCTACAAGAGCGATCCACGCCACCAGGCGGTATCCGCCCTGTGTAAGTCCATCCGGACAGACAGAGCGGCCGTGGATTACGAATTCTAATACTGATTCTCGATGAAAAGCTTTCATCGAGAATCCCGCGTGCTGCGCACGCGTGAATTGTGCCGTTGGCACAATTCAACGTCTCAAAAAGCTTTAAGTGCTTTGCGCTATAAAAAGCACTTAAAGCTTTTTAACAAGTTTTCTGTAACACAGCGAGAGGGTGCGGGTATTTTGAAAACACCCGTATCCTCATTTTTTCGCCATTCTGCCCGCACTTTGATATTTGGCGCTGTTGTCCGTTTTTTCACGGTTTTTGACCTTTCCTTAGCTTAACACCAAATTCCGGAAGATTTTTCTCAAAAAATGCCTACCTGTCAAAAGCGCATATCCACGATTTTCCAGCGTTATGAAGGCAAGTTGTTTTTTTA
>CAZQJD010000130.1:0-5515 GCA_964593575.1 uncultured Oscillibacter sp.
CCACAAGCAGTACGCCCTTGGGCATCGTCGCGCCGATCTCCTTATACTTGCTGGGATCATGGAGATAATCCACGATTTCCGCAAGGCTTTCTTCGGCTTCATCCACGCCTTCCACATCGGCAAAGCTGATGCCATCGGAGGATTTGACATAAACCTTCGCGTTGGATTTCCCCATATTGAAGGACATGGCTCCGGCGCCGCCAGCTTTGTCCATCATCTTTTTGGACATCATCTGGCCGATGCCAACGAAAATTACCATAGGCAGAATCCAGGTCAGCAAGAAGCTGAGCAGCGGGGACATTTCCTCCACGATTTCTTGCTGGAATACTGCATCGGTAGTGTGGAGACGCTCCGCCAGATTGGGATCTTCCATACGACCGGTTTTGTAAATGGTGGGAGATTCCTCATTCTTATCGGTGAAAATGATTTGGTTTTCCTCAACCTGCACCCCACCGATCTCGTTATTTTCCGTCATCGTCATAAAGGTACCGTAGTCCACCTCTTGGATCTGACGTGCGGCCAGCCAGGGCATGGCAAGGGAGTTAAAAAGGAAGACGATCAGAAGCACGATGCCGTAATAGTACAAAAGGGATTTCCTCGGTTTCTTTACTTCATTCATAATTGACCATCCTTATTATCGATTTTCGGATTAATCATATCCGAAAAAAATAAACTGAAACGAAACAGGAACAGCAGGCAGAAGATGATCGTGCGCCTCACAGCTTTGACCATGCCCCCTTGTTTCTGCAACAGACCCGCACAGCGTGGTGCAGGCATTTGGCCTCAATGTACTCATGTCCACTTTCTTTTTCTCCATCCAGCGTCCAGTCCAGATCCTTTGGAGCAGCAACCGTTACCTGGTCGGTATTGATGAAGGTAAGCATACTGCAGTTATAAGTTTGCCGCTTCAGTGCCTGAACACATTCCGTCAGTTCAGAAATATCCTTCGGCGCACGGATCAGCAGCAGTTCAAACTTACCGTCGCAAAGGTCTACCACATTTTCAGGCAGAGTGAGGATACCCCCCACGCTGGTGGAGTTGCTGATGGCGCCGAAGATGAACTTATCTTCCACCACTGTTCCATCCGACAGCTCAAAACGCACCGGATGAGACTTTAGCTGCGATAGTTCCTGAATGCCGCTTAAAACATAGGCTGCATGACCCAGTGCGTTTTTCAGTCCCTGGGGTGTGGAGTAGCTTGTTTTTGTAAACGCGCCGAAAGAGGCCACATAAGAAAAATACCGCCCCTCAAAGCATCCAACATCCAACCAACGGCATTCACCCTCCACAATGTCACGAGTTGCCTGCAGTATATCCGAAGACAGGTGAAGACTTGACGCAAAATCATTGGTAGAGCCCGTGGGGATATAGCCGACGGGAACATCACGACTGCTTTTCAGCACACCGGATATGGTCTCGTTGAAGGTCCCGTCGCCGCCACAGCATACGACGAGATCCATTTTATGCGCATAGCGTATTACCGCCTGCTCCCCATCGCCCCGGCCTTCCGTCATGTGCGTTACTACCGTGTATCCGGCCCGGTTAAAAATATCAATGATATCCGCCAGATACTTTCGCGCCTTTCTCTGTCCTGCACACGGGTTTACGATCAATAAGAGTTTTTTCATGTACTCAGCTCCCTTTTTCGATCAGAACAAAACTCCGGTTAACAGCATTTTTCATGATCATAGCCCCAGTTTCTAAACTGAAACAAAACAAAATTCGGATCAGAAAAAGCGACCCGGTATGCCGCGGCATACCGGGTCGCTGTAATGATCAGAAGCAATGTATCTGATCCATTTTGATCCATTTTTCATAACCATGTTATGTGCAAACACGTTTCTGAATCTATGTGTTGGCTCCTGATTATTTGCCGTGTGCCCCCTTGGCTTCCAGGGTGTTTTCCTTTCCGCGGTATACAACAAATTTGCAGAACAAAAATTCCAGCACGAAGTTTGAGAGCATCGTAACAGCAAGAATCAGGAAATCGTTGCCGCCATGCTTTTCGGCAAGATTACCCAAGTAGGTGGACACCGGTGTAAACACCAGATAGAAGCCAAACACTTTTGCCATAGCCGCAGGTACGTTGGCGGCAGACTGAAAGGTATATCTTCTGTTGAGCGTAAAATTCCAAAGGATCGAGAGTACCAAAGAAATCAAATATGGGATCCAATAATCTTTGATAAAAATCTCGATCGCTGAAAATACACCCACCTGAATGATTCCGGCAGAAATTGAAAACAGTGTGAACTTCAATACCTGCCACAATGAATTTTTCTTATTTCCCATAACTGCTCCCTTTACGCCATTTTGTTCAGTTCCTCTTCCTCCAGAACGCGGTAGGCGACTTTACCGACCAGCGTCTTGGGCATATCCTCCCGGAACTCGATGTCATAGGGCATGGCGTACTTTGCGATATGCTTGCGGCAATGCTCCAAAATCGCCCGCTTGGTTTCCTCGCCGGGTTCAACCCCGGCGGCAAGCTTCACAAAAGCCTTGACCTTCTGCATCTTATAGGCATCCGGCACGCCGATCACGCAGCTCATCTGGACATATTCATGGGCGTCCAGAATGTTCTCCAGCTGACCGGGATAGATATTGTAGCCCGAGGAGATGATCATACGCTTGGCACGGCCCTTGAAATAGACAAAGCCCTGTTCGTCCATGATACCAAGGTCGCCGGTATATACCCAAGTAAGTCCATCGCCGTGGGTCTGGAGCGTTTGCGCCGTTTCCTCCGGATGGTTCATGTATTCCTTCATGACGGTAGGCCCAGCCAGCAGGATCTCTCCCTCCTGACCGTAGGGCAGTTCCTTATCCGTTCCGGGGACAACGATCTTGATATAGGTGTCCGGGAACGGAAGTCCGATGCTGCCTTCTTTGTGCATATGGACCGGCGTCAGACAGCAGGCCGTTACCGTCTCTGTAGTTCCGTAGCCCTCCCGCACCTGAATGGCCGCCTTGTGATCGTAGAGAAATTTGTCAAACTTTTTCTTCAGCTCCACAGACAGAGAATCGCCGCCCGAGAATACGCCCTTCAGGCAGCTGAGATCTGCGCCATCCATGGTTTTCAGGCGCAGCAGAGCCTCGTACAGCGTGGGCACACCGGCAATGAAGTTGCAGCGGTGCTTTACGATCAGCTTGGCATAGCTTTCGGGAGTAAAGCGAGGCACCAGAATGCAGCGGCCACCCTGTGTCAACATGGTGTGAATACACACACCCAGACCAAAACCGTGGAACAGGGGCATCGCTGCCAGCATCTTGTCGCCGTGGCGGACCATCTGGTTGGCGGCGATGACCTGCTGGCTTAGAGCGTTGAAGTTCCGATTGGTGAGTACGATGCCTTTGGTCGTGCCGGTGGTACCGCCGGAATAGAGAATGACGGCAGGATCATTTCCGGTGCGGCTCACCTTATAGTCATAGAAACAGCATCGGCTCAGCTTCACGAAATCCGCCCAGCGGATCACCGGGGCGTCTTCGGGAATTTTCTCGATCTTCCGGCCCTCGGTGAGCATATAGCCGGCTTTGATGGGCCTGGAAAGAGCGTCTTTGATGCTGGCGATGACCAGATTGACCACCTTGGTGTTTTTACGGACCCGCTCAAACTTATGGTAGAACTGATCCAGCGTGATAGCGGTGACGCTCTCCGACTCGTTCAGGTAGAATTCGATCTCCTTCTCCGCCGAAAGCGGGTGGATCATGTTGGCGATACCCCCCACCAGGTTCACGGCATAAAACAGGCAGATGGCCTGCGGGCAGTTGGGCAGTGCGATGGTCACATTGTCACCGGCACGGACACCGATGGTTTTCAGGGCTTTGGCACAAGTCTCTATCTCCTCTACCATCTTCCGATAGGTGGTGGGCTTTCCCATGAAATCATAGGCCACATAGTCAGGGAACTTCTTTGCGATCTGCTCCACCATCTCAAACATGGAGCCTTCAAAATAATCCAGATGCATGGGAACATCGCCCATGTGGTCCTTCCACGGTGTTTTTACGGTGATCGTGTTCATCTCAGTAGTCCACCTCTTCGCTCAAGGGTCGTTCCAGCAGTTCCGGGTTTTCCAAAAGAGTTCGGAGCAGCTTTACGGTCCGTGAATAGTAGTAGCCATCGGCAAGGCGCTCGTCGATGGTCAGGCCAAGGTCAATGCTTTCCCGCATTTCTATCTTGCCGCTCTCATCATAGAACGGGCGCTTTTTGATCTCTCCGATCACACAGAATACAGAGCAAGTGCCCCAGTTAGTCAAATGATGATAACCTGCATGGAGGCCAATGGAACCCAGATTTGCCAGAACTGCCGAAGAATAAAAGGGATCGGTAGCAATGATGCCCTGCGGCATCCAGCCGTGGCGATCCAGAAAGCGCGCACATACCCCCACCAGCTTCAGCAAAAAGGCAGGCGCCTTCTGGATCACATCCATACTTGCCGTGGACGGATCCTTCTCCTCGCTGCGGCAGAACGACACCTGGCGGTATATCTCATCGTGAATCGCATCGATGGTCTCGCTGCCTGTAGTCTTGATCTTAGCCAGTGCCTCACCGCCGTCATCCGAAAACAGCTTTTTCACCGTAAAGGAAGCCGTCACTTCATTGCGCTGATACATGGTCTGGTTCGCAATAAAGCGGTTCATCTTTGGGCGCAGCGTGATGATCTTCAGTACCGCTGTGACCATAACTTGAAACAGGTTATAGGCATATTCCGGGTCCTCCGCGTTTTTCTTTTCCAGATATGTATTGATGTTTGTCAGGTCAATGCGCTCACTGATAAATGCCTCATTGTCGCAGCGGTTTGGATACATCAACGGCATGATGGCGTGCATGGAACTGATTTTTTTCAAACGCACACCGTCTTTTCTGTCCCCGAACTTTTTTCCCATTTTTTGTTCTCCCTCTCTTGAACGATTGTTGTCTTTTTCTGTGTTTCCGCCGGAGTTTTTCCTTGTCCTGGCTTCCGCAGCTTGGGCACGTTGGCACTCCATTTTGTTTTTCATTGCCCGGAATTGAGCGCCGCAGATCTTGCACTCAAAAATGCTGACAGGCTCTGCGAAGATACCGCACATCACGCTTCAGAGAAACCTTGTAAGCTGATCTCCTCCTCCAGGGCCAAATATACGTCTCAAATTCACAATTGCGTGCCAGCTTGTCCCTTGATATACAGCGTACCAGCCCACAAGCAGTAATGTCAAGAGCCGCAGTGCATCCACTTGTGAAAAACCATGTGCGAATGAACAGGCTCACAACGAGCAGGAAGGCCATCGCAATACCAAGCGAAAAGCAGCTCAGCTCATCGACTCCGTGCCTCGAACCCATACAATGCTCGATTTTCTCATAGGCATCCGACTTCGCACACACAGGCGAAAAGAGATCGCCCACGCTAAAATCAGCCTTCGGAGGACTCGGTACCATCCGGCTCCGCATCCTCCGGAGCAGCCGTCTCTGCCATACGGCAAGCATTGGCACTGGAAGCTTCCACACGGCTGATGGCATTGCGGATATTATAGAGATCATCCGCAG
>CAZQJD010000131.1:0-5488 GCA_964593575.1 uncultured Oscillibacter sp.
AGCCTGTCACGCTAGAGGTCGACGGTTCGAGCCCGTTCCGGGTCGCCATATTTGCTGCTGTAGCTCAGTCGGTAGAGCGCATCCTTGGTAAGGATGAGGTCGGCGGTTCAAATCCGCCCAGCAGCTCCAAGAAAAACACCTGAAATCTTCGGATTTCGGGTGTTTTCTTTTGCTTTTATGAACTTTTTGAGGCTTTTTGTTGAAACGAAAAAGACCTCGTTACTGAAAATTAGGGCTTTTACCAACTGTTTTGCCAACTTTTTGCCGCTTGCTGAGGCCGCAAACCCTTGGGACACAAAGGATTGCGGCTTTTTTACGTTCCAACTGAAAACCAACTAAGCAGAATACGCACGATCCACAGCGGCAGCAGCCTCGGAATTTGAGCCACGACCTTTGACATAATATTTCAACGTCATAGCGGAAGTGGCATGGCCACCTTCCTTTTGAGTCAATTTAATATCCTTGGTCTGATCGTAAATGTCGGTGAGAACAGTTGTGCGGAAACGAATGGGCGTTATATTCCCTTCGAAAGCAATATCTTTCTTGATACGGTTACACATACGCCGTACTTGTGTGTACGACAAAGGTTTATCGCCTCCAAACAAGAATTCACCTGTAAAATCAACATCAAGGAAAGGTAATGCGCGAGCAGATAAACCTATAGTACGGGTACTACATTCGGTTTTTGTCGCTTTAATTTCAGGTTGATTTCGGGTAGGATGTGTAACGGCCCTTGAAATGTTGATCTCTTTATTAACCAGATCAACGTCTGTAGGACGCAGACCAAGGACTTCCTCTAAACGCATAGGGTGCAAAGATTGCAACGCCAAGTATGCCCGATCAACAGGGGATTTAACATCTGCAATATGTTGGACAATGTAACGCATTTCTTCTAAGGTGTACGGAACGGTATCCTTACTCGCTTTGCCTGTAATTCTCAGCCGTTTTGATTTCAGCGGGTTTTGGAGCATCAATTTATCATCTACAGCGGCTTCAAAGATTTGATTAAGAACAACTTTGACTTTATCTTTTGTAGCCTTGGCACCGGACATATCATTAAAGAGGCGTTGCACATGATCTAAAGAAATGTCCTCGATATTTAGACCTCCAAAGGCGGGCAGAATATAGAGCGTGAGCTGACGTTTATACGTAACTGCCGTTGCCGTCTCTACAGTAGGCTTTGAATAGGTGTTATACCAATTCCAAGCATACTCGGGAAATGGATGTTTTTTGGTGTCTTGCGGAGCACACAACAATTTTGTGATTTTATCGGTGAACTCCTGCATAGAATTTGCGGTGATCCACCGTTTTTCACCGTTAATCATCACGGGTTGATTGATTTTACTTTTTGATGCCATTTCATTTTCTCCTTCCGAAACTGGCACAAAACTAAACTTAGTTATTTGATTGCCAAGGTGCCCAGCAACAGAAGCTACGTTCTGTTCTGTGGCCTGAGTATAACGCAAAGGGCAAAGGCTTTCAAGATATTCGAGCAGGAAAATCTTTAAGACCAGAGAGGTACTGCTGATTTCAATGTGGCCGATCTCCCCGGAATCAATCAGCTGCTGCATGATATCATCACTAATACGTAAAACTTGGGCAGCTTCCGATACCGTGAGAATATCAGGGCAATTGTGCAGCATATTTTTTTGATCAAATTTATATGTGGTGTTCATGAGAGGATCATCTCCTTAGTTTAGAGTGATTCCTCTTTCTCTTCCCTATTTTTGACTGACTCCCCAGACAGTCAATTTTGCTTGGGCAAGGGCTACCAATACTGCAACAAACTGTTTGCAGAGGAGAAGCTCAGCCGCAAAATGATAGAGCAGCATAGAAAAGAGCACCGCCAGAACGTGATTTACCCACTTCTGGAGGAGTATTGGTGCTGGCTAAAATCGGTTCACCCGGAACCCGGAAGCAAACTGGAGGATGCGGTACGGTACTCGCTGAATCAAAAGGCGCAGCTGAATGCGTTTATTGATCATGATGACGTCCCGATTTCCAACAACCTTGCAGAAAATGCGATTCGTCCGTTTGTGGTTGGTCGCAAGGCATGGCTGTTCTGCGACAGCACCAAGGGAGCAGAATCCAGCGCCATCGTTTATTCGCTGGTGGAGACCGCCAAAGCAAACAGGATAGATCCCTATGATTATCTTCTCCACATTCTTTCCCTCTTGCCCTACTTTGGGAAATCTCCATCCTACGAGCAGCTGGAAACGCTGATGCCGTGGCATACCGATATTCAGAAGAGATACGGCCCCTTCGCAAAAATGACAACCTAACCAAATGCGGCAGGACCTCAATTGAGGCCCTGCCGCCGTTCCTTTTCCATGCGGTTGATTATTGTGCGCTTACATATTAAGGGCTGCAAGCTGTTGTGCCGCAAGGGCTTGCGGCTTTTTTGCGTTCCAACTGAACTTTACTTTTTCTATGAAGAAGCAGCACCCTGTAAGCTTGAACAGGATGCTGCTTTCATTTGTTGATGATCGTTTATCGTCAAACAAGACTAAGACCAAGACTCAGCTGATCATATTCTCGGAAAGTGTCTGTGCTTCAGACAATAAATACTCCCGGAATTTGCACACCGCAGGGGACAGATACCGGGTGCTGTCCCAGATGAGATAAGAAGAAACGGAAATAGGCGGATCTTCCACAGGGATCAGAACTGTGTTTTCGCGGAAGCGGCCTTTCCAGGAAAGCTCAGGAGCCAGAGCAATGCCCATGCCGTCAAAGACATATTTGCGGATGAAATACGGGTCATCGCAGATAATGGGTATCAGCGGCTCAAACCCATGGGCGCGGCAAAGGTCGACGGTGATGGAATACAAGGATGACTGCGCCGGAAGACTGATGAGCCGTTCTCCCTTAAGATCCCGGATCCTCACAGCTTTCTTCTTGGCGAGAGGATGATCTTCATGTACAGCCAGAACGATCCGTTCTTTAATGAGTGGTGCCTGAGTGGTCATCCGTTTATAGGTCATTTTTGAGGAAACGCACAGGTCATAGGTGATGTCCTGGTCCTCATAATAGCCGTGGGAGACGGAGATGCTGACATCGGGGTAATGTTCAATAAATTGGGGCACACAGGTCAGGATAAACCGATGGTTTTCCATCACCTTGATTTTGACGGGGCCTGATATCCTTTCGCTTTTTTCTGCTACAGCGGCTACGCCGCTGTCCAACTCCTGCAGGACCCGCTCAACGTGCTTCAGGAAGGTCTTTCCTTGCTCATTCAGAAACAGTTTGCCGTTTTTGCGGTCAAATAGCGCGTTGCCCAGTTCTTTTTCCAGACGAGATATCGTTTGGGACATAGACGGCTGCGGGATCATAAAGTGTTTGGCGGCAAGGGTGATATTTTCCATCTCTGCGACCTTTTGAAAATAACGAAGCTGACGCAATTCCATCAGTCTGCCTCCTTTGGACACGTGCGAATCACAGTGGAGCAAAAGCGTGTTTTCCGGTAAAACGACTGCTCGCTCCGCATACCATTGAGTTGCATTATAGGCATACTTTAAAAAATATGTCAATATACAAAAAACTATATTTTACAAAGCATGATCTTAGCGTTAGAATAGCAATGGGTCACTGTGTCGGACGGCGTTTCTGTCAGCGGGCCCCCAATAAATCTGTACATAAGGAGAGAATGTCATGAGAGAGGACATGATCCAAAAAATACTGGATGAAAAGGCCATCGCCATTGTGCGTGGTATCTATGGAGAAGATTGCCTGAGCTTGGCGCGGGCGCTGCATGAGGGCGGTGTGAACCTGCTGGAGGTCACCTTCGATCAGAAGAGTGCAGCGGAGCGTCAGCGTACCTGCGACACCATCCGTTTACTGACAGAAAAGCTGGGTGACCGGATGGCCTTTGGAGCCGGTACTGTTACCACTGTGGAGATGGTGGAGATGGCCAAGGCAGCCGGCAGCCGGTTCATCATTTCCCCCGATACCAATGAGGCGGTGATCCGTGCTACGGTGGCGGCAGACATGGTATCCATCCCCGGTGCCCTGACGCCTACCGAGATCGCCCACGCGCACAACTGCGGAGCTGACTTCGTGAAGCTGTTTCCGGCCAATGCCATGGGGCCTGCTTATCTGAAAAATATCTGTGCGCCCCTGAGCCATGTGCGGATTCTGGCAGTGGGCGGCGTGGATGACCGGAATGTGGCGGATTATCTGGCTGCAGGCGCAGTAGGCGCCGGTGTTGCCAGCTGCCTGTTCAAGAAAGAATGGGTGCAGGCCGGTGAGTGGACACGCATCACTGAGGCTTCCCGAAAGTTTGTAAGTCTTCTCACATAAAGAAAGGGCTGCGTTTGCATGGAACTGATCATTGTTGCCGGCATGCCGGCCACCGGAAAATCCACCGTTGCTGCCGGGTTGGCAGAAGTCTTTCGCTATCCGATCCTGGAGAAGGACAATATCAAGGAAGTTCTGTTTGACACCATCGGATTCGAGAACTATCCCCAGAAGCGCAGACTGGACATTGCGGCCAATGGCGTGCTGCTGCATGTGCTGGAGCTGATGCTGAAGGCCAACTCCTCTGTGATTGTGGTCAATAATTTTGATACCGAGAGTGCCAAGCAGCTGTGCGAGTTGATGGAGACCTATCAGCCCCGCAGTGTCACGGTGTTCCTGAACGGCGACGCGCAGGTGCTGTATCAGCGGTACGTAGAACGGGATAATCTTCACAAGCGCCATCTTGGTCATATTCTGCAGGAACACTATCCGCCCCATGAGGGCGATTCTCTGGACTATACCATGACCAGAGCGGAATTTGACGAAAAATTCTTCAAGCGCGGCATGGACCAGTTCCGTTGCCCCGGTGAACGCATCGATCTGGACATGACCGATTTTGATGCGGTTTGTGTGTCTGATGTGGCAGGAAGGATCCGAGAACTGTTGTAAGCAGGTCGGCTTGGGAGGGGCATACATGAAACGCTACAGTTATCACTATGAGATCGCAGTGGTCGGCGGCGGACCGGCGGGGTTGGCGGCGGCCATTACAGCTGCCCGCGCCGGAAAGCGCGTCATTCTTCTGGAGAAGAATGGGTTTCTGGGCGGCAATCTGACCATTGGTATTCCGCCGCTGGTTTTTTTGGATGAGAACGGCAGTCCGTGTGTTGCCGGATTTGGTGAAGAACTGATCCAACGCTTGAAGGCGCGGGGCGGGAGCTATGGGCACCGCTATTGTCCCAAGCACAACTCTGTGTCCAACATTGACACGGAAGCGGTCAAAATTCTTGCCATTGAAATGTGCCGGGAAGCAGGAGTCGATGTACTCCTGCATCTGGAGACACATACTGTCCGGGTGGAAGAAGGGCGGATCCAGAGCGTCACACTTTATGGAAAGGGCAATGAAGTTGCTGTGTCGGCAGATGTGTTTATCGACTGTACGGGCGATGGCGATCTGGCGTATCTGGCAGGCTGCTCTTACGAAAACTCTCTGTCCGAGATAAGTATTGGTGTGCATAACTGACCTTTTTATTCATTT
>CAZQJD010000132.1:0-5426 GCA_964593575.1 uncultured Oscillibacter sp.
CAGGCCAAAAGTTTTATAAGCACATTCATGACCCCAAAAGCGTCAAATGGAGGAATGTATGCATAAGGGCGGCAAGATCGGACGGGTCATAGTGGTATGCTTTTGGGTTTTCCTGATTGGAATTCTGCTTGTCCATAGAGATGAAATAACGGTAGAGAGAATTGTCGGCTTTACTCCTGACAACACCCTGCTGGCGATCATTGTCATGCTTGCTCTGTTCACCCTGAAAGGCAGTGCGGTACTTATGAATGGCAATGTCTTGTATACAGCCTGCGGCGTCATGTTTTCCCTGCCTGTTGCGGTTGCGGTAAATATACTGGGAAGCGTGATCATGACCACCATTCCTTTTTGGATCGGGTGCAAAGGCGGGGGTGCAATACTGGAAAAGCTGGCGCAGAAGTACAAAAAAATAAATCTGCTTCGTGATGCGCCCAAAGAAAACGAGTTTTTGTTTACATTGCTCCTGCGTATTTTGGGGCTGCTGCCCTGCGAGCCTGTTGGCATGTATCTTGGAGCCTGTAAGCTTCGTTATATCCCTTACATCGGAGGAACTCTGCTTGGCTTGCTTCCAGCGGTGATCGCGTTTGCCATAATGGGAGAATATGCCGCAGAGCCTGCCGCTCCGCAATTTATTGCGGCGGTGGCCTTCCAAATTGTAATATCGATTTGTGCACTGATCCTTGTCGGCGTTTGGAAGAAAAAAAGAAAATAAATCATGGAAGGGCTTCTGTATGCAGCAAATAAATATCCTTGTTACGCTGGACGAAAATTATATTTCTTATCTGAATGTGATGCTAAGCTCCTTGGTACACAGTAATCCGAACTGCTATTTCAGGGTGTATCTGCTTCATAACTCAATTCCGGATACCGCAGTGATCGAAACGCGGCGGGTTTTGGGCCGTGCCGGTGAACTGCTTCTCGTTCAGGCAAAGAATATCGGACTGGACAATGCGCCGACAACGAGTCGATACCCGCAGGAGATCTATTACAGGATCTTTGCGGCCAAGTATTTGCCGGAGAATATCGACCGAATCTTATACTTGGACCCGGATATCATTGTGAACGGTTTGATTGCAGAGCTATACGATCTGCCTATTGAAGATTACTATTTTGCCGCGGCATCTCATATTGGCAGCCTGCTTCGCAAGGTGAATGAACTGCGGTTGGATATGGATGAGGATAGTCCGTATATCAATTCCGGCGTCATGCTGATGAACCTAAAGAAACTGCGGGAAGAACAGGATTATCAGGAAGTTTTTTCCTTCATTGAAAAGCGCAAGAACTTTCTTATGCTCCCGGATCAGGATATCATCAGCAGTCTTTACGGAAGCAAAATTTATACACTGGATCCGTTCCGCTACAACATGACGGAAACACTGTATGTGCAGCATGCACCCTTCGAAACAAGCCTGAATATGGACTGGGTGCGTAAACACTCGGTCATTATCCATTACTGCGGCAGAAACAAGCCCTGGAAGCCTAATTACTTTGGTCAACTGGACATCTTCTATCAGGAAACCGTTTCTCGAATGCACAGTAAATGATAGGAGAGGTATAAATGCATCGAATATTCAAAAAAGAGCAAATTTTGACGATCCCCAATTTACTGAGCGCGATTCGATTGTTGATGATCCCGCTGATCATTTGGCTGTACTGTAACGCGCAGTGCTATCATGCGGCGGTCGTTGTGATACTCATATCTGGCCTGACCGACATTGCCGACGGCATCATTGCGAGAAAATGCAATATGGTCTCCGACTTTGGCAAGATTCTGGATCCCATTGCAGACAAGCTGACCCAGATGGCATTGATTGTCTGTTTAACGGTCAAGTACAAGCTGATGATTCCGCTGGTCATAGAGTTTGTGCTGCGTGAGTTGTGTATGCTTGTGATGGGCTACATCACCATCCGAAAGCACGACAGCGTAAACAGCTCCAAGTGGTATGGAAAGATTACGACCGTGGTGCTATACGCCGTCATGATGCTCCTGATCCTGTTCCCCGGAATCCCGGATGCGGCTGCAAATGGAATGATCGCCGGATGCGGATTGCTCATGATGGCATCGTTCATTATGTATGTTCGTTTCTATATGCAATTTTGGCGCAGAAAACACCGTGCCTGATAGTGAAGGGGCAATGATTATCAGCATATGGACTTTTTGCGTTTAGAGTGATAGAATAGCATAAATCGCTTAGCTGTGAGACAATGGCGATTTTTCCTGTTTTCGAGAAGGTATCCTTGTGGCTGAGGAAGCTGTTTGGACCAAGGCTTTTTACAGGAAGATAATTGTTTGCTTATCTTGCAAAATGTCAGGAGACAAGCTGCAGATCAGGCGTTGGAAATGCGAGCAAGGATGACTTTCGGGAAAACGATCAATATCAACAGAAAAGTTGAAACGGTGTTGAATTGAATCAGAAGATATTAAATATCTGAAAAACAGGAAGCAAAACAATTGTGAATTCAGCCCATATTTTGCAGAAAGTGTTCATTTTGCGGTTTTTTCGTGCGGATAAAAAGACAGTATGGACTGGCAGTCCAGAGGTCAGCGATTCTGTCCTGCTTATCTCCGCCAAAAAGCACGAGATCTTTGGTTTTTGCGTTTTTTTTCATAACTTTTTCAAGAGAATGATCGGGAAAAGAAGTTTGCTGTTGCTCACCTGTTGCTTAGTGAGAAGACTCGCGGAGGATTGCCATGAGAGAATTACCTGTAGCGCACATCACAGAGGCGGTGGAGCGGCTTTGTATTGCCGCCTGCTATTATCTCCCGGATGATGTCAAAGACGCGGTGGAGCGCTGCCGCGCCTGTGAGGATGGCTCCATTGCAGCGACTGTTTTGGACCAGATCATTGAGAATTACCGGATCGCAGGTCGCGAGAATGTGCCGATCTGTCAGGATACCGGCATGGCCTGTGTGTTTCTGGAGATCGGCCAGGATGTGCATTTGACGGGCGGCGATCTTTCTGAGGCCGTCAATGAGGGGGTTCGCCGCGGCTATTGCAATGGTTATCTGCGCAAATCTGTAGTGGCAGATCCTGTTCGCCGTGGTAACACCGGCGACAATACCCCCGCTATGCTGTATACGGAGATCGTTCCGGGCGATCGCGTGAAAATCACCGTAGGACCCAAAGGCTTTGGCAGTGAGAATATGAGCGCCATCCGGATGTTCAAGCCGTCTGCGGGGCTGCAGGGTATTCGTGACTTTATTCTGGAAGCCGTGGAGAACGCGGGCGCCAATCCGTGTCCTCCTATTGTTGTAGGCGTGGGGATCGGCGGTACGTTTGACAAGGCGGCGCTGTTGGCAAAAAAAGCGCTGATGCGTCCGCTGGATATCCGAAATTCGGACCCTTTTTATGCGGACTTGGAGGCCGAGATGCTGGAGAAGATCAATAGGCTGGGGATCGGGCCTCAGGGCTTCGGCGGCAGGACTACTGCCATTGCCGTCAACATTGAGACGCTGCCCACCCATATTGCCGGTATGCCCTGTGCCGTCAATATCAACTGCCATGCAACACGCCATCAGTCGGAGGTCCTGTAAATGGAAAAGTACATCACATTACCCTTAACAGAGGAGGCAGCAAAGACCTTGTATGCAGGCGATACGGTATATCTCACCGGCGAGCTGTATACATCCCGTGACGCTGGACATAAGCGTATGTGTGAAGCATTGGCAAGGGGAGAGCGGCTGCCCTTTGATCCGATGAATGCGACCATTTATTATGTGGGTCCCACACCTGCCAAGCCCGGTCAGGTGATCGGCTCCGCGGGTCCCACCACCAGCGGACGCATGGACGCCTATGCGCCGACGCTGCTTTCCGTGGGTGCCAGAGGGATGATCGGAAAGGGCGACCGGCTTCCGGAGGTGGTGGAGGCAATGAAAACGTATACCGGTGTGTACTTCGGCGCCATTGGCGGCGCGGGCGCACTGCTGGCCAAGTGTATTCAGAAGAGTGAGTTGATCGCCTATGAGGATCTGGGAGCAGAGGCTTTGCGCAGGCTGTATGTGAAGGATATGCCGGTGACTGTGATCATTGACTGCTATGGCGGGAATCTGTATGAATCCGGCCGGGCGGCTTATCTGGCGGAACGCAAAGCAAAATAAGGAACGAGGCTTCGCCGGCTATGATATCATGGGGCGAAGCCTCGTTTTGTATGTGCGGTGGGTCAAAGGCTGGCAAGTGCGGCAGCGGCTGTCTCTGCCATCAGGACTGCGGAATCCAGCAGTACACGGTCGCTGACGTGGAAGCAGCTGTTGTGAAGCGGCGGGCTGTTCTCGTCTTTTCCGCAGCCTACATGGTACATGAAGGTGGGGGCGATTCCGGAGAACATGGAGAAGTCCTCCGAGCTCATGCGCATAGGAGCCTGCATGACTGCATCGTGTCCGAAAACCGCTGCTGAACATTCTGCGGCGATCTGCAGCAAAGAGGGGTGATTCACGTTGGCGGGCAGGGATTTGTAGAAGGAGGTATTTGTCTGGCAGCCATATATGGCCGCTGTATGCTCGGCAATGGAGCGGATAGACTGCAAGATATGTTCTCGCGGTTCATTGTGCAGATATCGGCAGGTACCCATGATGGAGCACGTTTCCGGTACGATATTAAATGCAGCACCGCCATGGAGAGAGCAGACGGAAAGCACGAAGGGCTTGAGCGGGTCGATCATTCTGGAATCCAGCTTCTGCAGGGCGTTGACGATATCCACGGCAGCAATGATGGGGTCGTGGGAAAGGTGAGGGGATGCGCCGTGACTGCCCTTTCCGTGTACTTCAATGGTGAAGCCTTCCTGCGCGGCCATAATGGGGCCGCTCCGGACACTGATCTGACCTTCCGCAATGTCCGGCATGACATGCATGGAAAAGAATGCGGAGGGTTTGTGATCCCGGAATACGCCGGAGTCGATCACGGAAATGGCGCCGGTGCTCAGCTCCTCAGAGGGCTGGAAAATCAAAAGGATCCGTCCGGACAATTCTTCTTTACGACTGTTGAGCATTGCGGCCGCGCCCAGAAGCGCGGCGGTATGCACATCGTGGCCGCAGGCGTGCATGACGCCCCTTCGCCGGGAGACGACGGCTTTTTCCGCATCCTCTGTGACGGGGAGGGCGTCAATGTCCGCGCGCAGAGCGATGACCGGGCCGGGGGTGCTGCCGCGAATCACCGCCAGAACGCCGGTTTTCAGAGAATAATCCAACACCTCAATGTCGTTTTTGCGCAGAAAGGCGCGGATGAATTCCGTGGTTTCGTATTCCTGCTCACTCAATTCCGGAAACTGATGCAGTCTGCGGACGGCTGCGAGGATATCGTCCTGATATGCCGGAAGCATGTGGGAAAAGCGCATTGTAAACGCCACCTTTCTGTTGTTGTGATGAAATTATTCTAATACTGATTCTCGATTAAAAGCTTTAATCGAGAATCCCGCGTGCTGCGCACGCT
>CAZQJD010000133.1:0-5352 GCA_964593575.1 uncultured Oscillibacter sp.
TAAATCATACCATAGATGTAGCAGCGAATCCAGTACATGATACGGAAGCAGGATACCCTGCTTCAGAATGAGTTCCCGGATTTTGACCTCAGTGCTAACGGTTATTCTGTCCAAGTGGTCCAGCGGGATAATCCGATGACCAGTGAAACAACATGTCTTTTCTCGCATAACTAACACCCCTTCGGACATCATTATATACGAGTTATCGTAGACACTCAATATCACACCTACTTTCTATACTTTACTTAAAATATGGAAAGTGGGTGATTCCGATGATTCGCTATGAGCCTTTGTTTCGCACCATGCTGAAGAAAGGCATAAGCAGTTACCGCCTCGGCAAGATGGGCTTCCCTATGTCCACCTACTATGCCATGAAGCGCGGCGAAAACATCTCCACACATAGTTTGAATCAGTTGTGTAAGTTACTCCGTTGCAGCGTTTCCGATGTCCTTGAATATGTAGACTCCGAAGAGTAACCAAGCCCCTATCCTCCGCCAGATAGGGGCTTAAAAATTATTCATTTTGGACGCTTAAAAGGTCCATTTTGTATTGGTTTTCTATCCGGCGTTTGCTATCATTAAATAGAACTTTTGTTCTGTTGTCAAGAGATACACGCACCGGCCTTGTGGTGCGTTTTTATATTCTACAAAAGGAGGCAAAGCATCATCTCCACGGAAACTGGAGTCACAAAAGCACTTTTTAATTTCCAAGACTTTGAAGCGGAGGAAATCCTCTTCGAAAAGCGAGAGTCCACCTACTCCTACGACACCAGGCAAGCAGTCATCGTCAAGGGCAAGGCGGTCTACAACAGGAGCAAGGTTGTCTGCCCGAAATGCGGTGGAGACCCAGACGAAAAGGGGAACCCTCGCTATGGTGTGCACGGCCACGGTACCAGAGGCAGAGAGGTCCAGGACATCCCGGCACAAGGCAGCTCCCTCACTTTCCTCTCCTACCGGGTGCCCAATTTCAGGTGTCTGAACCCTGATTGTGGACACACCTTTTCGCCTACCTTTTCCTTCGTTGACAAGAACGGTCAGAAAACCCGGCGTTTCAAAGAATTCCTTACAGACCTGACGTTTAGGAAGTTTACATTCTCTGCCATCAGTGAGTTCTACGACGTTAATGCCGACCAGTTAGAGCAATGGTTTCTGGAGCGTGTGAAAGCCCTTGATGCCAAGCGTGAATCTGTGCACATCCCACATCTCGGCATCGACGAGAAGACTATTGACGGCAAAAGCTACATCGTTGTGCTGGACACCAGTAAAAAGCCAGCCGATGTCATTGACATTGCGCCTGGCGGCAAAACGGCGGATGGTTTCAAGAAGGCTGTCCTCAGAATCAAGAACCATAAGCAGATTCAGACCATCACCATCGACATGTGTGCCGCCTACATCTCCGCCCTGAATTCACTGTACCCGAACAGAACGAACCCAGACCCTGAAACCGGTGAGATTATCGGTCCGCGTATCATCATTGACCGCTTCCACGTAACACAGTATCTCTTCGATGCCATCTCTGCGACTCGCAAGGCCCTGTATGAAGCACGGAAGGCGCAAATCTACTCCATCCCCGATGCGTTGGAGCGCGAGATGGCCAAAGAGGTCTGGCACGAACTCAACAAGATTAACCATCTCTGGTTCTACAAAGACCGCAACGACCTGTCTTTGGTCGCCAAGGGAAAGCTCTTCGCATTCTGCAAACAGTACCCCGAGTTCGCTCAGTTGCTGGCCATCAAGGAGGATTTCAAAGAGATTTTCGACACAGCCGCTGATTCCGAAGAAGCCGAAAACCGCTATGCGGCCTGGGTTTCTCGCCTCCCTCTGGATAATCCAGCCTACGAAGAGTTCCACGGTTTCCTGCGGACGGTAAACAATCATTACCGCGAGATTTTCAACTACTTCATGGGCCCCGTTGGGGAAAGATACAGCAACGGCCCAGTGGAAGCCAAAAACACCGTCATCGGCGAAATCGTCCAGGCGATGCGTGGTGCGCGGTTCGAGGTCATCCGCGGCAAGGTTCTGTACGGCCAGACCCGGGTGGCTGACCGCAAGAAAGTTCCTGCTGTGGCTCCCAAGCACCTGCTGGATGGCCCCGATTCCTTCTCCATGGCATTGGACACCTACCTCAGCGGTCTCCACGAAGCCGAGATTGTCGAGGCCGTATCCGCCATCCTGGAGCGTTGTGCTGCCGAGAGCCACATGATGTACAACGAAGGCTGCACCTTGGAAGCAGCCCTGCAGCATGTCCGGGAGACCGGCTTTGTCAACAGCGACATCACCAAGAGCATCCTCGTCAACGATAACCTCCAAGCCCGTCTGAGTTCTACCGCCGAGGCCTTGGATATCGAACAGATGCCTCCCGTCGTCACAGAACCCATCACACAGCAAGAGTTCATTAACCGCTGGCTCTACTATGCTGCTGAAGCCAGCCTTGCTGACCACAACGACCTCTCTTCTATGTTCTCCATTGTCCTGGAAGACGATGACGGAGAGGAACACGACCTCTAACATGACAACGAGCCCTCTCCACGGCCGGAGGGGGCTCGTCTTTTTCTCTATTCAAACCAGGGGTAACCCAGAAAAAATCTGTCAGACTTTGGCCCGCTCCCTTTCCTTCCCGAAAAGTTACCCAGATAAAATCTGTCAGACTTTGAGTCCTTGCTTAGTGTGGGTGCTTTCCCTTCCCACCCTCTATCCAATACAAAACTGGGAATACCCCGGCACACAATGGCACGCCCCCCGTCCCGCGCATACACTGGGCATGGGGCCTGATCCTTCAGCCCCAAAGGAGGTCAACTTGACCATGATGATCGATTTGCGGCAGGTGGCGCTGACCTATCAGGCGCCGGACGGTGAGGTGGAAGCTCTGAAGGATGTTACTCTCTCCGTGGAGGACGGCGAATTCGTCAGCATCATCGGCCCCTCCGGCTGCGGCAAATCCACCCTGCTTTCCCTCATTGCCGGTCTGGAATCCCCCACAGCCGGCACCGTGGCGGTGGACGGCGAGACTGTCACCGCACCCTCCCCCAAGATTGGTTTTATGCCCCAGCGGGATCAGCTGTTTCCATGGCGCAGTATCTGGGGAAACGTGATTCTCGGTCTGGAGCTGCGCCGCCGGAACACTCCGGAGCGTCAGGCCCATGTGCGGGCGCTTCTGGAGCGCTACGGACTGTCCGGGTTTGCCGACAAGCAGCCCGCCCAGCTTTCCGGCGGCATGCGCCAGCGGTGCGCTCTGATCCGCACACTGGCCACCGAACCGAAGATCCTGCTGCTGGATGAACCCTTTTCCGCACTGGACCACCAGACGCGGCTGTCCGTTTCCGCGGACATTCACCGGATCATCCGTCAGGAGGGAAAAACATCCCTTCTGGTCACCCACGATATCTCCGAGGCCATCAGTCTGTCCGACCGCATTGCAGTCCTCAGCCACCGGCCTGCCACAGTCAAAAGCATCCATGACCTGTCGGCGCTGCACAGCTATACTCCCATGGAGCGGCGGGCGCAGCCGGAATTTCAAGCATTATTTCATCACATCTGGAAGGAGCTGGACATCAATGACTGAACTCGCTCTTTCCCCCCAGCGCGCGGCATACCTCCGCGCCCGGAAGCGCCGCCGGAGCGCCGTACGCTTCCTGCAGGCTTTCTTGCTGCTGGCCTTTCTCCTGCTGTGGGAGCTCGCCGCCCGTGCGGAGTGGATCGATCCGTTCATCTTCAGCTGCCCCACACGGGTTCTGGAAACGCTGACCAATTTATGGCGCTCCGGCGACCTATGGCTGCACCTGGGCACCTCCTGTCTGGAAATGGTGGTAGGGTTCCTGCTGGGCACCGCCATCGGCACGCTGGCAGCCGCCGCCCTCTGGTGGAGCAGCTTTGCATCCTCAGTACTGAGCCCGTATCTGGTGGTGCTGAACGCGTTGCCGAAAACGGCTCTGGGCCCCATCTTCATCGTCTGGATGGGCGCGGGCACCGCCTCCATCATCACCATGACGCTGGCCATTTCCGTCATCACCACCATTCTCAGCATGCACGCCGGATTTCTGACGGTGGACCCGCAGCAGATCCGCCTGATGCGCACGCTGGGCGCAGGCAAAGGGCAGATCTTCTGCTATCTGGTATTCCCCGCCAATATCCACACGCTGGTCAGCACGCTGAAGGTCAGCGTAGGGCTCAGCTGGGTGGGCGTCATCATGGGTGAATTTCTGGTGTCCCGTGCCGGTCTGGGGTATCTGATCGTCTACGGCTCTCAGGTGTTCAACATGGATCTGGTCATGTCCACCGTTCTGCTGCTGGCCATCGCGGCAGTTTTGATGTATCTGGCCGTCCTGTGGCTGGAAAAGCTGCTGGAAAAACATTTAGGAGTGATTCCATGAAAAAACTTGCTTCTCTGCTGTGCGCTCTGACCATGACGCTGCTGATCTGGAAACGATTATGTTTCTCGTTGGCCAGGACATAGAAGCCGCGATATTCACAGGAATATGCAGAATAGGTGTTGTCGGGCAAGCGCATAAACTGTACTGGGAAGATATCATAATAGGTAACTTCCTGGTAATCATCGCCGTCACAGAAATGAATGCAGTTCTCATGGTCACTGTTTTCGTCTGCGCGGAAATCGTAGTCATAGCAAACGATATTTCCGTCACAGTCTGTTACAGGAATAAGGGATCTGCCATCATTCAGCGCTTCCAGTTCTTCCTTAACACACTTGGAAACGGCATCAGACGCTTCTCTGCGGGTGGGATACAGTACGCTCACACAATCCACATAAGGCTTATTGTGAACTTTATAATCCCAGCAGGTCAACACCACACGGAACATCAGACCGGGGTTTTCGATTGCTTCTTTAACTTCTTTTTTAAGATCGAATTTTTTCACAAGATTTCCTCCTTAATTTTTGCTTCTTCGGTATCGTAGACCACATGATGATCTCCGCTGTCGCCCCAGCTAACCGTTTCCATGTCGTGAATATCACGAACAAGCCAACCGGCTTGTCCCATGGTGGCGGCAAGATCCTGTGCTTTTACGCAAGGTGCGGTGATCGTCCGGCTCCAGCCTTTCGGCTTTACCTCTCCGAAGAAAACATTCTTTTTCATCCGCTTAAATGCGACAGTATTTTGTACATCCATTCCGAAGGTATGCCCGTCAAACTGTCTCATGTGAAGGTGCATAGCGCCCTCCTTACCAGTTGTAAACCGGCAGCCCGTCTACGATGTCGCAATCGCCGTCAATGACCAGCATATCGCAGCCGATGGACTCTGCGTAACACAGGCAGGCTTTCATATCTTCGGGGTACTGATTTACCGCCGCTTCATCGTCGTCCCATCCGTCAACCACAAAGATGTAGCCATACAGGGAA
>CAZQJD010000134.1:0-5337 GCA_964593575.1 uncultured Oscillibacter sp.
CTCCATGCGGGAGCTCATTGCCCGAGTAGGCGCCAATATCCGCCGTACAGATATGAATGCTTCCGCCGCGGCAGCCCCGGCTTCCTCCGCCATGCCTGTGGCCGGCGATCTCTCCATCAACACCGAAAGCCATCAGGTCTTCCGCGGAAGCAGGATCATCGACCTCACCGCCCGGGAGTATGAGCTGCTGACCTTCCTGGCCAGTCATCCCAACCGGGTCTACAACCGCAACGAGCTGATGGAGCAGGTCTGGAACTACATTTATGTAGGCGACGATGCCCGCACAGTGGACGTTACCATCCGCCGCCTGCGGGAGAAGATCGAGTCCGATCCCTCCAATCCTGTGTACATCCTGACCCGCCGCGGCGCCGGCTACTATTTCGCGGTCTGATCCGCTCTACTTCTTTTTCAGAAGGAAGGTGCTTCCATGTTCCGCAGCCTTCACATGAAGCTGACCATGATCCTGCTGCTGCTGATCACTTCCCTGATGGTTGTGATCGCCGCTTTTCTGACCACCAGTGTGTCCAGCTTCTATATCGACACTTTTTATCAGCAGATCAACGCTGTGTTCGGCGAGGAAAACGAGGATTTCTACGCCTCTTTGTGCCGGGAGGCCGCACAGTCTGACGGCGCTGACCGGATCCAGGCCATGCTGGAGGCCAACGCCGGTCTTCTGGGTATCGACTACCGCACACGCAATTACTACGTGCTGGATGGCAGCGGCAACTATCTGAACGGTTCTGCCACGCTGGAAAACGGCCTGCTGCCTCATGGCACCACCGCCAATCTGCTCATCGCCCAAAATGGCGCCGTGGGCGATGAGAGCAGCATCACCGATGATTACATGGACGTTGCCATCCCCATTGTCAATGAGAGCGGCTCTCTTCTGAGCATCATCTACATTCTGGATAACCTCACCACCGTTTCCGCTCTGAACGACCAGCTGTTTCTCATCATCATGCAGGCACTGCTGGTGGGTCTTCTCATCTCTCTGCTGCTGAGTTTCCTGCTGTCCAAGGCCATGGTGGGTCCCATCGAAAAGCTGACCGCCGGCGCCGAGCGCGTAGCGGCCGGCGACTTTGACAGCGAGCTGCCGGTGGAATCCACCGATGAGATCGGCATTCTCACCGGCACCTTCAATGAGATGGCGGAGGTCCTTCAGCAGACACTGGCTGCCGTGGAGAGCGAACGCAATAAGCTGGACACGCTTTTCCTCCACATGACCGATGGCGTGGTGGCCTTCGGCCACGACGGACAGCTGATCCACGCCAATCCTGCCGCCAAGGAAATGCTGGGCCAGTCGCTGGATGTAGATCACTGCTATAACGATCTCTTTGCCCATCTTTTCCCCTTTGAGCAGATGCTGGCCCTGCACCGTTCCAACCATGCGGAATCGGAGATGCGGGTAGGCGACCGGATCCTGGAGCTGTATTTGGCTCCCTTCGCCGATCTGGAAAGCGGCGGCGTACTGACCGTGATCCACGACGCCACGGAGCAGCACCGCAACGAGGAGCGCCGCAAGGAATTCGTGGCCAACGTATCCCACGAGCTGCGCACTCCCCTGACCAACGTCCGCAGCTATGCGGAAACGCTTCGCGACGCGGAAGGCGACCTGCCTCCCGACATGTCCAACAGCTTTCTGGACATCATCATCAATGAACCAGACCGCATTACCCATATCGTGCAGGACCTGCTGACGCTCAGCCGTCTGGACACCGGCAACACCGAGATCCTGCTCACCCGTTTTCCCTTCCATGACGCGATCGAGAGCGTATTCCGTGCCAATGCCATGGCTGCCCAGCGCCACAATCAGGAGCTGACCTGCCATATTGAGGACGAGCTGCCGCTCATCTCCGGCGACCGGTCCCGTTTGGAGCAGGTGATGACCAATGTGATCGGCAACGCCATCAAATACACCCCCAACGGCGGCCATATCGCCATCCGTGCCGGCACAACAGGGGACCGCGTCTGGATGGAAGTATCCGATGACGGCATCGGCATCCCTGAGAAGGACCGCAGCCGTGTCTTTGACCGCTTCTACCGCGTGGATAAGGCCCGCTCCCGGGAATCCGGCGGTACCGGTCTGGGCCTGTCCATCGCCAAGGAGATCGTGGACCGTCACCACGGCACCATCGGCCTCGCTCCCCACGATGGGCCCGGCACCACCGTCCGGCTGGAGCTTCCCATCGCTCAGGTTGTTATGTAAACTGTTCTGTGATCCTCGGAAAGGAGGCGCTGCATGTCCAAAAAACATATCAACATGCTGCAGAATTTGCTGATCCTGCTGTTGTCTGTCAGCGCGCTGCTCCTCTTCATCCACCAGCAAACCGAAAGCTCTCTGACCGCCCTCCTGGCCACCAGGCAAACCAGTACCGACACGACCGATACGTCAGAGGAGACCCTGACCTCCGTTGAGGCTGTTGTCCGCATTGCCATTTCCGGCGCCTACGGACGCTATGGCGATCTGCACATGACCAGCACCAGCGACGGGTTTGCAAGCATCCGCAATCTGCTGCAGGAGGCTCTTGGCTCCGCAGGTACCCCAACCGCCTGCACTGAACGGGATTTCCGCACCGCGCTGGACGCCACCTCCGTCTACTGCGACTGGACAGTACCTTTGCCCATGCCGGTAGTGGCAGGTATCGTAGGCGCTTCCACGCCTGTGCAGGAGCTGAATGTCCGGCGAATGGCACTGTCTGTGGACCAGAATTCTGTCATACTCTCTTTTACCGACGATACAAGGTATCTGCGCTGCACCACCAAGGTAAGTGTGGAAGCCCTGCTGAATTTGATAAACGGTGTCCAGATGGATACCGTGGCCTTCGCCTATGAGCTGAGCGACTCTGCCACCAACCCCTACTCCCTTTTGCATACCGGTGAACTGCGGGACTATCCAGTGCTGACTTCTACCCCTGTGGCACAGGCGTCCGATCCGCTGCTCTCCGCCCTGGGCTTTAACCCCAACACCAACTCCCGCTACACAGAATCCAACGGAACCGAGGTAGTCCGTGACGGCGAGCGCACTCTGCGCATCGAGCCAGACGGCACACTGCTGTATGACGGCGGCGGCACCTATATCCCGGAGATGAGCATCTCCGGCGAATCCGCCTCCACGGAAAACGCTGTTCTGTGCGCCTTCCGCAGTTTGAACCGGCTGATCTCCCACAGCGACGCAAGCCTGTGCCTGAAAAGCGTTCAGACCACGCAGCGCGGCTGGCTCGTGACCTTTGACCACCATGTGGACGGAGTTCTCCTGCGGCACAGCAGCGGAGAGCCAGCCGCACAGGTGGAGGTGGACTCCACCGGTGTCACCAGCTTCTCCATCCGCTTTCGCCGATACACGGCATCAGAAAACGAGCGTTCTCTGCTGCTGCCTCTGCTGCAGGCACTGGCCATCGTCTCTGACGGTGACGGCGGCGAGCTTTCCATTTGCTATGTAGACAACGGTACCTCGGTTTCCGCCGCATGGCTGCAGGAATGACCCTCCCCCTGATACTTTTTACGCAAAGGATGTGACTGCCTTGGAACGCGCCCGTCTGAAAAATATCATCATTCTGATCCTGGCTCTGCTGAATGCCTTTTTGCTGGGCTCCATGGCCGTCCAGCGCCTGCAGGCGGACAGCGCTCAGGCACGTCTGGCACAGGAGCTTTCCCGCTTATTTGCCTCGGACGGCATTCTTCTGAACGCGGCAGATGTTCCCACCGTGCCCTCTCCGGTCACAAAAACGCCCGTCCGCAGCACCGACGAGGACCGTCTGCTGGCCGTATTCTTTCTGGGCGATGCGCTGAACACACAGGACGAGGGCGGCGGCATCTATACCTGCCGCAGCAGCCGCGGCGAGGCCATCTTCCGCTCCAACGGCAGCTTTGAGGTCCGCCTGCTGGCGGACCAGCAGGACGCAGCCACGCTGATCCAGCGCTTCTGTCAGGAATTCAACTATCAGGCTCTGGAGTGGAGCCTGAGTCAGAACAACGGCACAGTTTCCGCCCTCCAATATGTGGACAACTGCCCTGTGATAGATGCCTCCGCCGTCTTCCGGGTCGAGGATGGTCGCCTGCTCTCTGTTTCCGGCATTCATCTCCCTCAGGCCAGTACGGTTTCCGATGAAACACCGCTGAACGCAGTCACTGCTCTGACCATTTTCCTGCAGGAGCGCCGCAGAAGCGGCGTGGTGATCTCCTCTGTCAGCGAGGTCTATCCCTGCTATCGTCTGCAAACCACCACTGCATCCCCCATGACGCTCTCCCCCGCCTGGTGCATCATCACCAATACCGGCAAATGCTATGTAAATTCCTCCACCGGTGCCGTTACCCTGCCCTGACCGTGTCTGTGCGCAAACGGTTACAAAAAGGAACAATTTCTCTCCAGACCGCCAGAAACCTTGCTTTTCCGGGAAGGATATGCTATGCTGGATCTGTGTGGCCTTGCCGCATGTTTTTTGCTGTGCAGATTTATAAGGTCCCGGCCACCCGATTTGCGCCGACGATCCGTTCCGGCGCGAAAAGCGATGTTTGCATAGAATACCGACTTTCAGGGAACACTGGATGTGCCCCTGTTTTGTGCCCGGCGGCACAATGATTCGTATAAATTCGTTTATCGTGATATTGTGAGGTTCCTACATTGACGAAGTATGTGATCCGCGGCGGCAAGCCGCTCTTTGGTGAAGTAGAGATCAGCGGCGCCAAAAACGCTGCTGTTGCCATCATCCCCGCCGCTCTTCTGGTGGACGGGGTCTGCCGCATTGAAAACATTCCCCAGATCTCCGACGTTACCCTGTGCCTCCGGATCCTGGAAAGCCTTGGCGCCACCGTCCGCAGCATCAATCCCCATACGGTGGAGATCGACGCCACCCGTATCCGCACCACCCGCACCCCGTATGAGCTGGCTACGAAGATCCGCGCCAGCTATTACCTCATCGGCTCCCTGCTGGGCCGCTTCGGACGCGCGGAGGTCTCCATGCCCGGCGGCTGCAACTTCGGCGGAGTCCGCCCCATCGACCAGCACGTCAAGGGCTTCACCGCGTTGGGCGGCAAGATGATGGTGGAGGGCGGCTTCATTCTGGCCAAGGCTGAAGGCGGTCGGCTCCACGGCGCCAACATCTATCTGGATGTGGTCTCTGTGGGTGCCACCATGAATATCATGATGGCCGCCGTTCTGGCGGACGGCAACACCGTCATCGAAAACGCCGCCAAGGAGCCCCACATCGTGGATCTGGCCAACTTCCTCAATGCCATGGGCGCAAACATTTCCGGTGCAGGTACCGATATCATCAAGATCCGGGGCGTCAAGCGTCTCAGAGGCGGTCAGTATTCCATCATCCCCGACCAGATCGAGGC